>JAPXRJ010000148.1:0-7683 GCA_033813615.1 Microthrixaceae bacterium | reverse complement strand
CCCCGGTCGAGAACAGGCAGTTGCGCAACGCCCCTTCGGCGGTGAGTCGGATGCGGTCGCACGTGTCGCAGAACGGCGTGCTGACGCTCGGGATCACCCCGACCTCCGAACCGGGGGCGCCAGGGGTCAGATCGGCGTACCGGTAGCGCTCGGCGGGTTCGTGGCCGCGCGCCACCGGGACGAGCGGGAACTGCTCGGCCAGCTCGGCGAGGACACGTTCGCGACCGACGACCTCGGTCCCGTCCCATCGGCCATCGGCGTCGAGCGGCATGTACTCGATGAACCGCATGGTCACGCCCCGCTCCCGGCCGAAGCGGGCGAGGTCCACGATCTCGTCGTCGTTGACGCCGGCCATCAGCACCGCGTTGACCTTGACCGGGTCGAACCCGGCGACGACCGCCGCATCGATGCCGGCGAGGACCTTCGACAGCGCGTCGCGGCGTGTGAGCGTGGCGAAGCGGTCACGTCGCAGCGTGTCGAGCGAGACGTTCACCCTTCGCAGGCCGGCGGCACGCAGGGGCTCGGCGTGACGGACGAGCGTCGCGCCGTTGGTCGTCATCGACAGGTCGGCGCCCAACGGCGCCAGCATGGACACGAGCTCGACGAGGTCGGCCCTGACGGTCGGCTCCCCACCGGTCAGTCGGATCGAGTCGATCCCGAAGCGCTGCACCAGCACCCGGGCGACCCGCGCGATCTCCTCGAAGCGCAGGACGCGATCCCGCGGGGCCCACGGCAGGCCGTCCTCGGGCATGCAGTACGTGCAGCGGAAGTCGCAGCGGTCCGTGACCGAGATCCGTAGGTCCCGGTGGACGCGCCCGAAGGAGTCGACGAGTGGCACGGACGGTGCACGGACGCTCACGCCTGCAGCGTACGGCGCCCACGACTCCCGTTCTGTTCGGCGTTTCACAAGGTTTTCCTTGTGAAACGCCGAACAGAACGAGGGTGTGGGGGACGGTGAGGGCCGGCCGGGCTCAGCCGTCGAGCAGGATCACCTCGACCGGCGTTCCCGCGGCGACGCCGTCGCCGTCGGCGAGCACGGCCAGACCGTCGGCCTGCGCGAGCCCGGTCATCTGGTGCGACCCCTGAGCGCCCGCGGAGCGGGCCAGGAAGCCCAGCTCGACATCCTGTCGCAACGCCACCCGCACGAAGTGCACCTTCCCGTCGACCCGTCGGCGCAGGTCGTGCTCGACGGTGGCGCTGACGCGACGGCGCTGGATCGCAGAACGGCCGCACGCAGCGAGCAGCGCCGGTCGTGCGAGGAGCTCGAAGCTGACGAGCGAGCTGACCGGGTTGCCGGGCAGCCCGAACACCGGTGCACCGTCGACCAGGCCGAACGCGAAGGGCTTGGCGGGCTTGATGGCGATCTGCATCCAGCGCATGTCGCCGATCCGGGCGAGCACCGCCTTGACGAAGTCGAAGTCCCCCATCGAGACCCCACCGCTGGTGAGCAGCGCGTCGCAGTCGGCGACGCCGGAGCGGATCGCGGCCTCGATCGAGTCCTCGTCGTCGCGGACCAGTCCGAGGTCGACGGCCTCGAAGCCCGACGCGCCGCAGGCGGCGAGGAGGGCCAGGCGGTTCGAGTCGTGGACCTGGCCTCGCTGCAGCGGGCCCCCGCCCTCGACGAGCTCGTCGCCGGTGGACAGCACGCCGACGCGCATCCGGCGTCGCACGCGCACCGTCGAGGTCCCGATCGACCCCAGGAGCCCCAGGTGCCCGATCCCCAGCGTGGTGCCGGCGGTGACGACGACGTCGCCGGGCGAGACGTCGTCGCCGGCTCGACGCACACCGGCTCCCCGATCGACCGCCCGCCGGACCAGCACCTGGACGCCGCCGTCGACCGGTTCGGTGATCTCGACCATGGCGATCGCGTCGGCCCCCGGAGGGATCGGCGCGCCGGTCATGATGCGCGCCGCCTGGCCCGCACCGATCGGCGTATCGCCGGGGTCGCCCGCGGCGATGGTGGTGACCACATCCAGGACCGACCCCGGGTCCGACACGTCTGCAGCACGTACGGCGAACCCGTCGAGCGCGGCGTTGTCCCAACCCGGCACCAGCTCGGTCGCCACGACGTCGTCGACGACCACCAGGCCCAGCGCGTCGGCCAGTGCCACGTCCACGGGCGGCTGGACCGGCATCCGGGACAGGACGTGGTCGAGGGCGTCGACGAGTTCGATCATCGGGTCAGCCCACCACAGCACCACCCGGTTGTCACACGCCCGCCACGCCGAGCGACGTCGCTCAGGCGAGACCCTCGCGGCGCACGACGTCGCCCAGGAACTCCCGGAACTCGGGGCCCAGGTCCTCGCGCTGCAGCGCCAGCTCCACGGTCGCCCGCAGGTAGTCGATCTTCTTGCCGATGTCGTAGCGGCCGTCGCCGAAGGTCCAGCCGAACACCTCGGTGTGGCCGAGCAGGCCGGCGATGGCGTCGGTGAGCTGGATCTCGCCACCGACGCCGGGCTCGACGTGCTCCAGCTCGCCGAAGATCTCGGGCGTGAACAGGTAGCGGCCCATGACCGCCAGGTTCGACGGGGCGTCCTCGGGTGCCGGCTTCTCCACGATGCCGGTGATGCGGCACAACGAGCCGTCGCGGTCGTCGACGGCCGCACAGCCGTAGGCCGAGATGGCGTCGTGAGGGACCTCCATCAGCGCCACGATGGAGGAGCCCGACTGGTCGAACTGCTTGATCATGTCGGAGAGGACCGTGGACTGCTCGTCCATGATGTCGTCGCCGAGCATCACCACGAACGGCTCGTTGCCGACGTGCTTGCGTGCGACGGACACGGCGTGACCCAATCCGAGGGGCTCGCCCTGGCGGACGAAGTGGATGTCGGCCAGCTCGGCCAGCTCCACGACCTCCTCGAGGTCGCCGATCTTGCCCTTCGACCGCAGCTGGTGCTCGAGCTCGAAGTTGCGATCGAAGTGGTCCTCGAGGCTGCGCTTGTTGCGGCCGGTGATGATCAGGATGTCGTCGATCCCGGCGGCCACCGCCTCTTCCACCACGTACTGGATGGCCGGCTTGTCGACGACCGGCAGCATCTCCTTGGGCTGCGCCTTGGTCGCAGGGAGGAAGCGGGTGCCGAGGCCGGCGGCGGGGATGACTGCCTTGGTGACCCTTGCCATTGCGCGACCCCGTTCCTCTCGTCGGTCCCAGCTGGTGGTCGGCCGGCTCGGCACGACACCCGACGATGGTAACGCCGTGGACGTCGGACGGAACCCAGGGAGAAGTCCCAGCGCCCACGATGGGCCGAACGGCCTACTCGAGCGACGACGGGAAGACCGACGGAGCGATCGGCGAGGATCGGCGGGAGTGGCCTGGGGGGTGCGTGGTCGCCTGCGGTACTCTCCCGAGCACCATGCCCGTCTACGAGTACCGGTGCCGCGACTGCGGCCATGAGTTCGACATCCAGCAGTCCATGTCCGACGACGCGCTCACCGAGTGCCCGTCCTGCGGCGGCGCCCTGCGCAAGGTGTTCTCACCGGTCGGGATCGCCTTCAAGGGCTCCGGCTTCTACAAGAACGACGCAGGATCCCGATCCAAGTCCAAGGCTGAAGGGTCCAAGAGCGACTCGTCGTCCTCCAACGGCGAGTCGTCCAAGGGCGAGTCGTCCAAGAGCGATTCGTCCTCTGGCGGCACGAAGAGCGACAGCTCCTCCGGTGGCAACAAGAGCGACCGCCCGTCGAAGAAGAGCTCCGCCTCGTCGTCCTCCTGACGACCCACTCCCGACCCCGCAACCACGCGGAATCCTCATGACGCGGGATTCTCATGACGCGGAACGACCGCGACGGTGGTGACGTATCGTCAGAATCCGGGGTTGGGGAGGTCAGGCCTGGTGGGCGGCAGCTCGCTGGTCCTCCATCGCCCGCCGCATCAGATGCTCGAGCAGGGCGATCAGCACCATCTTCACCGACTCTCGGGACCGGGCGTCGGCTCGCACGAGCGGGACGTGCGCGGGCAACGCCAGCGCATCGCGGACCTCTTCGAGGGTGTAGGAGCCGGCGTCGTCGAACTGGTTGACGACCGCCACGAACGGCACGCCGCGGCTCTCGAAGAAGTCGACCGCAGCGAAGCAGTCCTGGATGCGGCGGGTGTCGAGCAGGACGACGGCGCCGAGCGCCCCGTCGACGAGGTCGTCCCACATGAACCAGAAGCGCTCCTGGCCCGGTGTGCCGAACAGGTACAGGATCAGCTCCGAGTCGATCGTGATCCGACCGAAGTCCATCGCCACCGTGGTCGAGGTCTTGCGGTCGACCTTCGACGTGTCGTCCACCGACTCCGAGTAGGCCGTCATCGTCGCCTCGGTGGTCAGTGGCTCGATCTCGGAGATGGCGCCGACCAGGGTGGTCTTCCCGACCCCGAAGCCGCCGGCCACCAGGATCTTGACCGGCTGCGGCGCGCCCGTGGGCGACAGCAGCTGACCGGCGTCGGCTCGATTGGGGTCAGAGTGCTCGTACTGCATCGATCATCCTCAGGAGGAGTGCGGGCGTGGCGGCCTGACGTGCTTCGTGGATCTGGACGAGGCCGGCCTCGGCCAGGTCACCGACCAGGATCTGCGCGACGCCCAGGGGGACGCCGATCCGGGCCGCGACCTCTGCGACCGAGACCGGAGAGGCGCAGTGGCCGATGATGCGGGCGTGCTCGAACTGGAGCTGGCGGTCATGGACGTTGCCGGTCGCCACGACGAGGGCCTCGACCCGGAGGTGGACGCTGGCATGGCGGGTCCGACCACCGGTGATCACGAACGGACGGACCAGCTCGCCGTCGTCGTCATCGCCGTCGTCGTCGTGCTGCACAGCGGTGACCGCGTCCGGGGGCGCGACCGATCCCGCCGGCCGCAGGCCGGAGGTGGGGTCGTCCCAGGTGGACATCGGTCGGTCGTCCTCGCTCGGAGCGGATCAGCTCGCGGCGAGGACGCTGCGGAGCCCGGCTCGGACCTGTGCGGTCAGCACGGTGCCGAACCGCTCGACCAGCAGCGTCATCTCGTAGCCGACCAGACCGACGTCCGCGTCCTTGGAGGACAGGATGCCGAGGCAGCTGCCGTCGGAGATGGATGCGACGAACAGGAAGCCCGTGCTCATCTCCACCATGACCTGATCCACCTCGCCGTAGCCGAAGCAGCGCGAGGCACCGAGCGACAGGCTGGTCAGCCCGGCGGCGATCGCCGCGAACTGGTCGGCCCGGGCCCGGTCGAGACCGGTGGACATCGCCATCAGCAGTCCGTCGGAGCTGACGCACACGGCGTCGCTGACGCCGGGTGTCTGCTCCACGAAGCGCGACAGCAGCCAGGGGATCTGCTGCACCTGCTCGTTGACGTCAGTGATCACGGGGATCCTCCAGTTCCGGCGCCACCGGGGCGCTCGTGTGGTCGGGGTCGGATGCGACGGCGGTGAGACCGGTCGGGACGAGTCCACCCATCGCGGTGTCGGGAGCGGCGGGCTCTGCGACCTCGGTGTCGACCCGTCCACGGCTCCGGCCGCCCTGGAAGGCGGAGAGCATGGACCGGACGCCGTCAGCAGAGCGGTCGTGGTCCTCGACGGCGACGTCCTGGGTCTGTCCGAGCGGGCTGTCGTTCAGCGACTGGCCGGGCACTCGCCGAGCGAGTCCGCCGCCCAGGCCCGACGGGATGTCGGATCCCGACGACGCAGCGCCCGTCGGTGCGGCGAGCGGCACCTCCTCGGCGGCGGCAGGCTCGGGCGGGGTGCCCCAGATCTGATCCGGGACGGCCGCGGGCGGCGGTGGCGGCGCGTCGGTGCTCGACGGGACGGCTCCGAACTCCTCCGCCGCGAACATCCCGGCGGCGAAGTCGGCAGCGGAGAACTCGGTCGGCTCGTCGCTCGACTGCATCGACGGGTGCACGATCGGCGTCGCCGGCGGCGGGTCGTGCGAGATCGTCGGCTGCGCGCCCTCGGACAACCAGCCGTCGGCATCGACGGGCTCCTGATCCGCGGCGTCCTCGAACGAGCCGGCATCCAACGAGCCGGCATGCTCCGACGATCCGGCGTGATCCGGCGCGGCGACCCAGTCGCCGTCGACGGTCCAGGACCCGGCCTCGGCGACGTCGGAGCCGCTCGACTCAACGGCTCCGTGCGGCGCAGCGGAGTTGTGCTGCTCCTCGACGGCGACCACGTCGGGCGTCCACGACCAGTCCTCGGTGCCGGCTGCGGCGTCGTCGACGACGAGGTCGTCCCGCGTCGGAACCGGCTCGGCGTACGGATCCGCCGTGGGGTCGATCACCGCGTCGGGCTGCAACACCTGCCGGGTGAGTCCGGCGCCGGGGGCGTAGAGGTCCGGCCCCGCCTCACGGGCGGCCTTGGATCCGGGGAGCGGCCGGGCGATCGACGAGCGGTCGGCGCCGCCGACGGTGCCCGTGGCGGGCACGGTCACCACCGCGGTGACGCCGCGACCGCCGGAGGTGGGCTGCAGGCGGACGAGAGATCCCGTCTTGGTCGCCAGGCGCGCCACCACGTACTGGCCCAGGTAGCGGGTGGGCATGCCGTCGACCTCGTCGAGTCCGGCGAGGCGCTGGTTGGCGGCGACGATCTCCACATCGGCCATGCCGACGCCGTGGTCGATCACCGCGAGCTGGTAGCCGCCCTGTCCGAGGCGACGCCCGTCGATCTCCACCGTGGTGTCCGGCGGGGAGAACCGCAGGGCGTTCTCGATCAGCTCGGCGAGCATGTGGACCAGGTCGATGACGACAGGACCGGTGAGCGTGGCGTCGCCGAGGTGGCCCAGGCGCACACGTTCGAAGTCCTCGACCTCGCTCATCGCGGCGCGCACGACCTCGGTCAACGGAGCCGGCTTGCGTCGGCGTCGTGGCGTCTCGGAACCGGTGAGGATCAGCAGCGATTCGGCGTTGCGGCGCATGCGGCTCGCCAGGTGGTCGAGCTTGAACAGGTGCTCGAGGAAGGCGGGGTCGGTCTCCCGCTGCTCGAGCGAGGAGATGAAGTCCAGCTGGCGACCGAGGAGCGCCTGGTTGCGTCGACCCAGGTTGGTCAGGGCGTCGGCGAGGTTGCGCCGCATGACGGCCTGCTCGCCGGCGAGGCGCAGCGCCGTCTCCTGCACGTTGTTGAACGCACCGGCGACCTCCTGCACCTCGGATGCGCCGGTCGCTCTGATCGCGGGAAGGTGCGCCGCGCTGCCACCGGACTGCTGGCCCTTCACCGCTTCGGGCAGGCGGACCATCGCCACCTCGTCGGCCTGCGTGGCCAGCTCGGTCAGCGGCCGGGCGATGGAGCGGATGGCGGAGCGGACCAGGAGTGCGCTGATCAGCAGCACTGCGACGAGAGCGCCGGCGGCCAGCAGCAGCACCTCGCGGCTCGAGCTGGCGAGGCCTTCCACCGCGGCCACGGCACGGCCGGCGGCGACGTCGCGGAGCTCGAGCAGCTCGGCGACGCGGACATCAGCGCTCTGCAGCCACGTGTCCACCGCGGCCCCCTCGACGGTCGCGCCGGCGAGCGATGCGAAGAACAGGTCGTCACGACCGAACGACGCTGCGGCCAGGGCGTCGCCCACGCGATCGATCCGCACGGCCAGGTCCGCGTCGGACACCGCCGCTGCCTGCGAGGACTGGATGTCCTGGGCGGCGGCGAGCTCCGACACCTGGGAGTACACACCGGGGAGGAGCGATCCACGGACCGCGAGCGCCTGCACCAGGTCGCGCTCCTTGGCGCCGGCTTCCTGGG
>JAPXRJ010000147.1:0-7683 GCA_033813615.1 Microthrixaceae bacterium | reverse complement strand
GCCCCCACAGGCCGAACATCAAGATCGGGACCCAGCGCGGGCTCGGGCCCCTGGGGGCACCGGTACCGGGCGGTGTGTATCGGGAGCTGGGGCGGTCGGCCGTCTTGGGGGTGACCCGCTTGCTGGGGGTCGACTTGGCCGCTGTCGATCTGCTGGCGGTATCGGACCCGTCGCCTGCTCCGCTGCCCTCCACCCTGCGTTTGGCCGGTTTCGCCATGGGGTCCGACACTAACGGCTGTCGCGTCGTTCCGGACAACCCGTACGCTGCCGGTCGTGGGACCCCGGATCCTGGTCATCGACAACTACGACTCGTTCGTCTACAACCTCGTCCAGTACCTCGGCGAGCTCGGCGCCCGACCCGAGGTGCACCGCGACGACGCCATCACCCTCGACGACGTCGAGCGGATCGATCCTGACGGGATCCTGATCAGCCCGGGTCCGGGCACGCCCGCGGATGCCGGGTTGTCGAACGAGATCATCCGGTCGTGGGGGTCGCGCGTCCCGGTCTTCGGCGTGTGCCTGGGCATGCAGTGCATGGGTGAGGTGTTCGGCGGCGACGTCGTGCGGGCACCGCGGGTGGTGCACGGCAAGACGTCGCTGATCGAGCACCGCGGCGTCGGCGTGTTCGAGGGCCTGACCAATCCACTCGAGGCCACCCGGTACCACTCGCTCGTGGTGGACCGCTCCACCCTGCCCGACGAGCTCGAGATCACCGCCGTCACCGACGACGGCCTCATCATGGGCCTGCGCCACCGGGAGCTGATGGTCGAAGGGGTCCAGTTCCACCCCGAGTCCGTGTTGACCCACGAAGGACACCGGCTCGTGGACAACTTCCTGCGCCGCTGTCGTCAGGGGACCGTCGTCGTCGAGTCCTGAGGGACCGTCGTGGTCGTGGGCGGTGCGGCCGCGACCGCCACGGTCAGCTGGATGGGCACCCCCGACACGTACGGTGTGCCGGCCGGGATGCTCTGGGCGATCACCCGACCGCCACGGCTGTCGTCGAACGGGACGGACTGCGTGCGGATGCTGACCACGAGCCCGCTCGACGCGAGCGCCTTGGTGGCGGTGGCCTGCAGGAGGCCGGTGACCGATGGGACCGACGTCACCGGTGTCGACTCGGTGACCACGACCGCCACGGGTTGGTCCCGGGGCACCGAGGTGCCACCCGGCGGGTCGGTCGAGACCACGACGCCCGGTGGTCGGCCGTCGGCTGCGACCGTCGACACCGCACCGAGGCCGACGCCCGCTCGACCCAGCGCCGAGAAGCCCTGTGCGACCTCTTGACCGGTGATGTCGGGAACGACGTGGGGCGCCGGACCGGCCGACACCAGCACGTCGATCGTCGCTCCCGGCGGTGCCCTGGTCCCTGCGGCGGGTTCGGTGCGCAGCACCTCGCCCGGACGGACCACCTCGTCGTGGGTCGGGACGATGACCGGCGCGAACCCGTTCGCCTGCAGCTGCTTGGCGGCTTCACCTCCCTGGAGGCCTTCGACCTCCGGCACCTTGAGCCCGGCAGGTCCGTCGCTGACCACCAGCGTCACCTCGGTGCCGATCTCGAGCTTGGACCCTGCGACCGGACGCTGAGCGAACACGACGCCTTCGGGGACGCCCTCGTTCGGCTGGTACTCGACGGCGACCAGCAGTCCGAGGTCGCCGATGGCCCGCGACGCGTCATCGAGCGTGCTGCCGTCCACTCGCGGCACGGCGACGCGCTGGACCGTCGTCGTGCGCTCGCCGTCGCGGAGCGAGGTCCCGATCGCCAGGCTGCTCAGGAGGAACAGCACGCCGACCGCGACCAGACCGATCAACGTCGCCCTCGGATGACGGACGTCGTCCAGATCCTCCGGGTCACCGACCGGGATCACCGGTTTGCGCCCGCGGACGCGCACCGGACGATCGCCCTTGCGCTCGGATCGAGCGCGGCGACGCTGCACGGCGCGACGCTCGGCGGCCACGAGCGTGGTCTGCTCCGCCGCACCTTCCGGTGCTGCCGACGCAGCATCACCGTGTTCAGCATCACCGTGTTCAGCGTCGCCGTGTTCAGCGTCACCCAGTTCGAGAACAGCCTGTTCGGGAACAGCCTGTTCGGGATCGCCAGCAGGTTCGGGATCGCCGGCCTGCTCCCATGCGGTGGGCCAGTTCGTGACGTCAGCCACCGGGAACCACCTGGAGCGTGACGATCGAGCCGGGCCGCAGGGTCGTCGTCGGCGCCGGGTCCTGCGCGGTCACCGGGCCGGTGCCGGCACCGTTGAGGATCACGTTCGGCACCAGACCCAAGGCCGTCAGCGCCGCTGACGCGGCGTCGGTCGTCTGGCCCACCAGCTCTGGCACCGCGACGGGCGGCGCGCCTGCTGCCTGGAAGACCGTCACCGCGGCGTCGCGCGGTGTGACCGCCCCGGCCGGTGGGTCGGTCCGGACGACCGATCCGAGCACGGCGTTCGGGTCGTCGAGCGGAGTGACCGCGGCGATCGCGAATCCGGCCTTGCCCAGGCGGAACGACGCGCCGGCGAGACCCAACCGAGCCACGTCGGGCACCGGCCGATCGGCGGGCCCGTCGGAGACCACGAACCGCGCCACGTCGTCACCGGTCACCAGGACGCCCGGTCCGGGCTCCTGGCTGATCACGAGGCCCTCGGCCACCGTCTCGCTCGCGCTGCGGGTCGTCTCGACCTTCACCCCCGCTTCCTCGAGCGGTGCCGTCACCTCGTCGAGCGGCCGGCCGACGGCATCGGGCATCTCGACGCGGTTCACCCCCCGACTCACCACCACCTGCACCTTGGAACCCTCTCGCACCCGCGAACCCGGCGGTGGGTCCTGACCGATCACCGTCCCGCGGGCCCCGGTGAGGCTGTAGCTCGTGCGAACCTCGGGGACGAGTCCGGCGTCGGTGACGTCCGCCTCGGCGCCTGGCTGCGGTCGTCCGGTCAGGTCCGGGACCGTGACGATCGCTCCACGACCGAGGAGCACATCGATCGGGTTCAGCGACGACGAGAACCCCAGGAGCCCGACGAGCAGCGCGGCGGCGCCGAGCGACACGCCCAGGGCCACCGCTCCCTTCGCCCGTGCCGGGGACATGTCAGGGCGACGTGGTCGTCGTGGCTGCGGTGGTCGAGGTGGCTGTGGCCTGTCCGACGACGAGCGTGACCGTCGAACCCTTGTCGGCCGACTTGCCCGACGTCGGATCCTGGCTGACCACCCGACCGATGTTGGCGTCGCCCGGCGTCAGCGCCTTGATGGAGATCTCGACCTCGAACCCGCGGCTCCGCAGGCTGTTCGTGGCGTTGGTCTCAGTCTGGCCCACCACGTTGGGGACGCTCACCTGCTCGACACCGGTCGAGACGGTGATCGTCACCGTTGCGCCCTTCTTCGCAGACGTCCCCGCGCCCGGGTCGGTCGAGATCACACGACCCTCGGGCACCGTCGCGCTGGCTTCCTGCTTGGGGCCGCCGACCCGGAACCCCGATGCCTGCAGCTCGGCCTGGGCGGCCTGCAGCGTCTTGCCCACCACGTCGGGCACGGTCTCCTGACCGGGGGCCTTGGCGACCTGCAACGCCACCACCGAGTCCCGGGCCCGATGTTCGCCGGCGGCGGGGTCCTGGCTCAGCACCACGCCGGACTCGGCGTCGTCGTTCTCCACCTCGGTGACGGTGAACTTGAGCCCACGTTCGACGAGGATCAGCTGCGCGGCCTGCTGCTGCTGGCCGACGACGTCGGGGACCTCGACCTGCTCGACGCCGCTCGACACGACGAGCTTCACGGTCGAGCCCTTGTCGACGGTCGTCTGCGCCGCGGGATCCTGGGAGATGACCCGACCGGCGTCGACCGACGCGTTCGGCTCCTCGGTCACGGCCACCTCGAACCCCTGGTCGGTGAGCAGCTGCTCTGCCTCGGCCCGGGTCAGGCCGATGGTCGACGGGACCTCAGCGGTGTCGGTGCGGAGGCTGCTCGCGAACCAGAACAGCAGTCCCGCCAGGATGACCAGCAGGACGACGATGACCGACAGGAACACGCCTGTGCGCGACTTGGGCTCGTCGCCGTCGGGTTCGGGGTCGACCTCGTCGGGCGGCACGTCGGTGACCGCCGGCTGCATCGTCGTGGCCGCAGCGGCGGCACCGACTGCGGCGGCGGCCACCGCTCGCTCGGCGGAGGTGGCGTCGCCGTTGAGGTACCGCTTCAGGTCGGCCCGCAGCGCTTCTGCCGACGGGTAGCGGTCGTCGGGCTTCTTCTGGAGGAGCTTCATGATGATCGCCTCCAACCCGTGCGGGAGGTCGGGGACGATCGTCGACGGAGGTGCCGGCTGGTCCTGCACGTGCTTGTACGCGATCGACAGCGGCGTCTCCCCGCTGAACGGTGGACGGCCGGTGACCATCTCGTAGAGGACGACGCCGAGCGAGTACAGGTCGGACCGGGGGTCGACCGGGAGGCCCTGCGCCTGCTCCGGAGAGAAGTAGGTGGCCGTACCCATCACCGAACCGGCCTGGGTGAGGTCGTCGTCGGGGGACGACAGCGCCCTGGCGATGCCGAAGTCGGTGACCTTCGACTGCCCGGTGGCGGTCAGCAGGACGTTGCCGGGCTTGACGTCGCGGTGCACGACGCCCCGGGAGTGGGCGAAGCCCAACGCCGCGGCGACCTCGTCTGCGATCTCTGCGGCCCGCCGCGGGTGCAGCGGACCGTCGCGTCGGATCACCTGCGACAGCGACGGGCCGTCGACGTACTCCATCACGATGAAGTACGTGCCGTCCTGGGTTCCCCAGTCGTAGACGCCGACGATGTTCGGGTGCGAGAGGTTGGCGGCTGCCTGCGCCTCGCGCCGGAACCGCTCGACGAAGCTGGGGTCGGTGGCGAACTCGGGTACCAGCTCCTTGACCGCGACCGGGCGGTCGAGGCTCCGGTCGCGGGCCAGGTACACCTGGGCCATGCCACCCCGGGCCAGCCGCTGGTGGATCTCGTAGCGGTCGCCGAGGACGCGCTGCTGCTGCTCAGCCATCGCAGCGCCAGCGTAGAGTGCCGCCCCCGTCTGGATGTGTCATCCAAGGACCTCCAGCGCCTTGTCCATCACCGCTTTGGCGATCGGGCCGGCGGTCGAGCCCCCTGTCGCCTCGCTCACGCCGTCGAGGCCCTCGACGATCACTGCGACCGCCACCTGGGCCGGCTGTCCCGCTGGACCGGCGAACGCGATCATCCAGCCATGGGACTTCGGCGGGTTCGTGCCGAGCTGCGCGGTGCCGGTCTTGGCGCCCACCTCCCACCCGTCGGTCTGCATCACGCGGGCCGTGCCGTCGGTGACGACGCCGATCATCGCCTCGCGCATCGTCGTCGCCACCTCGGTCGACATCGAGTCCCGCCAGGGGAAGTCGCGGAACTCCTCGACCACGTCGCCGTTGCGGGCCCGGATCTCCGACATGACGTGGGGTGCCATGATCCGGCCGTCGTTGCCCGCTCCGGCGGCCACCAGCGCCATCTGCAGCGGCGTGGCCCGGACGTCGTTCTGACCGATCGCGGTCTGCGCCAGCTTGGGCGTGTCCTCGTACACCGGCGCGGCGCCCTCGGGCCGGCTCACCACCGAGCCGAAGTCCGTCGGGTACACCGACCGCGCTGGTCGAGGGAGGTCGAGCGGCACCGACTGGTTGAACCCGGCCGCCTCCGCCGCGGCGATCATCGGGTCCGGACCGGTGTTCTCCGCCGCCATCTGGGCGAACGAGCTGTTGCAGGAGCGGGCCAGGACGACCATGAGCGTCCCCCCGCACGCGGCCCCGCCGAAGTTGCTGATCGCACGTGTGGTCAACGGCGGGATGTACGACGTCACCACCGGGTACTCGGGTGACGTCGTCGTGACCGCTCCCGAGGTGAGCCCTGCGGTGGCGGTGACCACCTTGAACGTCGACCCGGGGAAGTAGCGCTCCCGGTAGGACTTGGGGAGCAGCGGCTTGGTCGGAGCCGCCTCGTAGAGCGCCTTGGCCCCTGCGGCTGCATCTGCGTCGTTGCTCGACAGCACGTTCGGGTCGAACGTCGGCGAGGACCACATCGCCAGGATGTCGCCGTTTCGGGGGTCGAGCGCCACCACCGATCCCGCCCGATCGCCGAGGGCGTCGCGAGCCGTCTGCTGCACGTCCTTGCGGACGGTGAGCACCACGTCGCCCTCGCTCGAGGTGTCGGAGAAGAAGCCCGACAGCCGGTGCAGCTTGAGCGAAGCGGTCCGGCCGGCCAGCTCCTCGTTGTAGCTCCGCTCGACGCCGTCGGATCCGAGGGTGAACGAGTAGTAGCCGGTGACGGCCGAGAACAGCTCTCCGTCTGGGTACACGCGCTGGTAGCGCAGCGCGGCCCTGCGCTCCTCCGAGGTGGCGGCCACCGCGCCGTCGGCGGTGATGATGTCGCCTCGTGGCTGGTTGAAGTCGCGCTGCAGCTGGCGGGTGTTGTCGGAGCGGTTGCCGTAGGCATCCGCCTCCAGCACCTGGACTTGGTTGAGCTTCACGAACAGGGCCACGTAGCACACGATGACGATGATCCCGAGCGCTCGGATCTGCTTGCTCACCCTCCGACCCCCGTCATCGGGCGACCACGCGTTCGGGGCCCCGTCGGGCGGTCTGGTCCGAGATGCGCACGAGCAACGCGAGCAGCACGTAGTTGGCCAGCAGCGAGCTGCCGCCGTAGGACACGAACGGGAGCGTCACGCCGGTCAGGGGCAGAAGGCGGGTCACGCCCCCCATGATGATGAACGCCTGGAACGCGATGAGGACCGTCAGGCCCACCGCGAGCAGGGACCCGAACGGGTCGCGCGACTCCCGGGCGATGCGCAGCCCGGACCCAGCCAACAGGAGGAAGGCGCACAGGACCGCCGTCGCGCCCAGGAGGCCGAGCTCCTCGCCGATGACGGCGAAGATGAAGTCCGTCTCGTCGTAGGGGATGCGCCCAGCGATGCCCAGTCCGGGTCCCACCCCGGAGGTGCCACCCCAAGCGAGCGCGTACGCGGCCTGGATGATCTGGTAGCCGGCCCCCTGAGGGTCGGCCCACGGGTCGAGCCAGACCGAGACGCGCCGCTGGACGTGATCGAAGCTCGTCCAGCTGATGAACGCTCCCAGCAGGAAGAGTCCCATGCCGACGAGCAGGTAGCTGACCCGCCCAGTCGACACCCACAGCATGATCACGAACAGCAGGAAGAACAGCAGCGCAGAGCCGAGGTCGCGCTGGAAGATCAACACCACCAGCGACGCTCCCCAGGCCAGCAGCACCGGGGCGAAGTGCTTGGGGTCCGGTGTGTTGAACGGGCCCACGCGGAACGTCGCGACGCTGAGCAGCTCCCGTCGCTCGACGAGGTACCCGGCGAAGAACACGGCGAAGGCGATCTTCGCGAACTCCCCGGGCTGGAAGCTGACCGGCCCGATCGCCACCCAGATCCTGGCACCGTTGATGCTCCTGCCGATGCCGGGCAACAGCGGCATGATGAGCAGCACGACGCCGACGAGGCCGGCGGTGTACCGGTACCTCTGAAGCATGCGCACGTCACGGACCAGGACCAGCGTCAGGACGTAGGCAGCGATGCCGAGGGCCGTCCACGACGCCTGGAGCGCGGCCAGGTCCTGATCGAGTCGTGCGATGAACACGTAGCCGATCCCGTTGAGCAGGGCGGCGATCGGCAGGAGCAGGGAATCGGCGGCGGACGCGAGCTTGCGGTTGGCGACGTGG
>JAPXRJ010000146.1:0-7696 GCA_033813615.1 Microthrixaceae bacterium | reverse complement strand
CCTCCGGTCCGGTCTTCATCGGTGAGGACTTCGGCCACCAGCGGGAGTACTCCGAGGACACCGCCCGGGCGATCGATGCCGAGGTGGAGCGCCTGCTCCGCCAGGGCGAGGACCGCTGCCGGGACCTTTTGACCACGAACCGCACGGCTCTCGACCTGATCACCAAGGTGCTCCTCGAACAGGAGACGATCTCGGGCAGCGAGGTCAACCGCATGATCCGCGTGGCCAACGGGACCGAGCCCGACCTCCCGGCCCCGAGCGCACCGCCGAGCCACCCGGTTCCCCCTGTGGGCGGGACACCTGCTCCGGTGCCACCGCCGGTTCCACCGCACCTGTCGCCCTCTCCGCGGCCGAACGTGCTGCCCACCCAGCCGTTCTTCGGCGACGCCGACATCTGAGCCGCCAGACTCGCAGTTCGGGGGCATCCGGCGCGCTCTTGTGACGCCTCGCATCACCTGAACCCATCCCCGACGCGGCGCGCATGGGCCGAACGGCCCACCGTGGGTCGATCGACTCAAGTTGGATGGGCCGAACGGTCGAACTCCGCTGCATGCACAGCACCGGCGGGACCTTGGCGGAGGATCGGGCGGCACGACCGGTCGAAGCTCCGCACGATCGATCAGCACCAGCACCAGCGGACTCCGGCGACGGGACCGGGTACCGACGGGTCGGAGCTGTCGCTCCGTCCGACCGACGGAGTCGACGGTCGATCCTCGCCGCAGTCGCCACCGGCGGAGTGGCGACCGCCGCCGCCGCGTGCGCCCCGCAGCCCGAGCAACCGACACCGACGACCCCGGCACCGCCGGTCCTGCCCCCCGCACCGGTTCCCTGGCCGCTCGAACAGGCCAGGACCCTGGCGTCTCGAGCCACGTTCGGAGCGACCAAGGCGGTGGTCGGCCGGATCCTGACGATCGGTGCGGAGGCATGGATCGACGAGCAGCTGGCAGCGAACGGCCCGAACGCGGAGGGCCGGCTCGGTGCGAACTTCCCGTCGCTCGGCGCGACGAACGCCCAGAACGACGTGCGGCGATCGACCGACGAGCAGATCCTGTTCCGCGAGCTCGACCATGCGATGGCGCTGAGGGCGGTGTACTCGGAGAACCAGCTCTACGAGGTCATGTGCGACTTCTGGTCGAACCACTTCACGATCTGGCGGTCGGCGAAGTGGCTGACGCATCTCAAGACACGCGACGACGGCGACGTGATCCGCCCGCATGCCCTCGGGCGATTCGTCGACATGATGCTCGCCTCCGGCAGGAGCCCGGCGATGCTGGTCTACCTCGACAACTACACCTCCAACGCCCAGTCGAGCGCGGGCGTGAACGAGAACTGGGGTCGGGAGATCCTCGAGCTCCACACCCTCGGCATCATCAAGGGCCAGCAGATCTACACCGAGGCCGACATGCGCTGCGTCGCCAAGGTCATGTCGGGCCGGTCGATCCGCTGGAACAACGACCCGAACAAGTACAACTACACGTTCGTCCAGGGCTGGCACTCCCGCGAGGCCGTCACGATCCTGGGTGGAGCATGGCAGCGGCCGGCGCGACCCAACGGCGCAGGCGGCGAGGCAGACGGCGACGCGCTCCTGGCGTTCCTCGCCCGCCACCCTCAGACCGCGAAGCACATCGCGTTCAAGCTCTGCCGGCGCTTCGTGGCCGACGACCCGCCGACTGCGCTCGTGGACCGCCTCGCCCAGGTGTACCTGGCGAACGACACGGCGATCCGTCCGGTGCTGCGGGCCCTGTTCCTCTCCGACGAGTTCCGCTCATCGGGCGGCCAGAAGGTCAAGCGCCCGAACGAGTGGCTGAACTCCTCGTTGCGTGCGCTGCGGGCCGACGTGAACTCGCTGCCCCACGGCCACGCGTCGAAGCGCCTCAGGGACGTGCAGGAGATCCTCGGCCAGCCGATCAACGAGCGGACCACGCCCGACGGCTACCCGGAGACCGCTCCGGAGTGGGTGTCCTCCGAAGGGCTCCTGAAGCGATGGGAGTGGGGCGCCCGCCTGGCCCGCAACCGCCTGACCGACACGAACGCGGCAGAGAAGGTCGTCGTGGACCTCAACTCACTGCTGCCGGCTCCCCTGCCGTCCACCACCCGGGACCTCGTGGTCGCGGTGGCCGACCAGGTCTTCCAGTTCCCCCTGAGCCCGACCGACGCCGGTTCGATCCTGTCCGCGCTCGGTGTCAGCCAGAGCGCAGCGGCCACCACCCTGACCGGCAACCCCAACAACCTGCAGGCCACCTTCGGCCTGCTGTGCGCCCACCCCGGCTTCCAGCGCCGCTGAACGGAGGACACCGATGACGATCACCGAAGCACACCACGACCCCCTCCCCCCGGCCGACCGGCGCTGCGACTGCGATGAGCACGCCGCCGGAGTCAGTCGTCGATCGTTCATGGGCCTCGTCGGCGCCGGCGCCGCCACGCTCGGCGTCACCAGCCTGGGTGCACGCATGGCGTTCGCCACTCCGGAGAACCCGTCGACCGGTGACGTGATGGTCGTGATCTTCATGCGCGGCGGTTGGGACGGGCTCAACGTGGTCGCCCCCTACCAGATGCCGACCTACAAGGCGCTGCGACCGACCATCCGCATCAAGGAGCCCTCCGAGTTCACCGACCCGACGGGAAAGGCAGGCCTGGCACTGCTCGAGGGCGGCAACGTGGCGTCGTTCCCGCTGTCGGGGACGTTCGCTCTCAACCCGTCGATGACGCACCTGCACCAAGGTGCGTGGTCCGACGGGAAGCTGGCAGTCGTCCACGCCGCCGGCATGCCCGCGACCGAGTCCTCCACCCGGAGCCACTTCGAGGCGGAGCAGTACTGGGAGCGCGGCACCAGGTCGCTCGGCGTCAGCTCCGGGTTCCTCAACCGCTACCTCGGAGGGCTGAGCGGCCTCGACCGCCTGAGCGCCGTCGGGCGGGGCTCCACGCTGCAGACGTCGCTGCAGGGCCCCGCGACGGCGGTGTCGATGGGGTCGATCAGCGGGTTCGGCGTGAGCGGCTTCCCGGACAACACGAGGGCCCGAGCTGCACTCGTCGGTCTGTACCGCCACGGTCCACAGCTGCTCGACGAGACGGGGGCCGACACGCTCGACGTGATCAGCCTGCTGAGTGGACTGGGGTCCGATCCCGGCCCCCAGAACGGCGCGTCGTACGGCACCGACGACCTGTCGCGCAACCTCCGGGAGGTCGCACGACTGATCCGCGGCAACGTCGGGCTCCGAGCCGTCGCCATCGACTACGGCGGGTGGGACACCCACAGCGACATGGGTGCACCAGAGGACCCCGCGTCCTACATGCGCCAGCGCACCGGCGTGGTGTCCCAGGCGCTGCAGGCCTTCTACGCGGACCTCGGCACCGCGATGGACGAGGTGAGCGTCGTGACGATGTCGGAGTTCGGTCGCACGATCGAGGAGAACGGTTCGGGCGGCACCGACCACGGCCGTGGCAACGTGATGCTCGCGCTCGGCGGCAAGATCCGCGGCGGGGTCTACGGCGGGTTCCCGACGACGATCGCCGACGGGCCCGAAGGCGACCTGACCGTGATGAACGACTACCGCCGGGTGATCTCGGAGATCCTCTCTGTCCGCTGCGGGGCCACGAACCTCGGCGCCATCTTCCCCACCTACACCCAGCAGGCCCCGCTGGGCCTGGCCGCCGCCTGACGGAACGCACACATTCGGCGGGAACCGGCGGCTCTGTCATGCAGGGGACACCCGTTCGGGTGGCCTCTGCGTGACAGAGCGCCATCAGCCGTCGTGGCCGCCGCAGCCGCCGGGCACTGACCCGGGCTCGCGCAGCTCGGCCAACGCAGCCCACAGGTGAGTGGAGCTGACCGGACCGACGAAGGACCTGCGCACGACACCGTCGCCATCCGCGATCGCCACGATGGGGACCGCCTCGATGCGGTACCGGCGATGGAGCTCGGCATCGCGGTCGGCCTCGACGTCGACCACCGCCACGTCGTCGCTCGCGAGCACCTCGGCCTTGGTGACCACGTCGGCACAGGTCGAACACGTCGCGGAGCTGAACACGCACACCAGCCACGGGGCATCAGGACCTCCGAAGTCAGCGCGATCGAGCTGCGCCGGCGCCTCCCAGGTGCGGGTCCGGACCGGCGGATCGGCACGGCGACGCTGCAGCACCGCAGCGACGGACACCGCCGCCGCAGCGAGCACGAGTGCGACGACCAGGCGATCCACGTGCACCAGTGTGCCCGCGTCGGGCGGGTCGCTCACGTCGCCGCGACAGTGCGGTTCGGCAGGAGGGGCGGCCGACCGGTCAGGAGGGGCGGCCGACCGGTCAGGAGGCGCGGTCGCCGAGCGCCACCAGGGGTCGACCCGGACGGTGCACCGGTACGGCCAGGTCGAACGCCAGCTCCGGTTCGGGACCGAACACGGTGATCCGCTCGACCACGATCGGTTCGGTCGACCTCACAGCGATGGTGACCTCGGGCGCTGCTCCGGCGACCGGCAGCGGGACCGCGACGCTGTCACCCGGGGCGACCTCGAGTCCCGTCGCCTCGGGGAGCTCGCTCGCCGTCCCCGCTGCCACAGCGCTCAACGTGACCGTGGCGATCCCGTCGCCGGGGTTGTGGATCAGGACGACCGGTCCGGGTGGCTGACCTGCGTCGATGGCAGGCACGACCCACTCCGCCGCTGCCACAGGGGTGCCCGTCGACAGCGCCACGCCGCGGGACAGGTCCGGACGGGCCGCGACCGCCGGGTCCGGTGGTGGATCTGGGGCCGCGCTCAGGACCGTCGATCGTGCGACCACCACGGGCCGGTCTGACTCGACGGCGATCGCGTGGTACCCCACTCCCGGCACCCGACTCTCGGCCGACAGGTCCACGACGACGTAGCGCAGGGGCTCCACGGTCACCTCGATCGGCTCCGGCGGGTCCGCGGCGCCGCCGTACGGCGTCACCTGGACGAGCACGTCGGCCCGCTCCTCTCCCGGGTTCTGCACGACCAGTCGCTCAGCGACGCCGGTCCCGGTGAAACCGCCAGCGAACGCCCAGTCCCGCTGCGGCGAAGGGACCCCCGGCGACAGCTGCAGGCCCTTCGGTCCCAGCTCGCCGTCGAAGGTCTGCGCCACCTCCGCGACCACCCGGCCCGATCGGGAGCGCACCACCGCGGTGAACTGCTCGCGACGCTGCACGGCCTCACCGAGGTCGATCACCTTGGCAGTGCCGGCCGCCACGATCACACCCGTCAGCGCTGTCGGGACCCGTGTGCCCGTGTCGAGCCCGATCTCGATGTCCACCCCTGCATCGCCGGGAAACGGGTTGAACAAGGTGAGGCGGGCACCGGCGTCGCGCGTGGTCGTCAGCGTCGGGAACGACCAAGTGTCCGACGTCGAGCCGATGCATGCCGCCCGATCGCCGTAGCCCTCGGCGGCGAGCTGGTGATCCACCGACAGCTCAGCGGACGGCGACTCGACCAGGACCGATGCCGCTGCATCGCCCAACGTGGCGGCGACATCGACGATGAGTGGACCGCCGGCGGGCACCTCGACGTCCTTGGGCTGGGTGGCGCCTGCCGCCGTGTAGCCGGTGAGCCGCACCGAGACCGGACTGTCGGTCGGGTTGGAGACGAAGAGGTGCTGCGCCGTGGGGACCGCCGCCGTCCCTGCCGCGCAGTACCAGGTGACGCCGAAGTCCGCTTCGGCGCGCACGGCCGGCACGGGCGAGCGGGGGACCTCCGCCGCTTGCGGCTCCGAGCGCCCGGCCCATGCCGCCACCAGGCCGACGAGGGCGAGCACGACCACCGTGATCAGCGCCAACCGCGCCAGCCTCATGAGCCCCCCTCAGGATCGACATCAGCAGGATCGACATCAGCAGGATCGACATCAGCAGGATCGACGTCAGCAGGATCGGCATCAGCAGGATCGACGTCAGCAGGATCGACGTCAGCAGCATCGACATCACCCGCGGTCGGTGGCGTCGGGTCGAGCGCGGAGGGTGCCGGATCCTCGGCGGTGACGACCACCACGGGCGAACCGCGGCGGATCGTCCGCCGGGGAGCGACCGATGAGGACCGACGTCGTCGCAGAGCAAGCGCGACCAGGGCTCCCAGCGCGACGACCTGCACCAGCTGCAGCAGCCGTGACGACCACGGCGTCGACCAGGCGAGCGACGCTTCGCCGTCGCGGGCCACGTCGAACTGCTGCGCCCAGCCGAACAACGCCGAGCGATCCGCCGCGCTGGATCCGCTCACGAGCGACCAACCGCCATCAGCGGTGACCGATTGGGCCACGATCGTCCCCTCGTCGAGTCGACCCGAGAACGAGGTACCGGGCCCGAGACCCAGAACCGCCGGCGGCTGCTGGGGGGTCAGCCGGAGCTGACCCCCCAACGTCGGCACTCCATCGTCGGCGAGTCCGAGCGCGGAGATGTCGGACCGCAGCGGCCAGACGCCACCGACCTCGTACAGCTCCGCACCGGGTGCCACGGGGATGCGGACCAGGTCGAGCTGCTCGTCGAAGGACGCCAGGGTCCCGGCGGGCAGCGGCACCTCCATCGCAGCGAACGGCTCCGGTGCCGGTCGGTCGATGAGGAGCACGTAGCGGATGCCCATCGGCGCGAGCAGCTGACCCACCCTCGATGTCCGGCCATCGATCGCGGCCTGGACCGCCTGGCGCAGGTGCTCGACGCCGGAACCTCCGTCGAGTCGGTAGCGCTGGGTGGCCGTCGGCAGGTTGCCCTCCGTGACACCGACGGCCAGGTCGCCCGCGTCGGGCAGTCTCCAGCCCGACACCGGCAGGACGTCGGGGTCCCCGATCCACAGCGTCCTCGTCGCGTCCCCGCGGTCGATCAGGTCGAGCGCCCGTTGGTAGTCGCCTTCGGGCAGGTACCAGCGGCCCTCGGGCGCCGCGAACACGATGGGCGCCAACCCCACCGCGAGCGCCAGAACTCCCACTCCCGAGGCGAACTGGCCGATGCCGAAGTCCGCGCTGACGACGTCGTGCTCGAACGCCAACGGCCCCATCGCCACAGCGATGGCCAACCCGAGGGCGGCAGGGACGAGGAACAGCTCGGTGCCGGCACCGCCGACGAGTCCTGCCGACGACGCGGCGGCGGTCCCCGCGAACGACGCCAGGGCCACGACCCACCCGCCAACGGCCCAGCCGGAGCGCCAGGACCGGCCGGTGAGCAGAGGGACGAGCGCGGCCACGATGACGCCCCAACCCAACCACCCCACCTGCACCGGCCCGACGCCGCCGGTGATGATCTCCGCGGCTGAGGGCACGGCTGCCCGGCTGTCCCAAAGGCCCGTCAAGGACGCTGCGTCACCCCGGCTCACCGATTCCACCAGCCACGGCAGCTGCAGCGGCACGCTGAGCAGGAGCCCGCCGAACGCAGCGGCCGGGAGCCTCACCGCTCGCGCCCGGTCGCCGCCGACGAGTGGCGCGATCGCGAACAGCGACACCGCCGCTGCGAGCAACAGCGACCCGAGTGGGCTGACGCAGCCGACCGCACCGAGGATCAGCGCGTTGCCGGCGAGGTGGCGCCACATCGGATCCGACGGACGGCCGGGTTCGCTGAACGGCGCCACGTGGGCGTGGCGGGCGATCCTGCGCAACAACCACGGCGCCGCTGCGTAGGTCACCAGGGCCTGCAGCCGCCCGGTGGCCAGGGCGTTCAGGGCGATCGGGTTCAGCGCGTAGACGGCCAGCGCGGCGGACCGACCCCGGACCGAGC
>JAPXRJ010000145.1:0-7703 GCA_033813615.1 Microthrixaceae bacterium | reverse complement strand
AACACGAGCTTCCCGTCGGCGCGGAGGCGGTCGGCCAGCCCGTCGACCAGCGGCACCTCGGGGCCGATCACGAACAGGTCGGCGGCGACCTCCTCGGGCGGGGTGTCGACGCTGCCGGGGATGCCGGGGTTCCCGGGTGCGACGACCACCTCTGCGCTGCGGCCGAGCACATCCGCGAGCGCGTGCTCCCGTCCACCGCTGCCGACGACACAGACCTTCACGCGACACCGACCTTCACGCGACACCGACCTCCATTGGCGCAGTTCTAGCGGACCCCGCTCCGGCCGAGCGACGGCGGTCGTCAGCTCGGGTCGGAGAAGATGACGTGCTGGTCACGACCCGGACCGGTGCCGACCACGCCGATGGGCACGCCGATCTGGTCCTGCAGGAACTCCAGGTACGCGATCGCGTTCGGCGGCAGGTCGTGGCGCTCTCGCACCGCGGTGAGGTCCTGTCGCCAGCCGGGGAGCTCCTCGTAGATCGGCGTCGCCGCGTGCAGGTCTGACTGGTGGTACGGCAGGTGGTCGTGGCGCACGCCGTCGACGTCGTACGCGACGCAGACCTTGATCGTCTCGAACGTGTCGAAGATGTCGAGCTTCGTGATCGCCACCTCGGACAGGGAGTTGAGCCGGACGGCGTGGCGCAGCATGACCGCGTCGAACCAGCCGGGCCGACGGCGGCGCTTGGTGTTCACGCCGTACTCGTGGCCCAGCTCGACGATCCTGTCGCCGGTCTCGTCGAACAGCTCGGTCGGCATCGGTCCCGAACCCACGCGGGTGACGTAGGCCTTGGCGATGCCGATGACCCGGTCGATGTGGCGTGGCCCCACCCCCGCCCCGACGCACGCGCCGCCGGCGATCGGGTTGGACGACGTCACGAACGGATAGGTGCCGTGGTCGAGGTCCAGGAACGTCGCCTGCGCGCCCTCGAACAGGACGTGCTCGCCGCGCTCGAGCGCCTCGTGCACGTAGGTGACCGTGTCGGCCACGTACGGGGCCACCCTCGGCGCGACGTCGGCGAGGTAGCGGTCGGCCAGCTCGTCGGCGTCGTAGCCCAGGCGGTTGTAGATCTTGGCGAGCACCAGGTTCTTCTCCGCCAGGACGGCGTGGAGCTTCTCCCGGAAGATGTCGGCGTCGAGCAGGTCCTGCACCCGCAGCCCCACCCTCGACGCCTTGTCGGCGTAGGTGGGGCCGATGCCCCGCTTGGTGGTGCCCAGCTTGTTGCTCCCCAGGTGCCGCTCGATCAGGCGGTCGAGCTCCTGGTGGTACGGGAGGATGAGGTGCGCGTTGCCCGACACCCGCAGCCGGGAGCAGTCGACGCCGCGCGACTCGAGCGCGTCGACCTCGCTCAGCATCACGACCGGATCGACGACCACGCCGTTGCCGATCACCGGCGTGATGTGGTCGTAGAGCACCCCGGACGGGATCAGCTGCAGGGCGAAGGACTCGCCGTCGACGACCAGCGTGTGGCCCGCGTTGTGGCCGCCCTGGTAGCGGACGACCGCATGCATCTCCTTGGCCACGAGGTCGGTGAGCTTGCCCTTGCCCTCGTCGCCCCACTGGGTGCCCACCACGACGGTCGCCGGCACGTGCATCTCCTCGATCGGGAACGGCACAGATTACTTCGGCTGGCGCCACCCCTGAACCCCCGTTCTGTTCGTCCTTTCACAACGTTTTCGTTGTGAAAGGACGAACAGAACCGGGGGCGGTGGGAGGGGGTTGGGGCGGTGGGGGGGTCAGACGACGACGAAGTCGCCGTCGGCCACGTCGAGGGTGACCGAGTCGCCCTCTGCGAGCTTGCCCTCCAGGATCGACATGGCCAGCCGGTCGCCGACCTGCTGCTGGATGAGCCGCTTGAGCGGCCGGGCGCCGAAGGCCGGGTCGTAGCCGTCGTGGGCCAGCTTGGCCAGCGCCGCGTCGGTGACAGCGAGGGCGATCCGCCGGTCCGCCAAGCGGGCCCGCAGGTGCTCCAGCTGGATCTCGACGATGGACTCGAGGTCCGATTCGGCGAGCTCGCGGAACCGCACGATCTCGTCGACCCGGTTGATGAACTCGGGCCGGAAGAAGTCACGAGGCTCACCCGGCAGGTTCGACGTCATGATCAGCACGACGTTGGAGAAGTCGACCGTGCGACCCTGTCCGTCGGTCAGGCGCCCGTCGTCGAGCAGCTGGAGCAGCACGTTGAACACGTCGGGGTGGGCCTTCTCGACCTCGTCGAGCAGCACGACCGCGTAGGGGCGACGGCGGACCGCCTCGGTGAGCTGGCCGCCCTCGTCGTAGCCGACGTAGCCGGGAGGCGCACCGATGAGCCGGCTCACGGAGTGCTTCTCCATGTACTCGCTCATGTCGATGCGGACCATGGCCCGCTCGTCGTCGAAGAGGAAGTCCGCCAGGCTGCGGGCGAGCTCGGTCTTGCCCACGCCGGTCGGGCCGAGGAACAGGAAGCTGCCGATCGGACGGTGCGGGTCCGACAGACCGGCACGGCTTCGGCGGATGGCGTTGGCGACCGCGGCGACGGCGTCCTCCTGGCCGATCACACGCTCGTGCAGCACGTCCTCCAGGCGGACGAGCTTGGACATCTCGCCCTCCATCAGGCGCGCCACCGGCACGCCCGTCCAGCGGGCGACGACCTCGGCGATGTCGGACTCGTCGACGGTGCGCTTGAGCATCGGCGAGTCGCCCTGCATCTCGGCGAGCTGGGCCTGGGCGACCTCGTGCTCGCGCTCGAGCACCGGCAGGTGGCCGTAGGTGATCTCCGACGCCCGGGTGAAGTCGCCCTCGCGCTCGGCGCGCTCGGCCTCGGCCTTGAGGGCCTCGAGCCGCTCCGCGATCTGGGAGATCGAGTCGGCCTGGTCCTTCTCTGCCTGCCAACGGGCGTTGAGCCCGTCGAAGGACTCGCGCAGGTCGGCCAGCTCGGCGTCGAGGGCCTTGAGCCGCTCGATGGACCCGGCGTCGGTGGCCTTGTCGAGCGCGACGCGCTCGATCTCGAGCCCGTCGATGCGACGCTTGACCACGTCGATCTCGGTCGGGACCGAGCCGATCTCGATGCTCAGGCTGGCCGCGGCCTCGTCGACGAGGTCGATCGCCTTGTCGGGCAGGAACCGACCGGTGAGGTACCGGTCGCTCAGCACGGCGGCCGCGACCAGCGCCGGGTCCTCGATGTCCACCGCGTGGTGGACCTCGTAGCGCTCCTTCAGGCCGCGGAGGATGGCGATCGTCGACTCGACCGACGGCTCGCCGACGAACACCTGCTGGAACCGGCGCTCCAGGGCCGGGTCCTTCTCGATGTACTTGCGGAACTCGTCGAGCGTGGTGGCGCCGACCATCCGAAGCTCGCCACGGGCGAGCATCGGCTTGAGCATGTTGCCGGCGTCCATCGCGCCCTCGCCGGTGGCGCCGGCGCCGACGACGGTGTGCATCTCGTCGATGAACGTGATGATCTGGCCGTTCGACTCCTTGATCTCGGCGAGAACCGCCTGCAGCCGCTCCTCGAAGTCGCCGCGGTACTTGGCGCCGGCGACCATCGAGGACATGTCCAGGCTGATGACCCGCTTGCCCATCAGGGACTCGGGGACGTCGCCGGCGACGATGCGCTGCGCCAGGCCCTCGACGACCGCGGTCTTGCCGACGCCGGGCTCGCCGATGAGCACCGGGTTGTTCTTGGTGCGCCGAGACAGCACCTGGATGACCCGCCGGATCTCCTCGTCACGGCCGATGACGGGGTCGAGCTTGCCGTCGGCAGCGGCCTCGGTGAGGTCGCGGCCGAACTTCGACAGCGCCTCCATGGTGTCCTCGGGGTTCTGCGAGGTGACGCGGCGGTTCCCGCGGACCTCGGCCAGCGCGGCGAGCAGCTGCTCTCGCGTGAGCTCGCCGAAGCGGCGATCCGGGGCCGGGCGCAACTGGTCCGCCTCGAACAGGGCGAGCAGCAGGTGCTCGGTGGAGAGGTACTCGTCGGTCAGCTCGCGTCGCTCGTCATCCGCGGCGTCGAAGAGCGCGCCGAAGTCCCGGCCCGGGCGGGTGTCGGTGCCGTAGGCGGTGGGCAGCGCGCTGACTGCCTCGTCGGCGAGGTTGCGCAGCTGCACCGGCTCGATGCCCAGCTTGCGGACGACGGGCAGGACGACGCCGTCGTCCTGGCGGAGCAGGGCGGCGAGCAGGTGATCGGGCGTGGCCTCGGGATTGCTGTGGTCCCGAGCCGACGCGAGTGCCGCTTCGACGGCCTCGCGCGTCTTGTGGGTCCAGGTGTTGGGGTCGATCGGCATGGACCGGATCCTATCACCTTGTCAGGAAACTTGATACTCGATGACTCAACTTCTACAGCGTCGTGGTGCTGGTTCCTGAGAGGGCACCGCGGCCCGCCGGAACGTCGTCGTCGGGCACCGCGTCGTCGGGCACCGGCGCCACGACAGCGGTGCTCGGATGGCGGCCCTGCGCCCCCGCGATCCGAGCGGCGCGCAGCTCCGATCGCGACAGCGGCGCACGGCGCACCGGTCCCGACGACCCGCTCAGGAGCGCGGCCAACGTCGATCGGGTGGCCAACCGGGACACCACCAGGTACGCCCCGGCCAGGAGCACACCCGCGCCGATCAACCACCGCCAGGCGCCACCACGCCCGCCCGGTCCACGTGCAGCAGCCGGGATCGCCAGCACGTCGTCGGCCGATGGGGCCCCGCCCGGCGCGACGAGCACGAAGGCCGATCGGTCGAACGGAGAAGCCGTCGTGGTCGCGGCCGCCGGATCCGGCAGAGGCGCCGCCGCGTCAGCCGCCGGCAGAGGCTCGGCCACGGGAACCTCCTCGGCGACCGGTGCCGCCACGGCTCCACCGAGCGACGCGGGTGCGGACTGCGCCGCGGGAGCTGACTGAACCACGGGAGGTGACTGCGCTGCGGGAGCGGCGCCCGAGGTGACCGTCCCGGCGACCAGATCGGCCAACCGCTGCGCGCCGGCCGGGCTCAGGTGCAGTCCGTCCGACGCCGTCGACCCGCCCGCAGCGCCGGCAGCGGCGTTCCAGTCGATGATCTGCAGGTTGGGGTAGCGGGCCGCGGCGTCACGCAGCACCTGGTTGGCCGGGGCGTAGTACGGCCGCACCTCCCGGATCGTGAGCCAGTACACGTGCGGGACCGCCGCGGCCGCCGCCATCACCGCGTCGACGCGGCTCCGGAAGGTGGCGGTGTTGGCCGAGTCGTTGGCGCCGAGGCCGATGACGAGCGTGTCGGAGAGCGCGAGTCCGTGGGACCGGACCGCCTCGACACCCGCGAGCGTCGAACGGCTGACGGACCCGTCGAAGTCGACCGCCCAACCCGCGCCCTGCAGTCGACCGACGAGTGGCCCTTGTGCTCCCAGGAGGATGCTGTCGGTGACGACGACAGCGCGCCGCTGCTGGGCGCCGACGCTCGACGGCCACGCCATCGCCACCAGGACCGCCACCAGGACCCCCACGACCGCGACGGCGACTGGCGTCGCACGCGTCGTCCGCGACAACCGGGTGTGAGTCGACCGCAGCACAGCCTTCCACGCTATCGCCGGTCCCCTCGCCGCGACACCCCCGGTCAGGCGGATCGCCCGGGCCACGCGGCGGGTCAGCGACGAGGCCGCTCGCCGTAGCGGACCACCGCCTGGTTCAGCGGGACGAGATCACGACGGTACTGACGGTGGACCTCGTCGACCCGCTCGGTCGCCTCGTCGGAGAGGTGCTGGATGTGCAGGGTGAGCTCGGCGATCCGGGCTTCGAGCGCCATCACCCGCTTGACGCCGGCCAGGTTGAGCCCGTCGTTGGTGAGCTCCTGGATGCGCCGGAGCTGGACGATGTCGGCCTCGCTGTAGCGGCGGCTCCCGCCGCTCGTTCGGCCAGGGTCGACCAGGCCCTTGCGCTCGTAGATGCGCAGGGTCTGCGGGTGGACGCCGGCGAGCTCGGCGGCGACCGAGATCACGTACACAGCCTGGTGGTACTCGGGCACGATCACACCTCCAGGTAGGACCTGGGCGACGAGGTGCCGGCGGCCGCCAGTGCCTCCAGCGCCGAGCGTTCGTCGTCGTTGAGCTCGACCGGCACGTCGATCTCGATGGTCACCAGCATGTCGCCTGTGGACTTGGGCGTCGCGACCCCGCGACCGCGGACCCGGAACGTCCGGCCGCTGCGGGTGCCGGCCGGCACCCGGATGGTGACGGGGTCGCCGTCGAGGGTCGGGACCGTGACATCCGCGCCGAGCGCCGCCTCGGCGAAGGTCACCGGGACGGTCAGCGTCAGGTTGTCGCCGTCGCGCCCGAACGTGGGGTGCGGCTCGACCTGGGCCCGCACGTAGAGGTCGCCGTCGGGTCCGCCGTTGGCCCCGGCACCGCCGCGGCCCTTCACCCGGATGCGCTGGCCGTCGCGCACCCCCTGGGGGATGCGGACCTTGACCTGGCGAGGGCGACGGACCGAGCCGAGCCCGACGCAGGTGGGACACGGCGTCTCGATGATCCGTCCCCTGCCGCCGCAGCGCGGGCACGGCGAGCTGAACGAGAAGAAGCCCTGGTCCTCCGCGATCGCCCCGGTGCCGCCGCAGTCGGGGCACCGCAGCGGCGAGGTGCCGGGTGCGGCCCCGCTGCCTGCGCAGTCGGGGCAACGGACGTCGGAGACCACGTTGACCGTGGTGGTGGCGCCGCGGGCGGCGTCGTCGAAGGACATCGTGAGCGTGGCTTCGACATCGGCGCCTCGACGTGGTCCGTTCGACGCCGCAGCCGGACCTCCGCCCTGGCGACCTCGCCCGAACAGGTTGCCGAGCAGGTCGGAGATGTCGGCACCCCCGGGAGCGAAGCCGCCGAAGCCGCCCGCACCGGGACCGCCCGGACCGCCGAAGCCGGCACCGACCGGGCCCATCTTGCGGACCTCGTCGTACTGCTCGCGCTTGTCGGGATCGCCGATCACCTCGTAGGCAGCCGACACCTCCTTGAAGCGCTCCTCTGCGCTCGGATCATCGGGGTTCGCGTCGGGGTGCAGCTCGCGGGCGAGCTTGCGGTACGCCTTGGTGATGTCCTTCGCCGGTGCCGTCTCCGGAACCCCGATGACCGCGTAGTAGTCCTTCTCGAACCACTCGCGCTGCGGCGATGACACGAGCTCAGCCCTTCACCTTCACCATCGCTGCGCGCACGACGTGGTCGTTCCAGAGGTAGCCGGCGCGCAGCACCTCGACGACGACGGGATCGCCATCGCCCTCTTCGTGCAGCACGGCTTCGTGGACGTTCGGGTCGAAGTCGACGTCGACGTCGGACACCTTCACCAGGCCGCGCTTGGCCAGGGTCGCGAACAGCTGCGACTGCACCGGCGCCACGTCGTCGTGACCGGCGACGATCGCCGCGTCGCACGCGTCGAGCACCGGGAGCAGCTCGTTCACCAGGTCCATGGCAGCGACGGCGCGCTGCTCGGCGCGCTGCACCTCGACACGGCGCTTGTAGTTGTCGAAGTCCGCCTTGACGCGCTGCACGAGGTCGCGCAGCTCGTCGCGCTCGGTCTCCACCCGCTGGGCGAACTCGACGGCCTCGACAACCGCGTCCTCTGCACTCTGGCCCGCTCCGCCAGGCGCTGCACTCTGGCCTGCTCCGCCAGGCGCTGCACTCTGGCCCGCTCCGCCAGGCGCTGCACTCTGGCCCGCTCCGCCAGGCGCTGCACTCTGGCCCAGACCGGCGAGGTCCGCCTCGAGCTCGTCGAGGTCGGCGTCGACGGTGAGG
>JAPXRJ010000144.1:0-7740 GCA_033813615.1 Microthrixaceae bacterium | reverse complement strand
GACGGCGGACCCACAGAGATGACGAACCTTGCGTTGTTGTGCAGACGCCATCACGGCATCATCCACCGGGACGGCTGGTCGATGACCGCGAACCCGGACCCCGGTGACGGTGAAGGGTTCTACCGGATCACCACACCCACCGGCGCCGTCCTGCACACCCGCCACCAACGAGGACCCGGCTGGCGAGCGGCCACCCCCGCCTGAACGCGGGAACCCTGTGGGACCAACCAACCAGGAACCCGACAGCCCCCCGCCCGCGTCGCGGGCCAGCGGCGCGGGCGGCGCGTCCGTGACCGTGTGGCCGGGCCAGTCCTGCGCTGGTCGTCAGCGTCGCTCGAACCGGTAGCGCACCTCCATCGAGTCGCCCGGTTGCACCTCGATGACCCCGTGGCCGCGCTGGCCTTCCTCCGCCATGCGGATGCCGTCGTTCGCCATCGTGACCGGTTCGATGCAGACCCATCCGGGAGCGCCGCTGTACACGACGACGTGCGTGACCGGTCCCTCCCAGTGAAGGCGGCAGCCCGGAGCATCGGCATACGAGCCGGTCAGCGCGGTGAAGCAGGCGTCCATCGGCTCGGGCAGCCGAGACTGACGCAGATCCTGTTGCGGCCTCGGTGGCTGGGGCGGCCCGGTCGGCAGGGGCTCGCCCGGCCAGACCCTGTCCGCCGGCACTCGGATCGGCCCGGAGTGGAACCAGGGGTGGATGCCGAGGCCCATCGGAACGCCGCGGTCGCCTTCGTTGGTGCACCGAAGAGCGATCCGGAGGACCTCGTCGTCGAGCTCGAAGAGCTGACGGACGGCGACGGAGTACGGCGTCGATTCGGCCCGCACCTCGAGCTCCGCTCGTGACCGTGTCGAGGCCGTGATGTCCCAGCGGCACGCAGCGACGAGCCCGTGGATCGCCGAGCCGTCAGCGTGGTTCGGTGGCAACACCGAATCGATGCCTCGGTAGCGGAGCCGACCACCGGGAAGGCGGTTGGACCACGGCGCCAGCGGATAGCACCCCCAATCGGTCCAGCCGAGGTCGGGGGCATGCGCTCGGAGAAGGGGTCCGTCGCCGAGGTCGAGCTGCCCGAGTCGTCCACCGAAGGCCGGGTGGATCTCAGCAACCGAGCGTCCGGCGGTGAGCCGCAGGACCGAGCGATCGCCGCTGCGAGCGTTCAACGACATGACGTCGTCGTCGATGCTGTCCGTGCCGATGCCGTCCAAGCCGATGTCGTCGGCGCGACGTCGGCCAGCCTGCCTGGCGTGGCGACCGGTGTGCACACGTCGTCGAGTCTCTCACGCAGGAGCGATCGCGCTGCGGTGAGCGGCGGTTCCCGGCCACTACGCTCGCCTGATGGCCGACTTCGAGACGCTGGTGGTGACGAAACGCGACGGTGTGGCGTCCGTGATGCTCAACCGACCTGACGTTCGCAACGCAGTGAACCAGAAGATGCAGGACGAGCTCCGCGAGGTGTGGACGTCGTTCCGCTACGACGACGAGGTCCGCTGCGTCGTGCTGTCCGGTGCAGGTCACTCGTTCTGCACCGGCATCGACCGTGGCGAGGCGGTCTCCGACGACAACAACGCGTCGATGGCTGCCGGCGACTACCCGGGCTACCCGACACCGTGGATGTACGACGATCCCGGTCGCGATGTCGGACCCAAGAGCTGCGACCTCTGGAAGCCGGTGATCGCCGCGGTGCAGGGGATGGCCTGCGGCGGCGCGTTCTACATGTTGGGGGAGACCGAGTTCATCATCTCCTCCGACGACGCGACCTTCTTCGACCCCCACGTGACCTACGGCATGACGGCGGCGTTCGAGCCGATCCAGATGCTGTCGAAGATGCCGTTCCCAGAGGTCATGCGCATGTCGCTGATGGGCGTGCACGAGCGGATCTCCGCTGAGCGTGCTCGCGAGATCGGCCTCGTGACGGAGGTCGTTCCACGCGACGACCTTCCGGGCCGGGCGCTCGAGGTGGCGCAGATCATCGCCGACTCTCCCCCCTTGGTCGTGCAGGGCACGATGCGGGCGCTGTGGACCGCGTTCGACACGTCACGATCGCAGGCGATCGACCTGGCGAACCTCTTCACCCGGATCGGCTCGGACGCAGCGGCGTTCAAGGCCGGTCAGGAACGTTTCGCGTCGGGTGAGCGTCCGAACTGGAAGCTCCGCTAGCCAGTCACCCGCCCGCACCGGGGCCGCGCCCGTTGCACATCGACCACACCGCTTGGGTGATGGAGCCGATGGCGCCGCTGGTGCTCCGGTTCACGCACATCACGGCGACGTGATCGGAACGAACCGATCGAGCTCATCGGCGATGCCGGCCATGAGCTCGTCGACATCCGGACAGGCGGCGGTGTCGGCGAGGACCCCGAACGTCACGACCCCGTCGTAGGAGAGGATCGCGATGCTGAGCGCCAAGTTGCCGGCCAGCGGGACGATCGGCACCGTCGTGCGCATCCTGGCTCCGTCGAAGAACAGCGGGCACGGCGGACCGGCGACGTTGGTCACGACCACGTCGACGAGCGGCTGGCGATGGACGAGTTGACCCGCGCTGCGCAGGGCGACGGCGGGGATGACGTCCATGGCATCGACGAGCAGGGCGGTGCCGTCGGGCACGTGTCGGGACTTGTGGTGCGAGGTCGCGGCACGAACCGCCTCCAGCCGGGCGTCGGTCGTGTCGAGGTCGACCGGTAGCGGGACCAGCAGCGCCGCCACCCGGTTGCCGGACGCATCGTGTTGATCGGCGTCCCGCGTGGAGACGGGCACGAGCGCGAGTGGAGCGGAGCCGAGCGGGAGCTCGCCTCGCCCGTCGAGCAGACGACGTTGCCCTGCTGCAGCGGCGGTCAGCGCGAGGTCGTTCAACGTCACCTCGCGGGCGTGGGCGGCGGCGAGCAACGGGGTCAACGGGCGTTGCACCCAGCGCAGAGTCCGTCGCGAGCCCACTGGACGGTCGAGCGACGTCCTGACCGGGCGTTCGCCGCGCTGGAGTGACCACAGCGCGTCGGCGATCCCGCCGATCCCCGCTGTCAGCTTCGACGGCGTGGCGACGAGCGATGCGGAGCGGACGAGCCAACGAGCGGGTGTCACCAGCAGCTCCACACCGGCGTGGAGGAGGAGCTGGGTCTCGGTCGGCGGCCGTCGCGGCGTCCAGTCGTCGGCTGTCTCCGGCGGTGCGTCCGGTGTGAGGTCGAGCAGCGCGGCGGCGAGGTCCACGTCAGCGACGCCGTCGACCATGGCGTGGTGGATCTTCTCGACGACGGCGACGGATCCATCCTCCAACCCGTCGATGAACCAGAGCTCCCACAGCGGGTGTCGACGGTCGAGCACGGCCATCTGCAGCTCGGCGCAGAGCTCGGCGAGCTGGCGGTCGTCGCCGGGCCGGGGGAGGTGGAGGAGTTGCACGTGGCGTTCGATATCGAAGTCGTCGTCATCGATCCACACCGGCCGACCCGCTCCGGACCAGCTCGACACGGTCCGCCGTCGCAGTCCCGGCACCAGCGGAAGGCGGTGGGCGACGTGGTCGCGCACCGCGTCGAGGCGGAAGCGGCCGTCGGGTGCGCGGAACGGGTCGCCATCGAAGATCGACAGGGCACCGACGTGCATCGGCGTCCGGGCCGTCTCGATGTCGAGGAACGTGGCGTCGAGCGCGGACATGGCGTCGAACGAACCCCATGACCTTCCGATGGGCAGCGGTCGACCGTCGGTCCGCTCAGAGGGGGTCATCTCTACGATGATCCGTCGCGGTGGCGCGTTCGTGAAGGGACCAAGGTCACAGCACCGTCGGCAGGTTGATCAGGGAGATCGGCCAACCTGGAGCCACCGGTAGGGGCTGGAGTCGCGACGTGCGAGGAGGTCATCGCCACGAGGACAGAGGAGGGGAGTCAGACCCGAGCGAGCTCCAGGTGCAGCCGCTCGATACCGAGCCCCGATGCCGACACCTCGACAGCGCTCGGTGTGAAGCGCTTGGCCCCGAGGTGGTTCGTCACGAAGTCCTGCACCTCGACCGGCTGCGACGGGAGGTGGTCGAGGAGGTCGATCGGCGCTTCGATGGTGCCGTACATCACCCTGGGTTGATCGGAGATGCCTGGTAGCTGGGGGGATTGGCGTAGGCCGTCGACGGTGTGGAGGGTCAGTGTCAGCTCCGCCCCGCTGTCGAAGTCGATCGTCAGTCGGGTCGGGGTGACAGCGACGTCGAACCGGTCGATCGCCGCCCTCCAGCCGCGTCCGCTGTCGGCCAGGTAGCTGTACGGCGACAGGGGGCCGAGCGTCTCGGCCGAGCGGTCGGCTCGTGAGTTCTCCAGGACGGTGCCGCTCAACGGCTGTCCGGTCCGGACGAAGGTCCACGACCTCGCCTCCAGGGCCTTCATCCAGTACCCGGTTCGACCGCGGTTCCGGCCCTCGACGCGCAGCTCGCGTGCAGCTGATCCGATGCCCGTGCGATGGATCGAGATCCGGTCGGTGATCTCGCCTGGCACCTTCGGCTGTTGCACCCAGCCCGGTGCCGGGAGCTGGATCGCCGCGTAGCGGCTGTCGAACCGGGCGCTCAGCAGGTCGGGGGCCTCTGGCAGTTCGCTCTGGTCCTCGTACGAGTAGCGGAAGAAGAGGACGTCGGAACCCGAGATGTCGAAGTCGTAGAGGCGGGTGTACATGTCGCCGTAGCGGTTCGTGATCAAGGTGCTGGACGCGCTCGTCGACAACGCCACGGCCCGGAAGCGGCCGTCGTAGGGAGTGGCCATCTCGTAGGCGTGGTCGATGGGGAGCCAAGGGTCCTGGAAGCGGATGCGCTGACCGCCGTCGGTGAGGCTGAAGACGTGGGACACCTTCTGGCTGCCGACGAGGTGGTCGTTTCCCGCGGTGTCGCGCCACACCCTGTCCTCGGTCGGTGAGATCACCGACCAGGACCAGGCGATCGTGCTCGGCGGGAGCCGGTTGCCGGGGCCGAGCCACAAGAGCGGGCCGAAGCGATCGGTCCAGTTCCAGTGCCTGGGCGCGTTGAGTGCGTGGTCCATCGTGTGGAAGCGACCGTCGCGGTCGCCCATCATCACCTCGTCACCGTCGGCCGACACGCCGGCGACCCGACCTGCCAGTGGCGCAGGCACCGTCACCTCCCGCCAGCCACCCCGTGCCGCAGCTTCCTTCGTGAAGACTCGACCGTCCCGGGCGATGAAGCTCCATCGCCGGTTGAAGGTCTCCGTCGTCGTGCGGAGGTAGATCTGCTCTGGAAGTCCGGCAGGCGCCGGCGGGAAGGCCTCCAGGCCCTCGGTCGACTGATCGGGGGCCATGTCGGGAAGGCCGGCAGTGCCTCCCAGGGTGCAGCCGCTCAGGGCCACGGCCGCGCTTGCCGACAGCGTCAGCGACAGCCCGAGTGCCGCTGCACCGGCGCGCCACCTCGTACCGACGCGGCCGCGAGCTCGGTTCGGACGGAGCGACATCCGCGAAGGATGCCACTCCGTGGCGTGCTCAGCTGAGCTCGGCGGCCTGTCGGGTGACGACGGTCGACAGGAGCCCATCCATCGTGTCCTGGAAGTACGTGGTGCCGATGTCGAGCAGCATCACGGCAGACACGACGTTGTCGGTGCGGATGAAGTGGAAGCCCAGCTCGCCGTTCAGCTCGGTGCCGTCAGGGCCGGCCAAGGAGAGCGTGCCGCCGACGCCGGCCGAGCCGTCGGCCAGATCGGTCCCGCCGGTGCTGGGGGTGAGCTCACTGACGGTCGCGTCCGCTCCGCTCTCGGCCATCGCGTCGGTCAGGTACGTCGAGATGCACGTGGCGAACTGCTCGGTGGCGACCTCGTCGACGATCGCCTCGGCGGCGGCGTCGTCGGCGACCACGATCGTCGACATCCGAACCATCTGCGTCTGGGCGCCGTCCTCGCTCGCGATCGAGAAGTCGTCGCTGTCTGCAGAGGCGAGCTTCACCTCGTCGAGATCGACGTCGGTGAAGCACTTGTCCATGTCACCCTCACCCTCCTCGGAGGGCTCCGACGTCCAGTTCTCCGCGAAGTCGTCGATCGTGATGTTGATCGACTCGGCCAGGGCCAGGGCATCGGGATCCTCGGCGCCATCGTCGGCGGCCTCTGTGGTGGTCGTCGTGTCCTTGGCTGTGGTCGTCGGCGAAGCGTCGTCGTCGGACGAGCAGCCGGCGGCGAGCAGCACTGCGGCGATGACGGCCAGGAGCGCGGCCCGGCCCGAGGTGGTGGAGTGGGCACGCAGTGAGGTGGCCATGAGGTCCTTCGCGGAGTCGACGGGACCCTGAACGCTATCGGCCCCCCGTTCTGTTCGGCCCTTCACAACGTTTTCCTTGTGATCGGACGAACAGAACGGGGGTGGAGCGGGATGGACTGCGGGTGCTGCAGTGTTGTGGCTGACGACGGCCGACTGCGACCTGCTGCCAACGAAGGGGCCACGACATGACGACCGAACGAGCGATCCTTGCCAACGGGTGCTTCTGGGGTTCCCAGGAACTGCTGCGCCACGCCGCCGGGGTGATCTCCACCCGCGCCGGCTACTCGGGAGACCCAGCCACGCCGAATGCCACGTACCGCCGTCACGGCGACCACGCCGAGGCGGTCGAGGTCGTCTTCGACCCCGATGTGGTGTCGTACCGACAGCTGCTCGAGCTGTTCTTCCAGATCCACGACCCGACGACGTCGAACCGTCAGGGCAACGACATCGGCCGCAGCTACCGCTCGGCGATCTTCACCACCAGCGACGAGCAGCGTCAGGTTGCGCTCGACACGATCGGCGACGTCGACCGCTCGGGTCGCTGGCCCGGCCCTGTCGTCACCGAGGTCGAACCTGCCGGCGAGTTCTGGGAGGCGGAGCCGGAGCACCAGGACTACCTGCAGAAGCACCCCGGCGGCTACACCTGCCATTGGACCCGTCCGAACTGGACGCTCGCCGACTCCTGACGACCGCCGCTGAGATCCCCCGGCTGGGGGAGGTTCGTGGACCGGGGCGGCTCCAGCATGCTCCCATGGACTCTGGAACCCGTGACCGACCGATCGGTTCGGGAGATCATGTTCCTGTGGGATCGGGTGAAGATGGGGGAGTGGAGAGCCGCTCACGTCCGTCCGGAACGGTCGCGTTCGTGTTCATCGACATCGAGGGGTCGACCGCGGCCTGGGATGCCGAGCCCGACGCGATGGGTGTCGCCGTCCGACGACTCGAGGATCTGCTCGACGCGGTGGCGGCCGGGACATCGGGCCGGCGTGCCGTCGAGCAGGGCGCAGGTGACAGCGCGGTCCTGGCGTTCGACCGGCCGAGCGATGCCGCGCTCGCCGCGCTCCGGTTGCAGCTGAAGATCGCGGCGGAGTCGTGGCCGACCTCCGCGCCGCTGCGGGTTCGCGCTGCCTTGCACCTCGGCGAGGTGGATGTAGGAGCCGACGGCACCTACCGCGGTCCGACGATGAACCGCTGCGGCCGGTTGCTGTCCTCAGCGCACGGCGGTCAGGTGGTCGCATCGGGCTCGTTCGTCGCTGTGCTCGGCGAATCGGCCTCCAACGGCGACGGCGAGCTGGCCGAGGCGGGCTGGGTCGACCTGGGCGCTCACACCCTGCGAGGGATCCCCGCTCCGGTGAGGATCTGGCAGCTCGTCCACCCGGCTCTGGAGTCGGACTTCGCGCCGTTGCGCACCCTGGAGGGGCGTGGACTCGACCTGCCCGGCTGGTCCTCGAACCTGGTCGGACGCTCGGCTGAGCTGGCACGACTCGACGACCTCCTCGCGTCGAGCCGGGTCGTCACCGTGCTCGGCC
>JAPXRJ010000143.1:0-7801 GCA_033813615.1 Microthrixaceae bacterium | reverse complement strand
CGGCCGCGGTGCCCGAATCGTTCCTGGAGGAGACGTCGCTGTGCGGCGACGAGGGCTACGTCAAGGACCGGATCGACCAGTTCCGTGCCGCCGGCGTGACCATCTTGAACATCACGCCGATCGCCCCCGACCTGGAGGGCCAGCAGCGGATGGTGGCCAAGGTCAAGGAGCTCACCGCCTGAGGCAGGAGCAGCGCGGTGCCACCGAACCGTCAGCGCGACGAGCCGAGGCGGTCGAGCACCTGTTCGGCCTCGGCCACGATGGAGCGGACCAGATCGCCGGCGGGCACCAGCTCGTCGATCGCCCCCACCGCCTGACCGGCCGGCATGAACTCCTTGTCGGGGTCGACGCCGAGGGTGTCAGCGTCGCTGCCCAAGTGGTTGGCGCCGTCCTCCATGGAGCGCACGAACTGCAGGGGGAACGGCTCGGGCACTCCGCCGGCGTCCTCGAAGGCCTGCGCGTAGGAGGTGCGCAGGACTCGGCACGTCTTGCCGGTGTAGGCCCGGGTGATCAGGGTTCCGTCCTCGGCCGACGCCAGGATCCGGTCCTTGTAGCCCGGGACGGCCTGGGCCTCGGGAGTGGCGATGAAGCGTGTCCCCATCCACACGCCGGCGGCACCCAGGGCCAACGCCGCCGCCAGGCCGCGCCCGTCGAAGATTCCCCCGGCCGCGACCACCGGGACGCGGGCGCCGACCGCGTCGACCACCTGGGGCACCAATGCCATCGTGGCGATCTGGCCGGTGTGGCCGCCGGCCTCGGTGCCCTGGGCGATCACCAGGTCGCAGCCGGCATCCGCGGCTCGCACGGCGTGGGCGACCTTGCCGCACATGCTGGCCACGATGATCCCCAGCTCGTGGCACAGGTCGATCACCTTCGACGGTACGCCCAGGCCGGCGACGAACAGCGAGCCGCCGCCGTCGGCGATCGCCCGGACCTTCGCGTCCATGTCCTGGGGGGCGGCGGTGAGCAGGTCGACGCCGAAGGGCTGATCGGTCTCGGCGGCGACAGCAGCGATCTGCTCCACCATCCGTTGGTCGCCCATGGTGGAGGCTCCCAACGTGCCGAGCCCGCCGGCGTTCGACACGGCGGCGACAAGCGGCGCGTAGGACACGCCACCCATCCCGGCGAGCATCACCGGGTGCTCGATGCCCAACAGGTCGGTCAGCGCGGTTCGCATGGCCGCGCATCGTACGGGTCCTCGTCGAACCCGCGCTGGTCGTGGCGTTGCGACAGTGGGGCTGTGGTGGCGGTCAGTCCCGGTAGGCGCCGGGGTTGCTGAGCGCACCGGGGCGCCAGCGCGACGGTGTGAAGGCGATGCCCCGAGGCGAGTCCTCCCAGAGCCATCGTGCGAAGTTGCGTCGGGTCCACGGCGTGGCGCCAGCGACGCGGATCGCCGCTCGAGCGCCCTTTCGGTGCCGCAGCGCCCGGACGAGCAGCGCGGACATCCGGTGGTCGGGTCCCAGCTCGTGGTCCACCGCGGCGGTGTAGCGCTGTGCCACGTCGCCCAGCGCGGCACGGTCCCGGATCGCCTCGGCGGCGCGGACACCGGTGAGCAGCGCCTGGCCGATGCCTTCGCCGCTCATCACGTCGCACGCGCCGACCGCGTCGCCCACGAACAAGGTGCGGTTCGTGGTCTTGGTGGCGACGTCGATCCGAGCGGGGATGGGCCACGCCCGGCGGGGTGCCTCAGGTGTCACGTCCGGACCGAGCAGCTCGCGGACGTGTGGCCGCTCCAACAGGTCGTCCCACAACGCACCCATGTCGCGGATCGCGACCTTGCCGCCGCGCTGGATGCCGAAGCCGATGTTGGCCCGCCGCCCGTCGAGCGGGAACGACCAGAAGTAGCCGGGCAGGAGGTCGGCCTCGAAGAAGACGTGGAGCTCGCCTGATGCCGTCTCGCTCACGCCGTCGACGTACTGGCGGAACGCGTGCCACTCGCCCCGGTAGCCCTGTTCGGCCACCCCCAGCGCCCTGCGGACCGGCGACCACATGCCGTCGGCGGCGACCACCCAACGCGCCGTGACTTCACGCTCCTCGTGTTCGCCGTCACCCCGATCATCCTGGGTGATGCGCAACGTGACCCCGCGGTCGTCCTCGGTGGCGTCGAGCACCGACGCGCCCTCGAGCACGTGCGCTCCCTCCTTGCGTGCGAGGTCCACCAGAGCGGCGTCGAGGTCGAGTCGGGTCGCCACGGCGGCGAAGCGGCCCATGTCCGGCGAGGGGAGTGGGAGATCGATCGAGTAGCCCGAGGGCCCCGTGACGACGCAGCGCTGCACATCGGTCCACGAGTCGACGACCGATGGATCGAGCCCGAGGTCTTCGAGCATCCGCAGCGCCAGTGCGGTCAGCCCGTCACCGCACGTCTTGTCGCGAGGGAAGGTGGCCTTGTCGAACACCGTGACGTCGATGCCGGCGCGGGCCAACGTGATCGCTGCGGCCGTTCCGGCCGGCCCCGCGCCGACCACGGCGACCTCGAGTGTGTCCACATCTGCAGGCTACGCAACCCGTCGCTGCGACCCTGAAACGCCCAGCGGTGGAGCCGTCTTGGTTCTCGGGTCGGATTCGGGTCGCCGAGGCCGGTTCCCGACCCGAGAACTGGGGATCCAGACGTCGAGCGTCAGGGGCGGGTCGACGGTGACACGGTGAGCGTCGGGTCCCGTTCGATCACCGGGTCGAGGACGGCGTCGACTGCGGCGACCAGGTCGTCGTCGAGCGTGATGTCGACGGCCACGACGTTCTCCGTCAGCTGAGCGGGCTTCGACGCGCCGACGATCGCCGAGCCGACGCCGGGGTTGCGCAGCACCCAGGCCACCGCGTACTGCGCCATGGTCAGTCCGGCTTCGTCGACGAGGGACTTGGCCTGTTGCACTGCGGTGAGCACGTCGTCGCGGAGGAACCGCTTGACGAAGTTCGCTCCACCGTGTTCGTCGGTTGCCCGGGAACCTTCGGGTACCGGCTGGCCCGGCAGGTACTTTCCGGTGAGCACCCCCTGGGCGATCGGTGACCAGACGATCTGCCCCATGCCGGCGGCCACGCTCGCGGGGATCACCTCGTCCTCGATGACTCGCCACAACAGCGAGTACTGCGGCTGGTTGGAGATGAACGGCACGTGCAGCTCCTGGGCGAGGGCGGCGCCGGCGGTGATCTGCTCGGCGTCCCATTCCGACACGCCGACGTAGAGGACCTTGCCCGAACGGACGAGGTCGGCGAATGCGAGCATCGTCTCCTCGAGCGGGGTCTCGTGATCGAAGCGGTGCGCCTGGTAGAGGTCGATGTGGTCGGTCTGGAGGCGCCGCAACGACGCCTCGCAACTCTCCAGGACGTGCTTGCGACTGAGTCCCCGGTCGTTCGGGCCGGCACCCGTCGGCCAGTACACCTTGGTGAAGATCTCCAGGCTCTCCCGACGCTGGCCGGCGAGCGCGGTACCCATCACCGCCTCGGCCCGGGTGCCGGCGTAGACGTCAGCCGTGTCGAACGTCGTGATGCCCTGGTCGAGCGCCTCGTGCACCGCGGCGACGGCCGTGTCGTCGTCCACCTGGGACCCGTGGGTGATCCAGTTGCCATAGGAGATTGCGGAGACCTTGAGGCCGGACCGGCCCAGGTAGCGGTGTTCCATCGGGGAGCTCCATTGCTTGGTCGGGGTTCGCGGAATACGGGTCACGCCCCCGGAACCCGGTGCAGCGCAGGCCGTCAGGCCAGGTCGAGGACCTCGTCGTAGCCGAGCTGGACGCACTCTACGAACGAGCCGGGTTCGACGACCGCTGCAGGATCCATGTTCAGGCCGATGTTCAGGTCGTTGCCGTAGCTCAGCAGGGTCACGTTGCATCCGGCCCCCGCCAGGGGTCCGAACGGGTAGATGGCATCGACGCCGATGCCGCGCAGGTACAGGGGGACCGGTGAGCCGGGCACGTTGGAGGCCTGGAAGTCCAACCCCTTCATCATCGCCCCGAAGACCTGGGTCAGGACGGTCGTCGGCAATCGGTTCAGGAGGTTGGCCATCGGCTCGACCAGTTGGTTGGCCGGCTCGTCACGGGCGTTCAACATCCTCCGACGGAGGGTTCGCATCAGCTCGACGACGTCTTGGGCGTGGACCGGGACCTCGAAGCGGACCGGCACGAACGCGTTCCCGGCGGTGTCGGTCATCTCGCCGGTCCTCACGTTGACCGGCATGCCCATCCGGAGGTCCTGCACCTCGACGCCGTGACGACGGTGGTAGATCTGCAGGCCACGGACCAGACCGGTCACGTAGGTGTCGTTCACCGATCCGCCGACGCGCTTGGCCGCCTTCTTGGCGAGGTCCAAGGGCAGGGTCAGCGCCTCGAGGTGGTTCGACAGCGACCGTCCGCCCATGATCGGTGACAGCGGATCCGGCGAGGGGGCGAGCACTCTGACCGCGGATGCTGCGAGCTCTGCACCATCGGCCAGGGTGCCGACCGGGTCGGACACCGCGCTCGCGGTCACGTGGACACCTGCTGAGCCGAGCTCCCTCAGAAGACCGAAGTTGCTCCGAGCCTGGTGGCCGACGGCGTCGCTGAAGCGCTCCGCCTGGTTGAGCACGTGCACCGGGGGAGGGGCCGGCAACGATCGCTCTGGAGTGGAGCGCTCCAGGTCGAAGAGCTCGAGCATCAGCCGCACGCCGCCGACACCGTCGGTGATCGCGTGATGGAACTTCATCACGATCGCATCGCGCCCGTCGGCCAGCCCGTCGACGGCGACGGCCTCCCACTGCGGACGGGCACGATCGAAGCTCTGCATCGCCATCGGCTGGATCATCCGCAGCAGGTCGCGCATCGTGCCATCCCCGGGGACGCGGGCGACGCGGAGGTGGTAGTCCAGGTCGAACGCCGGATCGACCTCCCATCTCGGTGGTGCGAGCGACATCGGGTTCGAGCGGACGCGCTGTCGGAGGCGTGGGATCGTCCTCGACACGCGGTCGAACTCGCGCCGCAGCACGGAGCGGTCGATGGGCCGCTCGAGCAGGATCACCGCGGTGACCGTCGAGCGCAGCATCGGGTCCTTCTCGATCGACCACATCAGCGCGTCTTCGTCGCTCATCCGGTGGTGGTACCGAAGTGGTGAGTCGATCGGATCGTCGTCCACCGGCTCACAGTACCGATCGTGTCGGCGGTGCGCAGCGGAGTCGCACCCGTCTCGACCGACAGGACGCGCCCCGCCAGAGTGCGCCGAGGGGCGGGTCAGATGCAGCGATAGCTCGCGGTGAAGTTCTGCTGGTCGGTGCGGCCGTCGACGAACGTCCGGGTCCGCTGCGTGGTGACCTTGCCGCAACCGCTGGTGGGGTTCTGCGCTGTCTGCGCTCCCTTGGCGTACGGCGTGGACCAGAGCTGCACGGTCACCGACGAGTCGGTGTAGGTGGGCCAGATCACCACGCCGTACGGAGTGTTGTTCTTGATCTTCAGGTCGACGCTCGGGTAGGCCAGCGTGGCTTCGCGGCCGAACGGGTACCGCCCGATGTACTCCGAGTGGGCCTTGTACGCGGGGATGTCCAAGCCGGCGAAGAACGCGGCGTTGAACAGGGTCGTGGCGTATTGGCTGATGCCGCCACCGAAGTCCTCCGAGTGCTCGCCGTTCTCGATCACGGGTGCGACGACGTAGCCCTTCTCCGCGGTCCGCTTTCCGATGAACTGGTTGACGCTGAAGGTGTCTCCGGGTGCGATGAGGACGCCTCGGGTGGCATCCGAGATCGTGTGGATGTTCTTCACCCGGGGCTGGCCGGCCGGGTGCTTGGTGGTGAACTCGCCGACCACCTGGGTGACCCCCAGCCCCTTGGCCCATTCGACGCCTTCGGCGGCAGTCATCGTCCGGGTGGGCAGCTCCACCTCGGTCCTGCCGGCGAGCAGGGCGTCGACGATGCGCTGGGGAGCGTCGGGCCCGCAGCACACCTGCGCGTCCGTACCTGCCTGGGGCACCGGAACGCCTCCCTGGATGGCGAACTTGACGCCGGTGGGGTTGCCCGAGCCTGGGGGCTGGCTCTCTGCGAGCAGCTTGGCCACCACCTCGGGGTTCATCGTCAGCTGCGGTGCCGGGTCCTCCGTGGTGCCCGCGATGGTCGCCGTGAACGCCGGACGGAAGTCCTTGCCGTCGATCTCGAACGAGGTCCCGGCAGCGGTCAGCTTGACCTTCCCTTCGGTGACCTGGTTGGCCTTGTCGGCGAGCGCCTGCACCTCCTCGTCGGTCATCTTCGGCTCGGTGACCGCACGGTCGACGGCGATCGAGATCGGTGCACCGACGTCCGAGATGCCTGACGGCAGAGCGGCAGCGACCGAGTTGGTCGTGAGCTCGATCCCGTCCTTGCCGGGAACGAGCACGACTCCGTCCTCGGTCGCGTGCAGCGTCGGTTCGACCGGATCTGAGCGCTTGTCGCCCTCCAACGTCGAGAGCTCCGCTGTCAGCTGGCCGCCGTCGAGTCGAACCGCTGCATCGAGGTCGCGGTTCGACACGATCGATCGCAGCCAACGCACCGGCCGGGCTGGAAGCGGATCTCGGCGACCGACCGCCCATGCCCGATCAACGGTCGCGTCCACGTCCATGGACATGCCGAGGTCGCCGGCGGTGGTCGTCACGTGGACGTCACCCGCATCGATCGTCACCTCGGTGGCCGGGGCTTCGTCGGCCATGTGCTCGACCGCTGCGGTCAGCTCGTCATGGGTCAACCCGCCGACGGGCTCGCCGGCGACGCTCACGTTGCGTGCCACGGTGTCGCGGTTGACCGCACCGACGTCGACGGCCCACGCGCCGAGGACCAGGGACAGCACGATCAGCGGCGCGGCGATGACGGCGACGAGCACCTTGCGGGGGCGTGACACGGCACTAGGGTCCCACACGGTCACGTCCGGTTCGCGGCACCACACCGCCCGGTTCTCAGGAACGTCGGGCGCCCGGGCGGTGACGGCTGGTGCCGGATCGAGCGACGAGGAGAGCACCACGATGCCGATCAACCCCGATGCCGTCGGATCGCGAAGCGACCCCACCGAGAGCTCGTGGAGCTCCACCGACGGTCTGATCTATGCCCTGGGTGTGGGTGCCGGCCAGGACCCGATGGACCCGCGGGAGCGCCCGTTCGTCTCCGAGAACTCCATCGACGTGGTGCAGAGGATCCTGCCGACGATGGTCGTGACGCTGCCCGACGTGAGCGGCGTGTTCGGGTCGGTCGGGTCGTTCAACCCGGCGATGCTGGTGCACGGAGAGGAGCGGACCGTTCTCCACAAAGAGGTCCCGGTCACCGGCACGGTGTCGACGGTCGCGGAGATCACCGCCATCTGGGACAAGGGCAAGGGGGTGGTGATCGAGATCACCGGCACGTCCACCCTCGTGGGCGACAGCGAGCCGCTCTTCGAGGTGGTGGGGTCCATGTTCATCCGCGGTGAGGGCGGCTTCGGCGGCGAGCGCGGCCCGTCCGGGCCCCGCAACGCGGCCCCGGAGCGGTCACCGGACGTCGAGGTCGTGTTGAGGACCCGGCCGGAGCAGGCGTTGGTGTACCGGTTGTCGGGGGACCGCAACCCGTTGCACTCGGATCCGACCTTCGCCGCGTTCGCCGGCTTCGACCGACCGATCCTGCACGGCTTGTGCACCTACGGCTTCAGCGGTCGTGCGCTGCTGCACGAGCTGTGCGAGTCGGATCCCGCCCGGTTCCGCTCGATGGAAGGTCGCTTCTCGTCACCGGTCGTCCCTGGCGAGGAGCTGACCGTGCAGGTGTGGCGCACGGGTGCAGGTGAGGCGGTGTTCCGGACCCTCGCTTCCGGCGAGCGCGTCGTGCTCGACAGCGGCGCTGTCACCTTTGACA
>JAPXRJ010000142.1:0-7814 GCA_033813615.1 Microthrixaceae bacterium | reverse complement strand
CAACTCGTCACCGACCGCCTGTACGGCGGCGACGTCGAGCACCGGCTCCGCCAGGAGATCCTCCTCGGCATCGGCGGGGTCCGCGCCCTGGAAGCGCTCGGCGTCCCCGCACACGTCTTCCACACCAACGAGGGCCACGCCGGCTTCCTGGGTCTCGAGCGGATCCGCAACTACATGCAGCGCGAAGGGCTCACGTTCCCGCAGGCGCTCGAAGCCGTCCGCGCCGCAGCGGTGTTCACGACCCACACCCCGGTGCCCGCCGGCATCGACCAGTTCCCCCGTGAGCTGATCGAGGCGTACTTCTCCGGTTGGGCTGAGGAGTGCGGCATCGGGATCGACCAGCTCATGGAGCTCGGACACCGTCCGGGGTCCGAACCCGGCGACCGGTTCAACATGGCCGTGATGGGCATGCGGCTGGCCGAGCGGCGCAACGGCGTGTCGGCCCTCCACGGCGAGGTGAGTCGGGAGATGTTCCACGACCTGTGGCCTGGCGTGCCCCAGTCGGAGACGCCCGTCGGCCACATCACCAACGGCGTCCACGGCTCCACCTGGGTGTCACCAGAGCTCGCCGACCTGTTCTCCGAGCGCATCGGCGACGACTGGCAGTGGGCCGGCCCGACGTCGTGGGACGCCATCACCTCGGTCGACGACGACGTCATCTGGCAGGCCCACCGCGCCGCCAAGGTGCGGATGATCGACCAGGTCCGCGACCGCCTGGCCGCGTCGGGGGCATCGCTCGGTCGCTCGCCGTCCGATCTGGCCTGGGCACAGGACGCGCTCGACCCCGACGCGCTCACGATCTGCTTCGCCCGACGCTTCGCCACCTACAAGCGCGCCGCGCTCCTCCTGAGCCAGTCGGACCGACTGCGCGCCCTGCTGGCCGACACCGATCGACCGATCCAGTTCGTCTTCGCGGGCAAGGCGCACCCGGCCGACGACAGCGGCAAGGAGCTCATCCGCCAGATCGTCGCGTTCTCCCACGACCCCGACATCCGCAGCCGCTTCATGTTCGTCGAGGACTACGACATCGCGCTCGCCCGGGCGCTCGTCCAGGGCGCCGACATCTGGCTCAACACGCCGGTGCGACCGATGGAGGCATCGGGCACCAGCGGCATGAAGGCGGTCATGAACGGTGCGATGCACTGCTCGGTGCTCGACGGCTGGTGGGCGGAGTGCTTCCGTGCCGACTCACCTCAGGGCGCCCGGCCCGACGGCGTGGACGGGCCGAACGGCTGGGCGATCTCCTCTGCGGAGGCCGTCGAGGACGAGGAACGCCGTGCCGAGCTGGAGGCGAACAGCCTGTTCGACATCCTCGAGACGCAGATCGTACCCACCTACCACTCGGCGGACCCCGGCCAGGTCCCCACCGCCTGGGTGGCGATCATGAAGGAGTCGTTGCGAACCCTCGCTCCGTTCGTCTCCGCCCACCGCATGGTGCGCGACTACGTCCAGGACCTCTACCTGCCCGCCGCCGCCCGTGGCGCAGCGCTGTCGAACGATCACCTCGCCGGCGCCAAGGCGCTGGCGGCGCTGCGCGAGCGGCTCGACGCCAGCTGGCACCAGGTGCACGTCGACGACGTCGACGTCGACGACTCGATCGCGGACCTGGGCGGCACCCGCCGGGTCACCGCCAAGGTCGCACTCGGCGCGCTCTCACCGAGCGAGGTCGAGGTGCAGCTCGTCGCCGGTCGTGTCGGCCAGTCGGGCGAGCTCGAGGAACCCGTGACCGTCGCCATGGTCGACGAAGGTGCCGTCGATGACGGACATCGCTCCTTCGCCGGCGAAGCGCCGATACTGGCCGCCGGACGCATGGGTGTGACGGTTCGGGTGGTGCCGGCCGACGCGCTGGTCGACACCCCCCTCGAGCTCGGCCACGTCGCCTGGGCCTGCTGAGCGGGGCCGCCGATGGAGTCGGTGCTCCTCAGGCGAAGTCGGCTCGGCCCGGCCCGTCGTGGAGGAACGAGCTGACGCCGATCCGAGCGTCGGGGGTGCCGAACGAGTCGACGAACAGGCGCTGCTCGACCAACAGGCCGTCGGCCAGCGTCGCCTCCAGCCCCTCGTCGACGGCCTGCTTGGCGAGCGCCAGCGCGTGGCGCGGGCCTCGGGCGAGCAGCTCCGCCCACTCGAGCGCAGCGGCCAGGGCGTCACCGTCGGTCACCCGATCGACCAGCCCTATGGACAGCGCCTCGTCCGCGTCGACGGTGCGACCGCTGAAGACCAGGTCCTTGGCCCGCGCGGGGCCGACCAGGCGGGCCAGGCGCTGCGTGCCGCCCCCGCCGGGGATGATGCCGAGCAGGATCTCGGGCTGGCCGAACCTCGCTCGTTCCGACGCGATCCTGAAGTCGCAGGCAAGCGCCAGCTCGCAACCGCCGCCGAGTGCCACGCCGTTGACCGCGGCGATGGTCGGACACGGCAGTGCGGCCACCGCACCGAGCGCATCCAGGAACGCCCGGCCGATCTCGGCCACTCGGGCCGGCGCCTCGATGGCGAACGGCTCCTCGCCGCCACGCTCTGCGAACTGCGTGATGTCCGCCCCGGCAGCGAACAGCTTGGGGCCACCGGTCACGACCACGGCGCGGGCACCCTGCGAACCCAGCCGCTCGGCCTCGACCTGCAGCGCGCCGAGGACCTCGACGCTCAACGCGTTGACCTTGCCGTGCTGCAGGGTGAGCACGTCGATGCCGGCATCGGTGCGCTCGTGGCGGACCGGCGACTCACTGCTCGCGACGCGGTCGTCGGAGCCGGGGCTGGCGGCGGGAGGGGTGTCGGTCATGGGTCCGGACAGTACCGGTCCCTCCGTCGACGTTCAGCGGCCACCGCTGCGGCCAGGTCGACCGCGCTCGGCCGGTCGTCGGGTTGCGGTTCACAGGCCTGGGCCACCATCCGGTCGAGGCCCCGCGGCAGCGCCGTCACGTCGAGGAGGCCGCGCCCCGATGGCCGCTCGCCGGTGGAGGCCGTCCAGATCGTCGCCCCCCATCCGTACACATCCGATGCCGGGGTGGGCATCGGTTGCTCCCAGCGCTCCGGTGCTGCCCAACCCGGGGTCGCCCCGCGAGCCGCATCGGCCGCCGAGTCCACCTGCAGCACCGCGAGCCCGAAGTCGGCGAGGACCGGAGCCTCGTCGACCCACACCACGTTGGCCGGCGTCACGTCGCCGTGGACCACATCGAGTCGGTGCGCTGCGGCCAGCGCATCGGCAGTGGCGCCAGCCACCACGAGCAGGTCCTCGGTCGCCAGCGGCGCCGCGGACAGCAGGTCGCCGGTGGCGAGCGCGGTGACCAGCCAGCACGTCCGCGCGTCGGATCCGGCGGAGCGAACGTCGAGCACCGTCGGCACGTGGGAAAGGCGGGCGAGGGCTCGCATCTCGTGGGAGAAGCGGTCGACGACGCGCTCGCGGCCCTCGGCGTCGTGCGGCAGGCGGAGCACCTTCACCGCGACGTCCCGACCGCTACGCCGGTCGCGGGCGCGCCACAACACCGACGACCCGCCGGTCGCGATGACGCCACGCAGCCGGATGCCCGACGGCAGGTTCGACGGAACGCTGCCCTCGTCCACGCTCCCGTCGATCATCGAGACTGACGGTAGCGCCGTTCCCACTCGTTCCCAACGACGACGCTACGCTCCGGGACGTGGCCGACGAGCACGAGCACGCGCCCGATCGGGACGACCTGCACCTCACGGTGTCGCACCGGCTCCGGGTCGCCGGACTCCGCTACACGCGCTCGCGCCGCGAGGTGGTCGAGGTGCTCGCATCGACCGATCGACCGCTCACGATCCCCGACATCCTGGAGCAGGCGGACCAGCTGGCGCAGAGCAGCGCGTATCGCAACCTGGCCGAGCTGATCGACGCCGGCGTCGTGTACCGGATCGTCGCCGGAGACGAGTACAGCCACTTCGAGCTGGCCGAAGACCTGACCCACCACCACCACCACCTCGTGTGCACCCGCTGCGGCCGGGTGGAGGACTTCGTCGCCAGCGACGAGCTGGAGCGGAGCCTGCACGGCGCCCTGGACGGCGCGGCAGGGGCGAAGGGGTTCACCGTCCAGCACCACCGCCTGGACCTGGTCGGCACGTGCGCCGAGTGCGATCCCGCGACCTGAAACCGGCCCGCGACGCTCGGTGGCCGTCAGTCCAGCAACTCGCCAGCGGCCGCCCAAGGATCGAGATCCGCGTCGCGGACCGCCGCTCGTGCGTGCTCCCATGCCGGTCCGTCGCAGATCGCCGCGGCCTGCTCGGTCAACCGGGCGATCACCACGGCCCGCAGCTCGGCGTCCGCCCGCGCTGCGCGACGGCGGGCCAGCTCGCCGGACTCAGCGGACCGGCGGGCGTGTTCGACCACGGCGGCCCAGAGGTCCTCCACACCGTTCCCGGTCGTCGCGACGGTCTCCACGATCGCCGGGCGGTACTCGCGGTGCGCTCCCAACGAGAGCATGTTCTCCAGGTCCCGACGGGTGTCGCCGGCGCCGGGACGGTCGGCCTTGTTGATCACGAACACGTCGGCGATCTCCATCAGGCCCGCCTTGTTGGCCTGCACCGCGTCACCCCACCCTGGGTTCACGACGACGACGGTCGTGTCGGCCGCTCCGGCGATGTCGACCTCGACCTGACCGACGCCGACCGTCTCCACGACGACCCAGGGGAAGCCCACGGCGGCGAGCACGCGGACCGCCTCGGGAGTGGCGAGCGCCAGCCCACCCAGGTGGCCACGGGTCGCCATCGAACGGATGTACACCCCCTCATCGAGGGTGTGGTCGCCCATCCGGACCCGGTCACCCAGGATCGCCCCACCGGTGAACGGCGACGACGGGTCGATCGCGAGCACGGCGATGCGATCGCCGTGCCCACGGACCGCTCTGCAGAGCGCGTTCGTCAGCGACGACTTCCCGGACCCGGGGGAGCCGGTGATCCCCACGGTGTGCGCGGCACCGGCCAGCGGGAACACCCGACGGGCGACGTGTCGGGCCTCGTCACCGCCGCGCTCGACGATCGACAGCACCTTGGCGAGGGAGCTCCGATCACCCGCCAGCGCGGCGTCGATCAGATCGTCGGAGGCAGCGGCGATCCTGACACCCACGGACGCGGCCGATCAGAGCGAGACCGCGGTGCCGAGCTCGACCTCGCTCTCGGGCTGCACGACGGCGGTCACACCCGGCACACGGTCCTTCATGATCCGCTCGATCCCCGCCTTCATCGTGACTGTCGACGCCGGGCAGCTGACGCAGGCACCGGTCAATTCCACCGTCACCACGCCGGAGTCCTGGTCGACGTCGAGCAGGTTGATGTCGCCACCGTCGGCCTGGATGGCCGGGCGGATGATCTCGATGACCTTCTCGACCTGCTCCTGCACGGTGCCAGCTCCTGTCGGGGGTTGCGGCGCAGGTCCACCAGCGTAGATGGCACACCCGCACGTTCCCCAACACGCCCGACTGGTGCCGTGTTCCCGGCGAGCCCGCCCCCGAAGACGCCGCTGGGCAGCGCCCGCAGTGCCGGCCCGCGCCGATGGCCCGCGTCGGGGCGCGGGTGCTCGAGTGGTTCCGGTCGGGGTCCCCGCTGCTCAGGCGGGGGTGGCCGCTCGCCATCCGGGTCCTCGTTGGTGACGGGTGTGCAGGACGGCGCCGGTGGGTGTGGTGATCCGGTAGAACCCTTCACCGTCACCAGGATCCGGGTTCGCGGTCATCGACCAGCCGTCCCGGTGGACGATGCCGTGATGGCGTCTGCACAACAACGCAAGGTTCGTCATCTCTGTCGGCCCACCGTCGCTGTGACGGCGGACGTGGTGGGCGTCGCACCAGGTCACTGGTGCGTCACAACCCGGGAACACGCACCCTCCGTCGCGGTGCTCGAGGTTCCGGCGTTGCAGACGTGACGCGTGACGTTCGCCGGGTTGACAGGCGATCGGATGACCGCCCGCACCGCGGATCGTCCAGGAGACCTCGGCGTCGCAGGTGAGCAGCTCCCATTCCTTCGACGCGTACCGGAGCCGGGTACCGTCGACGAGACGGGCCCGTGTCGACCAGTCGAGCGGGCCGTCTGCGTTCGGGCCGGGCGAGCGTGTCAAGTGTTCTGTGTGAGTAGCTCGTGGTTGGTTGGTCAGATTCGTCCGGCGAGGCGGTCGGGGTAGGCGATGGCGAGGGCGCCGAGGCATGCCTTCCAGCCGTGCACGGTGGCTCCTTCTACGAGCCGTCCGGGGGCTTTGCGTTCGCCAGCCTTCTTGCCGGCTTCCTTCGCTCGTTGCCGGGCCCGCTTGTCCTCGATGTCACGGATCGCGAGCCACAACAGCTTGATCACTGCCTGGTCGTTGGGGAAGTGCCCGCGGTTCTTGATGATCTTGCGGAGCTGGTAGTTCAACGACTCGATCGAGTTGGTCGTGTAGATCACCTTGCGCAACTCGGGTGGGAACTCGAGGAACGGGATGAACCGCTCCCACGCGTTGAGCCATGTCTGCGCGGTGGCGGGGTAACGGCGTCCGAGCTCGGAGTCCTGGAACTCCAACAGGGCGGCCTCGGCGGCTTCGACGGTCGCGGCGGTGTAGATCAGCTTCAACATCGCGGCGACGGCCTTGCGGTCCTTGTAGGACACGAACCGCATCGACGCCCGAATCAGGTGCACGACGCAGGTCTGCACGGTTGCTCTCGGCCAGGTCGCTTCGATCGCTTCGGGGAACCCGGTCAGCCCGTCGCAGCACACGATGAGGACGTCTTTGACGCCCCGGTTCGCGAGCTCGGCGCACACCCCGGCCCAGAACTTGGCGCCTTCGGTGGCTTGCACCCAGATGCCCAGTACGTGCTTGACGCCGTCGAGGTCGACGCCGACGGCGATGTGGGCGGCCTTGTTGCGGACCTGATGGCCGTCACGAACCTTCACGACCAGGGCGTCGAGGTAGATGATCGGATACAGCTCCTCGAGCGGCCGGGTCTGCCATGCGGTGACCTCGTCGAGCACCGCGTCGGTGATCTTCGAGATCGTCTCATGGGAGAGCTCGGTGCCGATCGTGCGAGCCAGATGCGCCTGGATGTCACGCACCGTCATTCCGCCCGCGTACAGCGAGATGATCATCTCGTCGAGGCCACCGACACGGCGGGCGCCCTTCGGGACCAGACGCGGTTCGAACGAGCCGGCCCGGTCTCGAGGCGTGTCGAGCGGGACGTCGCCGACCTCGGACGAGATCGTCTTCGGGGTCGTCCCGTTCCGACAGTTCCCGGTCCCGTTGCCGGCCCGGTCACCCTTGTCGTAGCCGAGATGATCGGTCAGCTCAGCCTGCAACCCTCGTTCGAGGACGGCCTTGATCATCTCCGGGAGGAAGCCGCCCTCGCCGGTCAACTGCACGTTGCCGGCATCGATGCGGTCCATCACATCGTCGAGCAGGCCCGCAGACGCGAGCTCCTCCACGATCGCCCGAGCAGACGGCACACCGGCCTCCTCGGTCTGGTCCTGATCTTCAGTCATGGTCATGTCACTACTCCACTGGATGAGGAGCCCTCACACAGACCATCTGACACCCCCGGCCGGGCAGCAAGACACCATCTGCGAACAGGTCTCGGGCCTCGTCTGCGGTGGCGTCGATGACGATCGCGAACGATCCCGCGGGGCCTTGCCGGCCCGGGTAGCGGTGCGCAGCACCTGATTCGCACAAGTTCTTGAACGCCTGGGCCAACAGCTCTGAGCGTGGCGGCACCGCCTTGGACGCGTCGTGGTCGTGTTCGGTGACCGCCTGGCGGTACAACCGGTCCGCTTCCGCGTCGAGACGTTCAGCCACAGCAACCGCAGCACTGCCGTACACATCGAACTCCAGATGCACGCAGTCCCCCGACCGG
>JAPXRJ010000141.1:0-7895 GCA_033813615.1 Microthrixaceae bacterium | reverse complement strand
GCGCTGCTGCCCGCAGTGGTGTTGCACCTGGCCGGCACCGCGCCGGCCGGGTCAGCGGCGACGTCGCGAGGGCGCGCGGTGGTCATCGCCGGGTACGTGGGTGCGGCGATCGTCGGGGCGACCGGTGCGATCGGTCGGCCGGATCTCCCGACAGCGTTGCTCGTCATCTGGTACGTGGTGGCCGCCGTCGCCGCTTGTGCGGTGTTCTTCGAGACGTGCAAGCGCGCCGGCGCCCGTGACCGATCCCGGCTGCAGTGGGACGGCTGGGGTGCCCTCGTCGCCGTGGCCATCGCGCTTGGGGTCTGGGCGCTCGAGGTGCTGACCGGATGGCCGAGCGAGCCCCAGCTCGTGGCGGTCGCGGCCACGGTGCTGGTTCCGGTCGGCTTCGTGGCGGCCACCTTCGAGCCGGCGCTCGGACGTGTCGATCGGGTGCTGGTCCACACGATCGTGACGATCGGGCTGGTCGCCCTGGTCATGGGCGTGTACGTGGTGGTCGTGCTCGGCCTGCAGGGCACCCCGAGCGACGAGGCCCGCACGGTGCTGGCGCTGTCGCTCGTGGCCGCTGCGGTCGCCGCGGCGCTGAGCTTCCCCGCCCGTCGTCGGCTCGAGGAGTTCGCCAACCAGCGCGTCTACGGCGAACGCAGCGCGCCCGACGAGGCGTTGCGAACCTTCGCCACCCGCATGTCCCGGTCGGTGCCCATGGACGAGCTCCTCCGACAGCTGGCGGAGTCGCTGCGGAAGTCCATGGACGTGACCCGCGCCGAGGTCTGGACGGGGACCGACGGCCAGCTCGAACGCCAGGTCGCCGTACCTGACGCCGGCCCGGGCGAGGTCCGGCTGTCGGATGAGGAGCTCGCTGTCGCGAGCCGCACCCATGTGGCCGGCAACGGGTGGCTCGCGGTGTGGATGCCCGACCTGCTCGACGGTCGGGGCGACCGGATCATCCGGGTTGCACCGGTCGCGCATCTCGGTGCGTTGCTGGGTCTCATCGTCGTCGAGCGTGGCCCGAACGACGCGTCGTTCGACGAGGAGGATGACAGGGTGCTGGCCGACCTGTCCCGTCAGGTCGGCCTGGCCCTCCACAACGTGCGCCTCGACTCGGCGCTGCAGGACAGCCTGGAGCAGCTCCAGGAACGCAACGAGGAGCTCGTCGCCTCTCGGGCCCGCATCGTGGCCGCTGCCGACGAGTCACGTCGCGCGATCGAGCGCAACCTCCACGACGGAGCCCAGCAGCATCTGGTGGCACTGGCGGTCAAGGTGGGACTCGTGCGCAAGGTGATGGAGAAGGACCCCGACGCTGCCGCCGGGATGCTGGAGGAGCTCAGGGAGGACGTCCAGGTCGCAGTGGGGGAGCTGCGTGAGCTGGCCCACGGGATCTACCCGCCACTGCTGCGGGACCGGGGCCTACCCGAGGCGCTGCGGACTGCTGCCAACCGCTCGGCGCTCGCCACCGTCGTCGAAGTGGACGCAGAGATCGGCCGGTTCCCCACAGAGGTCGAGGCGGCGGTCTACTTCTGCTGCCTGGAGGCCATGCAGAACGCGGGGAAGCACGCAGGAGAGGGATCGGTCGTCACCGTGAGCGTGGTCCGCGACGACTCGGGGCTGCGCTTCGCGGTGCTCGACGACGGCGCGGGGTTCGTCATCGACGGGCGAGCCATCGGCCACGGGTTCGTCAACATGGAGGACCGCGTCGGTGCGATGGGCGGCCACGTGGAGGTCGAGTCTGCGCCGGGAGCCGGGACGCAGATCCGGGGCTTCATCCCGCTCGACGAGTCGGACTGATCCGACTGATCGGACCGATCCGACTGATCCGACTGATCTGGCCGGACGGTGTTCGCCCCGACGGGAGGAGCCGGGTCTCAGCCGTGCTGGGCCCACACATCGGTGAGCACGTCGGGGAACAGGTCCTCCTTGTGCACGTAGCTGCGGGCACCGCAGTCGGCGGCATCGGCCGGCAGGTCGGCAGCCGTGTAGGTCGACATCAGCACGACGACGGTTTCGGGCGCGCGCTCGACGATCTGTCGTGTCGCCTCGATCCCGTTGATGCCGGGGAGGTTGATGTCCATCAGCACCAGGTCCGGACGCACCTCCTGCGCAGCCTCCACGGCCTCCTCGCCGCTCTCCGCCTCGGCCGTGACCGTGAAGCCGTCCGCGAGGAGGACCACCGTGCGCGCTGTCGAGCGGAACGTCGCCTGATCGTCCACGATCAGGACGCTCACGTCATCGGTGCTCGTCACTCGATCCTCCATCCACGTCATCACACGCCTCAGCTTCCCAAGGCCGGGACGATCCGCACAGGGTGCCCGCCGGTGCCGCTCGGTGGTGCTGGCATCCCCACCAGCGCAGCGACGCTCACCCCTTCTGATCGGCCAGGTAGAGCAGCACGGCCTTCACGCGGCGGTGGACGTCGGGCTCGGCGCCCAGTCCGAGCTTGGCGAAGAGGGAGTTGATGTGCTTCTCGACCGCGCGTTCCGACAGCACGAGCGACTCGGCGACCGCAGCGTTGTTCTTGCCCTGGGCGATCTCTGCGAGCACCTCGGTCTCCCTCGGCGTCAGGTCGCGCAGCGGTGACGCGACGGCCCGGCTGCGGCCGGCGACGAGCGAGTCGACCACGAGCGGGTCGACCACGGACCCGCCCATGGCCACCTGTCGAATCGCCCCGATCAGGTGGTCCGGGTCGGACAGGCGTTCCTTGAGCAGGTAGGCCCGCCCGCGGCTGCCAGCCTCCAGCAGGTCGACGGCGTACGCCGGCTCGACGTACTGCGAGAGCACGACCACGCCGACGTCAGGGGCCCGTTCGCGCAGCTCGGCGGCGAAGCGGATGCCTTCGTCGGTTCCGGTCGGGGGCATCCGGATGTCGGTCAGCACCACGTCGGGCGAGAGGGCGTCGACCGACGCAGTCAGCTCGGAAAGATCCGCGCACATCGCCACGACCTCGACGTCGTGCTCCGTCGACAGCACCGCGGAGATGCCTTCCCTCACGAGCAGCGAGTCCTCCGCCACCACGACCCGAATCGCCATGGGCGGCGAGGATACTCAACGGTGCTCGGGGCATCGACGGCCGTCGCGCCATCCGGATGTCACGAGGCCGGCCGTCGCTGGGATCCGTTCGTTGGAGCGGGTGACGAGAATCGAACTCGCATGACCAGTTTGGAAGACTGGGACTCTAGCCATTGAGCTACACCCGCGGGCCCTGCTGCCGCAGGGTCCGTTCACGCTAGCGCGGTCGCCTTCCGGGCTGGAACGGACTGGGCAGTCTCTCCCGGCGATGAGTAGCCGTCGGACGGTTCGGGTACTTCTGAGGCACTCGGTAACCGGGGGTGGCCGACGGATCTCGACTGGAGCGCGTGTGGACGGGACGGAGCGGATGTCGGTGCGGACGACCGGTCAGGACGGAGCGATTCGTGTTGCCGGCGACCTCGACGCGTACACCGTCGGGGACCTCGAGCACGAGCTCCAGCGGCTGGATGCCGACCACGACGTCTGGCTGGACCTGTCGGGGGTCACGTTCATGGATTCCAGCGGCATCAGGGCGTTCGTGCGCCTCGACAACGCGCTGCGTCCCGGTGGCCACCAGGTCGTGGTCGTCGACCCCTCGATCTCCGTGCTGCGGCTCTTCGAGCTGACCGGACTCGTCGACCGATTCCGCATCGTCGGGTCGGCACCCTGAGCCGAACCGGTTGTCGTTCCGCCCGGTCCGGTCCGGTCCAGTCCAGTCCAGTCCAGGCCGAGCACCGATGTGCGAACACGGGCGACGGGTGGATCCGGGACGCGGCCAGGAACGACGCGTCGCCCGTTGAAGTCGGCTGCTGGCGTAGGTTGTGTCGGTCGGGCGCCCACGGGCCAGGACGAGCCGACGGGAGCAGGATGGCTGACGCATTCTCCGTAGAGGTCGACGACGACGTGATCCGCATCAGCGGTGACCTCGACGCGCAGACGTCATCGAGCCTGGACGAGGTGATCACCGAGCGGCTCGGCGGGGGGGCGGCCGAGATCGTCCTCGACCTCAGCGCGCTCGACTTCGTCGACTCGAGCGGTCTGCGTTCGATGGTGCTGGCACGAGGTCCGGCGGGTGACGGCCGCGTGGTGCTCCGTTCGCCGTCGACGTCGGTGATCCGTCTGCTCGACATCACCGGACTCACCGAGGTCTTCGTCATCGAGCCCTGACGTCGTCCGGACGCCTCCACGCTCCGGGCCTGCACCGGTCGGACACGTCTCGTTCCGACCCCGTTCAGCGCTGGACGATCCAGGCGGCAACCAGGCCGCTCGCGTTGATCGACCAGTGCAAGAGGATCGGTGCGAGCAGGCTGCCGGACCGGTTGCGCAGCCAGGTGAAGCCCAGACCCGCCGCCGCCGTCGCCGCGACGCTGCCGACGATGGCCGCCGGCAACCCGAGCCCGAGCGGCAGCGCCTTGAGCGCTGCGTTGCTCCTGGCGAGGTCGAGCGAGGGCAGCACGTGCCACAGGCCGAACACCACGGCCGCGGTCACGTCCGCGCGCACCGCCCAGCTCCGCTTGTGGGCGAAGCGTCGTCGGAACATCGCCGGCAGCACGCCGCGGAACATCATCTCCTCGGCGAGGACGGTGCCGATCGGGATCTCGAGGCCCACGTGCAACAGCAGCGCCCCCAGGCTGAGGTCCTTGGCCCGGTCGTCGTGGAACAGCTCCTGTGTGGCCGGGATCAACGCGCCCGCGGCGCAGACGCCGATGACGCCGACCGCCGCGATCCCACCCCAGCGCAACCCGTCGAGCAGCCGGTCCTTGGAGAGCCCCAGCTCCGCCATGGTCGTGCGCCCGTATCGATGCGCCACCGCGGCGAGTGCTCCGGCGACGCCGATGTTCCAGGGGAGGTAGGCCCAGGACGGGAGGAGCTGGTTGGCGATGATGTTGGACCCGACGAGGATGCCGAGGACGCCGAGGACCGGCCCGGTCTCGGGGTTGGCGTGCTCGGGTCGGATCGAGAGCGGGTCCCACCACTGCGGACCGCCGTGGTCGTGCGGAGCGACGCGGCCGTCCGGTCGCGCCGGTGTCGCCGCAGGGTCGTCGGGCACGCGGTCGCTCAGCCGCCGATGCCGGACTTGCGGATCCACGCCGGACCCGCCGTCCGCGAACCGAGCGCGGCGCTCGGAGCAGGCGCGGCCGTCGGCGACGTCGGTGGTTCCGTCGGAGCGCCAGCCTCGGCAGGCCTGTCCGACGTCTCGGATCCGTCGCCCTTGATGCGTTCGGCGCGCTCCTTCTCCAGCTCGCGCAGCTTGGCCTCGACCCGGGCCATCTGAGCCTCGCTGTAGGGGAGTCGGAAGCCCTCGGCGACGAACCGGGCGGTGTCGGCCCGGTAGTCGTGACCGGTCGAGCGGAAGTCCCCCGGGCTGTTGCGCATGGCGTTGGCAGCGTCGATCAGCGTCTGCAGGAACGTCACGACGGGGTACCAGCGCTGGCCGGCCGGAACGTTGCGGCCGCGGGGCTCGCCCAGCCAGTCGGGCTGGCGGAAGAGGATCGACGGGTCCACGTGGGTGATCGGGTCGTTGTCGTGGCTGAGCTGCACGACGCGCAGCTCGTCGCGCTCGGCGGGCGTGAGCTGCTCGAGCTCCTCCCACCGATCGAACACGCCGACGGTGCCGGGCGGGGTCATCGCTCCGGGGCGGTCGAGTCCTGCCTTGGACCACTTCGCCAGGTGGGGCATGCCGAACCACAGCGCACGATCGATGCTGTAGGCGTCCAAGCCCTCGATGCCGGACTTCATCGCCACGTCGGACGAGGACCAGGCACCCAGGCTCTCGCCGAACACGAGCACCTCGGGCCGATCCTCGGGCGCCATGCCCATGAGGCGCTGGTGAACTCCCAGCACCAGCGTCCGGAACTGCCGGCGTCCCTGGCGGACCTTCTGCAGCGACAGGAAGGACGGATAGCGCCCGTATTGCACGCAGACGGTCGCGATGTCGCCGCGAGTGAAGAACTCCGTGGCCTCCTGCACCGTGTGGTCGACCCAACCGGTGCCGGTCGGCGACACGAGCAGCAGGTACTTGCGGTCGTACGCGCCCACCCGCTCCAGCTCGGCGAGCGCGGTCTCGGCTCGGGACTGCGAGTGGATGGGGTGGTCGTTGAAGCCGACGTAGATGCGGATCGGGGTCGCGGCGCCGGACTCGTCGAGCGTCTCGTCGATGAGGGCCGGGTCGACGTTGTCGAGCACGAATCGGCGACCCTGCTGGCCGAGCTCGTCGAAGGAGGCGAAGCTCTCTGGCGACCCGGACACCATCGGGTCGGTCGGAGGCGTCGAGTAGCCGGGGTCGACCTTCTGGTTCGCCCGGCCGATGTAGGAGATGCCGGTCCAGTACAGACCTGTCACCGCTCCGGCCCACATCGCCGCGTTGACGCCGCGTCCGAGCACGTTCTTGGTGATGCCGGGCCCGAAGTAGCGGATCCAACCGTTGCGGGTCAGCTTGAACGACGCTCCGAGACCGGTGCCGACCGCGGTGATCGCGGCGGTGTAGCCGAGCGTCTGCGGGAGGGTGAGCGAGAGCTTGTCGAAGTCGTCGGTGAAGAAGTCGCGACGCTCGGTCAGGAAGCGCCTGGATGCCCACGCAGCCACACCCAGCGATGCGCCGGTGGTCAGCGCCAGGCGTCGCACGCTGCGTCGATCGGTGCTCTGCGACGGGTCGACCTTGGACAACACGTCGTACAGAGCGCCACCGGCGGCGCCCAGCTGGAGGAGCTCACCCGTGAGGCGGGAGACGCCCGCCGGCCAGCGCTGGTCGTCGGGATCAGGGTGGTTGGCCAGCGCGTTGCCGCCGGCGACCATCGCGGCGCGGGCGGCGAGGCGCACGGTCAGCGAGCTCGTGCCGAACGTGACGCTGTTGGTGAGGTGCTCGACGATCTGGCTGACCTTGCGGGCGGTCAGGATCGACAGGCCGCTCACCGCTCCCTGGTGCAGCGACGTCCGCGGCATCAGCGACGGTTGCACGGACCGGACGAAGTTGGTGGTCTCCAGCGGTGCGCCCGGTGACGACGTCAGCGGTGACACCACCGACAGGACCGATTCCAGACGAGACAGCGCGGTTGAGCCGGCGGGTGCGCCTTCCAGCTCGAGGTCCGCGGTGCCGGCGGCGGGCAGGTCGTCGGGACCGACCCCGGGTGGGGTGTCGGGCGTGGGGATGCTGTCGGTCATGGTTCCTCCGCCGCTGCGGTGGTCGGGGCCTCGTCCGGGCACCGCCCGGCCTGATCTGTGAGCCTACGGGCGCTCCGGTTCGAACCGGCTGACCGCTTGATCGGCCTGCATGCGGCGGGGATCGGCGACAGCGGGGATCGGCGACAGCGGGGACCGACGACAGCGGGGACCGGCATCAACGTTGTGACCGCGACTGTGACCGCGACGCGCCAGCGGGCGGCGCAGACCCGGCCACGGGTGACGGTGGAGCCGTCACCACGCGTGCGACGAGGTCGGCGTCGGTGCACCGGTGAGTCGGGACGGCGAGATTCGAACTCGCGGCCCCCGGCTCCCAAAGCCGGTGCGCTACCAGGCTGCGCCACGTCCCGTGCGGACGACACTACCCGTCGCCGGCACGGTGCCCGCCCGGCGCCCCTTGGCCCGGTCGGCCGACCGCTGCCCACCCACACGCCCGAACTTGGGGGATTCGGTCGTGTGAGCGGTCTGATTCCCCCGAGTTCGGCCGGCGACGATCGCGTCCGATCTGTTCTTGGGGGATTCGGACGTGTGAGCGGTCTGATTCCCCCGAGTTCGGCTGGGGAGTCCGGCACGACATGGCGATGGGAGGGCCCGGCAACCGGCGCTGTAGGCTCTCGCCCCTGTGAAAGCCACGCTCGAACCCGTTCCCGACACCCCCGACCTCGAACCGAAGGTCAAGCTCACCGTCCAGGTGGACGAGGCCGAGCTGGAGCCGG
>JAPXRJ010000140.1:0-7913 GCA_033813615.1 Microthrixaceae bacterium | reverse complement strand
GTCGCGGAGCTGGCTGCGGACCTCGACATGCCCGAGGACAAGGTCACCGAGATCCTGCGCTTCGCCGCCGACACGCTGTCGCTGTCCACCCCGCTCCGGGAGGACGGCGACGCCGAGCTCGGCGACATCGTGGAGGACCCGACGGCGGCGTCGCCCTTCGAGGCCGCAGCGGAGTCGCTCCTGCCCGCCCAGATCAGCCGACTGATGCTTCCCCTCGACGATCGCGAGCGGGAGATCCTGTCGCTGCGCTTCGGCCTGGACAGGGGCGAGCCCCGCACCTTGGAAGAGGTCGGGGAGCACTTCGACCTCACCCGTGAGCGGATCCGCCAGATTGAGGCCCGAGCCATGTCCAAGCTGCGCCACCCGTCCTCCGACACCGGTGCCCGGGACCTGCTCAACGCCTGATCAGGCAGGAACTGACCCGATCTTGGGGGATCTCGACGTGTGAGACGTCGGATCGCCCCAAGTTCGGGTGGTCAGCGGCCGCCGCGGAACCAGGCGGTGAAGGCGGAGCGCATCTGGGTGACGTCGCTCGTGGCCATCAGCTCGCGAGCCGAGTGCATCGAGAGCATCCCCATGCCGGCATCGACGGTGTCGACGGCGAGGCGTGCCGCCGTCAGCGGACCGATCGTGGACCCGCACGGCAGGTCGCCGCGGTGGGAGTAGTCCTGCACGGCGACGTCGGCGGCGTCGCACGCGGCCCGGAACGCCGCCGCGCCTCGTGAATCGGTCGCGTAGCGGGCGTTCACGTTGTGCTTGATGACCGGCCCGCCGCCCGCCCTGATCCAGTGGTTCGGCTCGTGGCGCTCCGGGTAGTTGGGATGCGTGGCGTGGGCCATGTCGGCCGACAGCAGGAGTGAGCGTCCGAGGGATCGCAGCAGGCCATCCCGGGTGCCGCCGAGGGCGACGACCCGACGTTCGAGCACGTGCTCCAACCACGCGCCGTCCGCGCCGGTCGCGGTGCTCGAGCCGACCTCCTCGTGGTCGTTCAGCACGACGACGCTCGTGTGCTCCGGTGCAGGTTCGGCTGTCGCCAACTCGACCAGCGCAGCCAGCGCACCCCAGCAGCACGCCTGGTCGTCGAGGCGCGGGGCGGCCAGCAGCTCGTGGTCGACGCCGATCACCGCGGACGGCTGGACGTCGAACGCCATCGCCTCCCACGCGACCACGTCGCCGGGGGGCACGTCGACCTGATCGGCGAGCCACGCACGGAAGTCGCCCTCCCGGGCCTCGCCGAGACCCCACACCGGCGTCAGGTGGTGTTGCGGGTCGAGCCTGAGGCCGTCGCTCGAGACCTCCCGGTCCAGGTGGATCGCCAGCTGGGGGACCCGCATGACCGCGCCCGTCGTCCGGAACGACCGGTGCTCCGAACCGCCGGTGCCGGCCTGCACAGCGACTCGTCCGGCGAGGCCCAGGTCCCGGTCGAGCCACGAGTTGCGCAGTGCGCCGCCGTAGACCTCGACGCCGAGTTGACGCCAGCCGGCCGTCGAGCGATCGGGGCGGGGCCGGACGCGCAGACCGGGGGAGTCGGTGTGGGCTCCGATCATGGCCAGCGCGGCGTCGGGGGAGCGATCACGACCTGGCGACCACGCCACGATGGCCCCGTCGCGGGCGACGTAGGCCGGTCCGTCGACCCGGGCCGCGTCCCAGGCGTCGGTCGGATCGAGCGCCGTGAAGTCGGCTGAGTCCAACAGCGCCCGGGCCGCCGCCACTGCGTGGTACGGAGTGGGCGACGCGTCGATGAAGTCGATGAGCGCGGCGACGTCGGGTGGCAGAACGCCGCTCGTCGGATCGGTCCTCACGGCGTGCCTCCTGGTCCTGTGGCGTTCGGGGTCAGACCGGCACAGGCCTGGCGCTCGGCCATGACCGCGAGGCCGGCGTCGGCCTGTGCTCCGGTGTCGGGTACGGGGAGGCTGTTGCGGATCGTCGCCGGCGTCCAGGTGGAGCCGTCGATGCGTCGGCCGGTGGCGCTCACCGTGAGCACGCCGCTGCGGGCACCCTCGGGGGAGTTGGCCTGGAACGCGAAGTTGCCCAGCGAGTACGCCACGAACTGATCACCGTGGAAGCCGACGCCTTGCAGCCGATGCGGGTGCGAACCGACGACGATGTCCGCTCCGGCGCTGGTGAGCAGCGCCACGAGGTCCTTCTGGCGCTGGTTCGGACAGGTCTGGGTCTCGGTGCCGTAGTGCAGGAAGACCACGAGCGTGTCGACCAGCGGTCGCAGCGCCGCGACCGCCTCGGCGAAGCGGGCCTGGTGGGCTTCCTCGGTGCTGGCCAGGCCCGGATGTCCGGGTCCAGCGGTCCACCGGGAGACGAGGTGGGCGTCGAACACGTCGTTGGCGGCAAGGAACCCGATGCGCTGACCCTTCACCTCGGTGATCCACGGTGCGTATGCCTCGGCCTCGTCGATGCCGATGCCGAGGATCGGAAAGCCCCGCTCCCGCTTGATCCGCAGCGAGTCCGCCAAGCCCTCTGGCCCGAAGTCCAGGCCGTGGTTGTTGGCCATGGTCACCACGTCCACCCCGGCGGCGGCCACGGCGTCGATCGCCTGCTCCGGGACCTGGAACGTGAACTTCTTGGCGGCGGGGGTGCCGCCGGAGCCGAGCGCGGCTTCGAGGTTGAGCATCGTGACGTCCGCGGACTGCAGCACCGGGGCGATCGCCGCCAGGACCGTGGAAGGAGCGGACCGCACGGTGTCGAGGTTGTTCTGGAAGTTCGTGTCGCCTGCGAACGCCAACGTCACGCTCTGGCCGCTCCCGGTTGGGGGCCGGATCGTGGTCGTGGGTGTGCCGGTCGTGGGTGTGGTGGTCGTGGGTGTGGCGGTCGTGAGTGTGGTCGTGTCCGCCGATCGCTCGGCGGCGACGTTCCGGTCGGCGGCACCGTTGCCGTCCCCGTTGCCGGCGCAGGCGACCGACCCCAGCGCCGCCAGCGTCACCAAGCCGACCAGCACCGCGGTGTGCGCAGCGGGGCGAACGATGGGGCGACGGTGGCGCGGAACGGGCACCGGGTCACGCTACCGGTGCCCTGCAGTCGCCTCGTGGAACCTCCCGTGCGCCTCTCCTTCGAGAACCGATCCCAATATCCGTTGGGCGGTTCGGAGGGCCTCGGCTATTCTTGACCGACCCCGTCGGGACCGGCTGCGCCGGCTTCGACAGCAGGTGCCGCAGCAACGTCGCTCCGGTGCCGGGCCGCCGATGACGTCGGTCCACCCCCCACGCTCGCGGCGATCCGCAGCTGTTGCAGTCAGTGACGACTGCTCGGCGTCCGCACCAGCCGACGTCGACCACCACACCGCCGTCCGGTCCGCCGGGCGCACGCAACAGGAGCACCATGACCAACCGTCGACCCGGGGTCCGCCCCGGCCCGGTGGGCCTCTACCACCCCGACCAGGAGCACGACGCCTGCGGCGTCTCCTTCGTCTGCGACCTCCACGGGCGCCCCAGCCACGACCTCGTCGCCAAGGCGCTGACCTCGCTCTGCAACCTCGACCATCGGGGTGCGACCGGCGCCGAGGTGAACACCGGCGACGGCGCGGGCATCCTCGTCCAGGTCCCCGACGCGTTCTTCCGCTCCGTGCTGCCGTTCGAGCTGCCCGCCGTCGGCCACTACGCGGTCGGCATCGGGTTCCTGCCGTCTGACGGGCCCGACGCGGACGCCGCCGCGGCCGGCATCGAGAAGATCTGCGCCGAGGAGGGCGCCGAGGTGCTCGGCTGGCGCGAGGTGCCGATCGACGCATCGATGATCGGGGCGACGGCGCTCGGTGCCATGCCCAGCTTCCGGCAGGTGTTCCTGAGCGACGGTTCCGCCACCCGCAGCGGCATCGAGCTCGACCGCCTGGCCTACGTGGTTCGCAAGCGGGTCGAGCACGAGATCCTGACCCCCGACGGCGATGCGGCGGTCTACTTCCCGTCGCTGTCGAGTCGCACGGTCGTCTACAAGGGCATGCTCACGACCCCGCAGCTCGGCGACTTCTTCGAGGACCTGCGCGACGAGCGCTTCGAGTCGGCCCTGGCACTGGTGCACTCCCGGTTCTCCACGAACACGTTCCCGTCGTGGCCGCTCGCGCATCCGTACCGCTACGTCGCCCACAACGGCGAGATCAACACCGTGCAGGGCAACCAGAACTGGATGCGGGCCCGTGAGGCGCTGCTGGCGTCGGACCGGTTCCCGACCGGTGCCGGCACCGCCGGGCTGGAGCGGATCTTCCCGATCTGCACCCCTGGCAGCTCCGACACCGCTCGTCTGGACGAGGTCCTCGAGCTGCTGCACCTGGGTGGCTACTCGCTCCCGCACGCCATGTTGATGATGATCCCCGAGGCGTGGGAGCGCCACGCCGACATGGACCCGGCGGTCCGGGACTTCTACCGCTTCCACGCCTGCATCATGGAGCCGTGGGACGGTCCCGCCTCGGTGACCTTCACCGACGGCACGGTCGTGGGCGCCGTGCTCGACCGCAACGGCCTGCGACCGTCGCGCTACTGGGTCTGCGACGACGGTCTCGTGGTCATGGCTTCCGAGGTGGGCACGTTGCCCATCGACGCGAGCCACGTCGTCACCAAGGGCCGCCTGCAGCCCGGCAAGATGTTCCTGATCGACACCGAGCAGGGTCGCATCATCGACGACGAAGAGATCAAGTCGACGCTCGCGGCGGAGCACCCGTACGGCGAGTGGCTCGACGAGCACCTCCTGCGGCTGGAGGACCTCCCCGAGGTCGCCCACATCCGCGAGTCGAGCCGTGAGGTGCTGCGCGAGCAGCAGACGTTCGGCTACACCCACGAGGACCTCAGGATCCTCATCGAGCCCATGGTCCGCACCGGCGTCGAGGCGCTCGGCTCCATGGGGACCGACACGCCGCTCGCCGTCCTGTCGGACCGGCCGAAGCTGGTCTACGACTACTTCAAGCAGCTGTTCGCCCAGGTCACGAACCCGCCGCTCGACGCCATCCGCGAGGAGCTCGTCACCTCGCTGCTCAAGGTCGTCGGACCCGAAGGGAACCTGCTCGACCCGGGCCCGCAGTCCTGTCACCTCCTCGAGCTGCCGCATCCGATCCTCGGCAACGAGGACCTGGACCGCATCCGGCACATCGAGGAGGCGGACCCCCGCTTCAAGGCGCGGACGATCCGATGCCTGTACCCGGCGTTCTCCGGGGGCCGTGGCCTGCGACGGGCACTCGAGCGCATCCGCGCCGAGGTGTCCGATGCCATCGACGACGGCGCCAACATCATCGTGTTGTCGGACTGGCTCTCGAACGAGGACCTGGCCCCCATCCCGATGCTGCTCGCCACCGCGGCGGTGCACCACCACCTGATCCGCGAGAAGACCAGGACCAAGGTCGGCCTGATCGTGGAGACCGGCGAGGCCCGCGAGGTGCACCACTTCGCGCTGCTGCTCGGCTACGGCGCCGCGGCGGTCAACCCGTACCTGGCGTTCGACTCGATCGAGCACATGATCAACGACCGGGCCACCAGCGTCGACGACTTCGATGTCGCGGTCGCCAACTACCGCAAGGCGGTGGGCAAGGGGATCCTGAAGGTGATGTCCAAGATGGGCATCTCCACCGTCGCCTCCTACACCGGCGCCCAGATCTTCGAGGCGATCGGCCTGGGCTCGGAGCTGGTCGACGAGTACTTCACCGGGACCGTCAGCCGACTCGGTGGCATCGGCCTGGACGAGGTCGCCGAGGAGGTGCGACGCCGGCACTCGCGCGCGTACCCGTTCCGCCAGGAGGAGCGAGCGCACCGGACCCTCGACGCTGGTGGCGAGTACCAGTGGCGCCGCGAGGGCGAGCACCACCTCTTCAACCCCACGACCGTCTTCAAGCTCCAGCACGCCACCCGCAGCGGCCAGTACTCCGTGTTCAAGGAGTACACGCAGATGGTGGACGACCAGGCCGAGCACCTGGCCACTCTGCGAGGCCTGTTCCGCCTGAAGACCGAGGATCGCACCCCGGTTCCGCTGGAGGAGGTCGAGGCGGCCACCGAGATCGTGAAGCGCTTCTCCACCGGCGCGATGAGCTACGGGTCGATCTCCGCAGAGGCGCACGAGACCCTGGCGGTCGCCATGAACCGGCTCGGCGGCAAGTCCAACACCGGTGAGGGCGGCGAGGACCCGGACCGCTTCACCCCCGACGATGACGGGGACCTTCGACGGTCGTCGATCAAGCAGGTGGCGTCAGGTCGCTTCGGCGTCACGTCGGAGTACCTGACGAACTCCGACGACATCCAGATCAAGATGGCCCAGGGCGCCAAGCCGGGCGAGGGTGGCCAGCTCCCGGGCCACAAGGTGTATCCGTGGATCGCCGCGACCCGGCACTCGACACCCGGCGTGGGTCTGATCTCGCCGCCTCCGCACCACGACATCTACTCGATCGAGGACCTGGCGCAGCTCATCCACGACCTGAAGAACGCCAACCCGCAGGCGCGCGTGCACGTGAAGCTGGTGGCCGAGGTCGGTGTCGGGACCGTCGCCGCGGGCGTGGCCAAGGCCAAGTCCGACGTCGTGCTGATCTCCGGCTACGACGGAGGCACCGGCGCCAGCCCGTTGACCTCGCTCAAGCACGCTGGTGCGCCCTGGGAGCTCGGCCTGGCCGAGACCCAGCAGACGCTCGTGCTCAACGGCCTACGGGACCGCATCGTCGTGCAGGTCGACGGGCAGCTCAAGACCGGCCGTGACGTCGTGATCGGCATGCTGCTCGGTGCCGAGGAGTTCGGCTTCGCCACCGCCCCGCTCGTCGTGTCGGGCTGCGTGATGATGCGGGTCTGCCACCTCGACACGTGCCCGGTCGGCATCGCCACCCAGAACCCGGTGCTCCGCGAGCGCTACTCGGGCAAGCCGGAGTTCGTCGAGAACTTCATGCTCTACATCGCCGAGGAGGTCCGGGAGCTGCTCGCCGAGCTCGGCTTCCGGACCGTCGAGGAGGCCGTCGGACACGCCGAGCTGATCGACGTGGCCGCCGCTGTCGAGCACTGGAAGGCGCAAGGCCTCGACCTGTCGCCGATCCTGCACGTGGTCGAGCCCTGGGCGACCGACGCGCTGCACCATCGGCGCCCTCAGGACCACGGGCTCGACAAGGCGCTCGACAACGTGCTCATCGCCCAGGCCGCAGAGGCGGTCGCCGAGGGCACCCCGCTGCACCTGCGGCTGCCGATCCAGAACGTGAACCGCACCGTGGGAACGATGCTCGGCCACGAGGTCACCAAACGTCACGGTGGCGCCGGCCTGCCCGAGGACACGATCGTGATCGACTTCGAGGGGTCGGCGGGCAACAGCTTCGGCGCCTTCCTGCCGCCCGGCGTGACCATGCGGCTGTGGGGCGACGCCAACGACTACGTGGGCAAGGGCCTCTCGGGCGGTCGGCTGGTGGTCCGTCCGCCGGTCGATCCGCACCCTGACTTCGTCGCCGAGCAGAGCATCATCGCCGGCAACGTGATCCTCTACGGTGCCACCCGAGGCGAGGTGTTCCTGCGGGGCATCGTCGGTGAGCGCTTCTGCGTGCGCAACTCGGGCGCTGTGGCCGTTGTCGAGGGCGTGGGCGACCACGGTTGCGAGTACATGACCGGTGGGCGCGTGGTGGTGCTCGGTCCGACCGGGCGGAACTTCGGTGCCGGCATGTCCGGTGGCATCGCCTACGTGCACGACCCGGATGAGACCTTCGCTGCACTGGTCAACTACGAGATGGTGTCGCTGACCGAGCTCGACGACGCCGATCGAGACGACCTCGAACGCATGGTCCGTCGCCACGCCGAGGCCACCGGGTCCCCCGTCGCGGCTGCGCTCCTGGAGGACTTGGACGCGTCGCTCGGACAGTTCCGCAAGGTCATGCCGAAGGACTACCAACGGGTGCTCGACGCCACGGCCCGGGCCCAGGCGGAGGGGCTCGACATCGTCGAGACGATCATGGCGGCCAGCCAACC
>JAPXRJ010000139.1:0-7927 GCA_033813615.1 Microthrixaceae bacterium | reverse complement strand
CGGCCGCCGGCAGATGCGCGATGTAGCGCTGGATGTACATCTGGCTCTTCTCACGCTCTGTCGGTGCCGGCAGCGCCACCACCCGGAACACCCGCGGACTGACGCGCTCGGTGATCCGCTTGATCACTCCACCCTTGCCCGCGGTGTCTCGGCCCTCGAACACGACGCAGACCTTCGCGCCGGTGTCCACGACCCAGTTCTGGAGGTGCACCAACTCCTCCTGAAGGTGCCGCAAGCTCCGCTCGTAGTCCTTGCGCGCCATCTTCGGGGCCGAGTCGGCGTCGACCGGCTCATCGACACCGGGAGCTCCACGATGCCCGGAGCGCTTCTTTGACATGGTGCGAACCTCCTCGGCCACGGCCGGCAGGCCGGTGAACTGCCTCAGGCCGGCAGGCCGGTCCGTGCTCCAGGCCGGCAGGCCGGTCCGTGCCTCAGGCCGGCAGGCCGGTCCGTGCCTCAGGCCGGCAGGCCGGTCCGTGCCTCAGGCCGGCAGGCCGGTGAACCGCACGGCGACGCGGGTCTTGTACTTCATGTTCACCTGCAACAGCACCGCAGCGAACGCCTCGATCGGCGCTGCGTTGCTCAGCTCGCCCGCGTCGACAGCGCGGAGGTCGGGGATCTTCGACACGATGTCGATGGTCGTCGCCGTCGCCGATGGATGGTCGGAGCACACGAGCACGTCGGACTCCACCGGGTGTGCGATGTCGCCCAGCTCGGCGGCCGGCACGTGGTGCATGCTCGCCGCCACGAGCGAACGCGGGATCGCCGCTTGCACCGAGGCTGCGACCGAGCCGCGCGGCGGGACCAACGGCTGGAACTCGTGGCCGACGCGGGCCAGCGCGTTCGCCATCGAGATGACGACCTTGCCCTTCAGCTCCTTCTCGCAGTCCTTGACCGTGGAGGCCGCTGCGTCCCACGGCGTGGCGACGAAGACGACCTCGGCCGACGACGCCACGTGGTTGTCGCCCGCCTCGATCGACAGGCTCCGATCCGGCCACTTGGACAGGAGACGGTCCCGGACCTCCATCGCCCGGTACTTCGAGCGAGAGCCGACGACGACGTCGAAGCCCACCGAGGCCAGCCGCGTGGCCAGGCCGCTGCCCGCCGGTCCAGTTCCACCAAGGACACCGATCTGCATCAGGGCAGTGTGCTCGGGACGTCCTCGAAGTTGCAACCGGGCAGAGGTCGCAGGGTCAACTCGGCCGATGCCAGTAGCCGGGGTTCGCCACCGCCAACTTGTCGCGCACCGAGGCCCGTACCGCCGCCGACACCTGCTCGATGCGGCCATCGACGGAACCCTCACGGATCGCCGCGGCCAGCGCCGCGTCGCTGTCGACGCCGAGATCCGCCAGCCGCGCCGCGTGCGCAGCCGCCTGAGCCGGACCGAGCTCGAGCTGGCGCCGGACCGTGGCCACGACGTTGGCGGCGACCCGGGCATGGAACCCCGCACGGCCATCGACCGACGAACGGACCTCATCGAGGTACTCCCCGACCGCGTCCAGCAGCTCCGCAGCGGTCGGCCGGTCGTGTGGGGCCTCCACCATCGATGCAGCATCGGCAGACGCCGACACCGGCTCGACCGCGGACGGGCCGTCGATCAGGTCCAGGAGGTCTTCCTCGTTCTCCGCAGAGCGCCGCCCGATCGCAGCCAGCTCCACCGACCGACTTGCTCCGCTCAGGTGCGTCGCCGCCTGCGCGATGCAGATCACACCCCAGCGCAACGTGCCGAGGGCCTCCCACCAGCGCAGCTCCTCGGTCGACACCGGTTCGCCACCACCGGCGACGTACCCGTCGAGCAGGTCCGACGCGGTCCCCACACCACCGGCGACCAACGGTGAGCCGAAGCGCCATGCCCTGACGCAGAACCAGCCCAGGTCCTCGACCGGGTCGCCCACGTGGGTGAGCTCCCAGTCGAGCACCGCCCGGAGGCCGGTCTGGTCGACGACCAGGTTCCCCATCCGGAAGTCGCCGTGCACCACGCAGCGGCGTCGGACGGGCGGTCGGTGACGTTGCAGCCAACGGATCCCGAGCTCGAACGCCGGATGCGGCTCACCCAGCGCGTCGAGCACGACGCGGAGCTGGTCGAGCGGATCGTCGTCGGCCAGGCCCGCGAAGTCGCTGATGTCGACGCGGTGCACCGCAGCGAGGGCGGCGCCGGCCTGGCGGGCCAGGTGGGTGCGGGCGTCGGCGAAGCGCTCGTCGCGAAGGATGCGCCGAGCGATCGTCTCTCCGTCGACGCGGACCATGACGATGAAGGGGGCACCGAGGTCGTTGCGGCCCTCGTCGGTGGCGACGACCTCGGCCACCGGAACACCCGCCGCCGCCGCAGCGCGCAGCAGCTCCCCCTCGGCGGCCAGGCCCGTGGCCCCACCGGCGCGCTCACGCTGCAGCACCAGGTCACGCACCGATCCGTCGACGTCGCCGGCGCTGAACGCCCACGTCTCACGCGACGCGCCGCCGCTCAACCTGACGAGGTCGCCCACGATGACGGGTCTGCCCGTCCGGTCGGCGAGCGCTCGCTCCAGGTCGCGTGCCAGCTGCTCGGTCCGGTTCGTTGCGGACCCGCTCGCTCCTGCGCCGTCCACCCCTGACCCACCCGGCCCTGCCACGTCAGCCATCCCGGTCCGACTCGTCGCGGATGTCGCCCACGATCGCCTCCAGCACGTCCTCCAGGGTGACCAACCCCGCCACGCGATCGGCGCCGCGATCGTCGCGCTCCGACACGACCGCCACATGACGTCGAGCCCGACGCATGCGCGGCAACAGCTCGCTGAGCCGCTCGTCGGGCCGCACCCGCAGCGCGACGCGCACCAGGCCAGGAGGCAGCAGGCCGTGACGTCGCTCGTCAGGGATCCGCAGCAGGTCCTTGGCGTGCAGGAAGCCGACCACGTCGTCGTCCGACGTGCCCACGACCAGCACCCTGGAGTGGCCGGACCGGTGAACCAGCTCCTCGGCCTCGACGACCGTGGCCGTGGTCGGCACGGTGACGAGCTGCGCGGCGGGGGCCATCACCTCCGACACGCGACGGTCGAGGAACCCGAGCGCGCCGGCGAGCAGCACGTGCTCGGTGGCCTCGAGCTCCCCCGACGCCACCGACTCCTGCATCATCACGGCGAGCTCGCTCGGGGTGTGAGCCTGGCCGAGCTCGTCGGCCGGCTCGACGCGCAGCAACCGGGTTCCCCACCGGGACAGGACGTCGAGCACCTTGACGACAGGCCAGACGAGGAACGTGATCGCACCCTGGAGCGGTGCCAGGAGCGTCGCCGAGCGCTCGGGCGCAGTCAGCGCGACCGACTTGGGCACCATCTCCCCGAGCACCATGTGGAAGAAGGCGACGATCGTCAACGCCACGATCACGCCCAGCACCGTCCCGGTCGCGTGCGGCAGCGGGCTGTGCTCGAACCAGCCTTCGATCACCGACCCGATCGCCGGTTCGATCAGCCAGCCGAGCAGCAGGGACATGACCGTGATGCCGAGCTGGCACGTCGCCAGCTGGAGGTTGAGCGAGCGCATCTGCCGCAGTGCCGCCGATGCGCCGAAGCGGCCCTCGTCGACCCAGTGCTCGATCCGTTGACGCCGGGCCGCGAGGAGCGCGAACTCGACCGCGACGAAGAAGGCGTTGCCGGCGATCAGTGCGATCGCGAGGCACAGCAGCACGTACCAGCTCACCGACGTTCACCCGCCGATCCGCGCTCGCCCGAGCGATCTCCGTTCCCGCCCGGTCCCTCCGGGGCTTCCAGCTCGCTCTCGGGCAGCCAGCCCGGCGGCGGAGCGACGAGACGGACGACGGCGACCCGACGGCCGTCCATCTCCGAGACCTCGACCGACCACCCGTGCTGGGTGAAGCCGTCGCCGACATCAGGGATCGAGCCCAGCCGATCGAGCACGAAGCCGGCAAGCGTCTCGTACGGCCCCTCGGGCACCGTGAAGCCGCACGCCTCGACGACCTCGTCGGGATGCAGGCGACCCGACAGCAGGTGCGCGCCCTGCCAGCGCCGCACCAGGGGTTGGGACACGGCGAGGTCGTGCTCGTCGGAGATGTCGCCGACGATCTCCTCCACGAGGTCCTCGAGCGTGATGATGCCAGCTGTCGCGCCGTACTCGTCGAGCACCACGGCGAACTGGCCCGACTCGTCCTGCAGCTGGACGAGGAGATCGCCGAGCTCGCTCGACTCGGGCACCATCACGACCGGCCGCAGCAGCTCGCGCAGAGGTGCCCGACGACGCCGCTGCGACTCGATGCCGAGGACGTCCTTCACATGGACCACGCCGACGATCTGGTCGAGGTCGCCGTCGACGACGGGGAACCGGGAGAGGCCGGTGCTCTCCGACACGTCGAGCAGGTCGCCGCTGTCGCCGTCGATCGGAAGTGCCCGGACCTCGGGCCGAGGAGTCAGCGCATCGGCCGCCGTCTTCTGGCGGAACCGGAAGCTGCGATCCAGGAGATCGGCCGCCTGCACGACGAGCGTGCCGCCCTCCTGGGAGGTCTGCACCAGACGGTGCAACTCGTCGCGACTGCGGACCGTGGACAGCTCCTCGGCCGGCTCGACCCCCACCAGCCGGAGCAACCCGTCCGCCGCCGCGTTGCAGACCACGATCACCGGCCGGAAGACCGTGACGAAGAACCCAAAGGGGGCCGCCATCGCCAGCGCCGTCGGTAGCGGTCTGGCCACGGCGACGCCCTTGGGGATGAGCTCGCCGACCACCATCTGCACGACGGTCGTGAACAGCAGCGCCGTCACCACCGACGCCGTCACCGCCGCGGCCGGGTCGAGCGGCCCGAACAGCGGCTCGAACACCGGCGCCACCACCGGCTCGGACAGCACGCCGAGTCCGAGGCTGCACAGCGTGATGCCGAGCTGCGCGCCCGACAGGGAGAAGGACAACCGGTGAAGGATCGACTCGACCAGTCGAGCCGACCTGGAGCCTCGCCCCACCTCCACCGCGACCTGACTGCGGTCGACCGCGACGAGAGCGAACTCGGCGGCCACGAACAGCCCGTTCGCCAGGATCAGCACGAGCACTGCGAGCAGCCCGACAGCGGTGCTCATGGATCGGTCCCCGGCCGAGGGGCAGCGCGAGTCACCAAGTGCGGCGGGCCACGACGGCGGTCACGCAGCGCACACTACCGGCGCCCCCGTGCGCGGATGCGAGGAGCACAGGCCGGCGCTGCACCGGACCGGCGCGCTCCTACAGTTCGTGGCGTGCAGGACCACGACCGGAACGACACCTCGCACGGCGCCGCCGCCGGAGCTTCCGGCAGAGCCCCGCGCCTGGCTGCTGGCGCCCGGGCAGCGGTGCGAGTCGCCCGGGTGGCGGCCAACGCCGTGGGCGAGGTCGACCTGACGTTGGCCCAGTACCGCGTGATGGTGTTCGTCGACGGAGTCGACCGCACGGCGAGCGAGGTCGCACGCCTCCTCGGCGTCAGCCCATCCACGTTGACATCGGTCGTCGACGGGCTCTGCCGACGGGACCTCGTGTCGCGCCGATCAGATCCGAGCGACGGTCGACGCGTGGTGCTGTCCATCACGGAGCTGGGACGTCAACGGGTGATCGCGGCGGACGAGGTCGTCGCCGAACGCCTGTCGAGCCTGCTGTCACGACTGGGCGATGGGCGCACCGACGCCGCGCTCGACGGGCTCGACCTGCTGAACGAGGCGATGGACAGGTACCTCGACGAGCACTTCAGCGACCCGACATGACGCCGGCTGGGACGGGAGCACCCCTCGACCGACCGATCGCCGCCGCCAACCGGTGCGCGCTGGTCATGGACGGAGTAGGGCTGACGCGCGCCGGCCGGGACCTCCTCGACGGCATCGACTGGCAGGTCCGGGACGACGAGGACTGGGTCGTCCTCGGCCTGAACGGCAGCGGCAAGACCACGCTCGTCCGCGTCGCCGCGCTCTACGAGCACCCCAGCCGAGGCACGGTGCAGGTCCTCGGCCAGATGCTCGGCCGCACCGACGTGAGGTCGTTGCGGGAACGGGTAGCGCTCGTCGGCTCGGCGATGAGCGACCTGATGCGCCCTCAGCTCAGTGCGACCGACGTGGTCATGTGCGGGCGATACGCCGCGCTCGAGCCGTGGTGGCACCACTACACCGACGACGACCGCGCTCGTGCGGTGGAGCTGCTGACGGAACAGGGGGTCGGCCACGTGGCAGACCACCCGTTCTCCACGCTGAGCTCCGGTGAACGTCAGCGGACGATGCTCGCCCGGGCGCTCGTGAACCGCCCCGGGATCGTGCTCCTCGACGAGCCGACCGCCGGCCTGGACCTTCGGGGCCGAGAGGAGCTGGTCGACCGCCTCGACGCGCTGGGCGATGACCCGGACGCCGCTCCGATGGTGCTCGTCACCCACCACGTCGAGGAGATCCCACCGTCGTTCACCCACGTGCTGGCGATCCGAGAGGGGCGTGTGATCGATGCGGGCCCGATCGACGAGGTGCTCACCGGCGCGCTGCTCAGCGCGACGTTCTCCATCTCGCTGACGCTCGAGCGGTCGGGCGGCCGGTTCTTCGCCCGCCGATCCACCCCCTGACCCGTTCTGTTCTATGGAATCGACCGAAAACAGTCGATTCCATAGAACAGAACGGGTTTTTAGCGGCGCTCGAGGAACAGGATCGTGCGAGGGCCCAGCTGCACCGTTCCACCGGCCGGGTAGCGGGTCGACGGCGGCGACGACGGCGACGCTGTGTCGAGCACCAGCGCCCACGCCGGCGCCCACTGCTCGGAGGGCAGCACCTGCGCGGACGGCGAGTCGGAGGCGTTGATGCACACGAGGAGCGTGTCGTCGGCGATGACCTCGCCACGCGGGCCGGTCTCTGCCAGATCGCCGTTGAGCCACATCGCGACCTGCCGGGCGTCGGCCCCCCAGTCCTCCCCCGTCATCGGGGTGCCCGACGGACGGAACCAGGCCACGTCGGGGAGGTCGTCACCGGCTCGGGGCTGACCGGTCAGGAACCGGTGGCGCTGCAACGCGGGGTGGCTGCGCCGCAGTGCGATCAGTCGACGGCAGTACGCCAGGAACGACATGTCGGGTTCTGACCAGTCGACCCACGAGATCTCGTTGTCCTGTGCGTAGCCGTTGTTGTTGCCCTGCTGGGTGCGACCGATCTCGTCACCTGCGAGCAGCATCGGCACTCCCTGGGACAGCAGCAGCGTGGCCATCAGGTTGCGCCGCAGCCGATCTCGGTGTGCCTCGATGACCGGATCGTCGGTCGGGCCCTCCGCACCGCAGTTGGTGGAGCGGTTGTCGTCGGTCCCGTCGCGGTTGTCCTCGCCGTTGGCCCAGTTGTGCTTGTTGTCGTAGGACACCAGGTCGGCCAGCGTGAAGCCGTCGTGCGCGGTGACGAAGTTGATGCTGGCGTGAGGACGTCGGCCGTCGTCCTGGTAGAGGTCGGAGCTGCCGGTGATGCGGCTGGCGAACTCGCCGAGCACCCCGCGGTCCAGGCACCACAGGTCGCGCACGCAGTCGCGGTACTGACCGTTCCACTCCGACCACAAGGCCGGGAAGTTGCCGACCTGGTAGCCGCCCTCCCCCACGTCCCACGGCTCCGCGATCAGCTTCACCTGGCTGACGACCGGATCCTGCTGGATGAGGTCGAAGAAGCTCGACAGCCGGTCGACGTCGTGCAGCTCCCGGGCGAGGGTGGCGGCCAGGTCGAAGCGGAACCCGTCGACGTGCATGTCATCCACCCAGTAGCGCAAGCTGTCCATGATCAGCTGCAGCACGTTGGGGTGGCGCATGTTCAAGCTGTTGCCGGTGCCGGTGTAGTCGACGTAGACCGACGGGTCCGCCGCATCGAGCCGGTAGTAGCCAGGGTTGTCGAGCCCCTTGAAGCTCAGGACCGGTCCGCCGCCCCCACCCTCGGCGGTGTGGTTGTAGACGACGTCGAGGATCACCTCGATGCCCGCCTCGTGCAGGGTC
>JAPXRJ010000138.1:0-7965 GCA_033813615.1 Microthrixaceae bacterium | reverse complement strand
CGGACCTCCGCCCGCTGGGTGCCGACAGGGCTGGAGAACACCTCGAAGCGAAGCCGCGCCGTCGCGTTCGGGATGCGAGGCAGGGCGTCGAACGCCGGAGCCGGTAGGTCGTCGAGGATCGGCAACGGCACGACCTGGCCGTCGAGGCGGAGCTGGACCGCTGCGACGTCGTCGGGGGTGGCCACGCCCGACGCGCAGGACGCGAGTGGGGAACCAGGGCGGATCAGCGCCCATGGACCGGGCTCGTCGTCCTCGATCCAGTCCACCAGCACGCCGCGCTCGAACACCTGGTGGTGGTGGACGACCGAGCCGTCGTCGAGCACGGCCTCGTGGTGCACGGTGCCGGTGGCGTAGTCGGGGAGCTCCCGTCCCAGCTCACCGGCCTGATCCTGGCGGGTGCTCTGCTGGTCGACCGACCGTCCGAACTGCGACACGAAGCCCATCGGTCCAGTCTGCCCGCCCCGCGCCTCCCCCACCGACCGTTCTGCGTCCGCTGCTTCTGTTCCTCGATCGCGCAGCTCCAGCGTCGATTTCGAGGAACAGAACGGGCTCAGAGGGCGGCGTCGGCCGAGCTGCGGGCGTGGTAGCTCGACCGCGTGAACGGGCTCGACTCCACATGCGCCAGGCCGAGCGCCCGACCGACATCCGCGAAGCGCTCGAAGTCCTCGGGTGTCCACCAGTTGGCGACCGGCAGGTGGTGCGACGTCGGCCGCAGGTACTGGCCGATCGTCACGATCGACACGCCGACCGCGGCCATGTCGGCAAGCGTGGCGGCGATCTCGTCCATGGTCTCGCCGAGCCCGACGACCAGGCCGGACTTGGTGGTGGCGCCGGCCAGGGCGGACCGACCCAGCAGCGCGAGCGACCGGGCGTAGCCCGCCGACGGACGCACCGCCCGCTGAAGGCGCGCCACGGTCTCCATGTTGTGGTTGACCACGTCGGGATCGGCGGCGAGCACCACGTCGAGCGACTCGGCGTCGCCCTTGAGATCCGAGATGAGGACCTCGACCCGGGTACCCGGTCGGCGATCCCTGATGGCCCGGACGGTGGCAGCCACGTGTGCGGCGCCACCGTCGGCCAGGTCGTCGCGGGCCACCATCGTGACCACCGCGTAGCCCAGGTCCATCCGGGCCACGGCCTCGGCCACTCGGTCGGGTTCATCGGCCGCCAGCGGCTCGGGGTGGCGCGTGTCGACCAGGCAGAACCCGCACGCGCGAGTGCAACGCTCGCCACACACCATGAACGTGGCCGTGCCGTCGGACCAGCACTCGCTGAGGTTCGGACAACCGGCCTCCTCGCACACCGTCACGAGCCCGAGATCCGCGACGACTCCCTTGACCGACAGCACGTCTGCGCCGTGGCGAACCGGGGCTCGCATCCAGTCGGGCTTTCGGTCGGTCAGCTCGACCGAGCGCGTCACGCCGGCCTCCGCCAGACGACCGAGCAATCGTGGCGACGTCGACGCGCCGTCACGTGCGCCGCCGACGGTGGCGTTGGCACCCGTGGTGCGCTCGCCGGGTCCGAGGCCGCGGCTGAACGGGGCGAGGTCGGTGTCGTCCAGCGAACCAGATGCTCCGCGGCGCTCGCGCCAGATGACGTCGGAGCGTTCCACCGAGTCGCACGTCGCGCCGGCGCGGCCCAGCCAGCGCGCCGCGAACGCGTCGACGAACGCGTCGACCACCTGGTGCATCGTGAGGTCGAGGCCCTCCTGGGCTAGCGAGGTCACGCCGAACTCGCTGATGCCGCACGGAACGATGTGACCGAAGAAGGCCATATCGGGCTCGACGTTGAGCGCCACGCCGTGCAGCGTGCGGCCCCGCTCCACCCGGATCCCCACCTGCGCGACCTTCCGAGCGGACGGCGTGTTGGGAGCCACCCACACCCCGGGATAGCCATCGTGACGACCGACCCCGGACAGCCCGACAGCCGCCACCGCGTCGATCAGCGCGCCCTCCAGCAGGCAGACGTAGTCCCTGACCGCCATGGCACCGAGCGTGACGATCGGGTACGCGACCAGCTGACCGGGGCCGTGGTAGGTGACATCCCCCCCGCGGTCGGCCTCGACGAGCTCGGCGCCAACCGAGCCGGGCTCGACCAGCACGTGGTCGGCCTCGGCGTTGCGGCCGAGGGTGTAGGTGTGCGGGTGCTCGAGGAGCAGCAGGTGATCACCGGGATCGGCACCCGGCAGCGCCCCCCTCACGACGTCACCGTCCGAACCGGGCCGATCGTGCAACGCCCGCTGCAGCGACCACGCCTCGTGGTACGGGACGGTGCCCAGCCAGCGGACGCGCAGCGGGTTCACCCGAGCCTCACAGCTCCGCGGCCCAGTCCCGCGTCTCGATGATCTCCTTGAGGCGGGCCATGAAGGCTGCGGAGTAGGCCCCGTCGAAGGCGCGGTGGTCCCAGCTGAGCGTCAGGTTGCCGACCGAGTGGATGCCGATCGTCTCGTTGCCGAACTGGTCGACGACGACCACCGGCTTGCGCGACACCCCGTCGGTCGAGAGGATCGCCACCTGCGGCTGGTTGATGATCGGGATCACCATGGCGGTGCCATAGCTGCCCGAGTTGGAGATCGTGAACGTGCCACCGGTCAGCTCGTCGGGACCAAGCTGACGGGACCGGGCCCGCGACGCCAGATCGCTGATCTCACGGGCGATCGCCCGCAGCCGCCGCTCGTGAGCATCGGCGATGACCGGAGCGAGGAGCCCCTCGTAGTCCAGATCCACCGCGATCGCGAGGTGCACCTCGTTGTGGAGGACGAGCGACCCGTCGGCGACCGAGGCGTTCATGTGCGGGAACTCGTGCAGCGCATCGACCACGGCTCGGGAGACGAACGGCAGGTAGGTGAGCGCGAAGCCCTCCTCCTCCATGAACTGCGAACGGGTCGTCCGGCGGACCCGCTCGACCGCCTCGTAGTCCACCTCGACCATCGTGATCGCGTGCGGCGAGGTGGACTTCGACATGACCATGTGGTCGCCGGTGAACTTGCGGATCTTGTTGAGCGGCTCGACGGTGTCGCCGCTTCCGGGGCGCATCGGCGCAGCGTTGGGCCGAGCCGGGACCGAGCGGGGCGGCGAGACCGGTGCCGGAGCGGAGGAGACCGGAGCGGCGGCGGGTGCCGAGGCGCTGCTCGGCGCTGCGGACCCACGGGCGTCGACGGCGTCGAGCACGTCCTCCCTGGTGATGCGGCCACCCACGCCGGTTCCCTTGATGGTCGCCGGGTCGATGCGGTGCTCGTCGACCAGTCGACGCACGAGGGGCGACAGCATGACCCCCGACGCCGCGGTCGCAGCGACCGGAGCCGCAGCCGCCGGAGCCGCCGGAGCCGGAGCGGCAGGAGCTGGAGCCGCCGGAGCCGGAGCGGCAGGAGCTGGAGCCGGCGTCGGTGGGGTCGGGGCGACGGGAGCAGCGGGTGCAGGTGGCGGCTCGGGAGTCGGTGCCGGCGGTGCGACATCGGCTTCAGGAGCAGGTTCAGGAGTTGGAGCGTCGGCGGGGGCAGCAGTCGCGCCGGCGCCGGCGCCGGCGTCGGCGGCGTCGCCCAGCACAGCCAGCACGGTGCCGACGTCGACGGTGTCGCCCTCGGGAACCCGGATCTCCGACAGCACTCCGCTCGCCGGCGAAGGGACCTCGGTGTCGACCTTGTCGGTCGACACCTCGAACAACGGCTCGTCCTCGGTGACAGAGTCGCCGATCGACTTGAACCAGCGGGTGATCGTGCCCTCGGTGACGCTCTCGCCGAGCTGGGGCATCACGATGTCGGCCATTGCCGTTCCTTTCGGCCGACGCCAGTGCCGGCACGTTGCGCTGTCGATCTCCGCCGAGCCTACTTGTCTTGAACTTGTCTCTACAGCCCTCCGATCCCGTCACCTGTTCTGTTCCCACTGGTGGACGCATCCAGGCCCACCAGCGGGGAACCAGTCGGGCGGGACGGGCCGGACGGCGATCGGAGCAGACGCACGGTTCAGCCGTGCAGCGACCGTCCGGTGAGGGCCAGCACCGACTCGCCGAACAGCTCGGTGAGCGACGGGTGGGGCTGGATGAACGCTGCGACCTCGTCGACGGTCGCCTCCCAGTTGACGGCCAGGTAGCCGCCGGAGAGCTGCTCGGTGACCCACGGGCCGACCATGTGGACACCCAGGATCCGACCTGCGGATCCGTCAGCGAGCTTCTCGGCGATGATCTTCACGAGCCCGTCGGTCGCGCCGATGATCATCGCCCTCGAGTTGCCGGCGAAGCGGTGCTTGGAGGTCACCACGTCGATGCCGGCGTCCTTGGCGGCGGCCTCCGACATGCCGGCGAACGCGACCTCGGGCTGGCAGTAGATCGCCCAGGGCACCTTGTCGTTGTCGACCGGGACCGCAGCCTCCCCCAACACGTCCTTCACCACGCAGATCGCCTCGGCGAAGGCGACGTGGGCGAGCTGCGGGGTGGCGATCACGTCGCCGATCGCCCACACCGACGGCTCTCCGGTGCGGTACAGGTCATCGACCTCGATGAAGCCCCGATCGGTGACCTTCACGCCGGTGCCGTCGACCAGCAGGCCGTCGGTGAAGGGCGCACGACCCACCGACACGACCACCAGGTCGGTCTCGATGCGCTCCCCTTCGCCGAAGCTCACAGTGGTCGATCCATCCGCACCTGGCGCGTGCCCCGACACGGCCACCCCGGTGCGGATGTCGATGCCCTTCTTCTTGAACGACTGCTGCACCACGCGGGTCACGTCGTCGTCGCAGCCGGGAAGGATCTTGGGCAGCGCCTCGAGGATCGTGACCGCGGCACCCAGGTCCGCGAGGGTCGATGCGAACTCGCAACCGATCGCACCGCCGCCGATCACCACCGCCCGTTCGGGCACCCCGTCGATGTGGAAGAACTCGTCGGACGTGACGACCGGACCGGCGGGTTCGAATCCCGGGATGACCCGCGGCACCGACCCCGGGGCAAGGATCACCGCGTCCGCGGTGAGCGTGGCGGACTCGTCGCCGCCCACCACCGTGACCGTGCGATCGGCGCCGAGGGTGGCGGTGCCGTTCAGGATCGTGACCTTGCGGTTCTTGAGCAGGCCCGTCACGCCTCCGACGAGCTTGTCGATGACCGATTGCTTGCGCTCGAGGACGGTCGCCCACTCCAGGCCGATCGGCTCGACCTTCACGCCGAAGTCGCCGGCGTGGGCGACGGTTCGGACGACGGCGGCGGTCTCGAGGAGCTCCTTGGCCGGGATGCAGCCCCGGTGCAGGCAGGTGCCGCCCACCTTGTCCTTCTCCACCAGGGCGACGTCGAGCCCCGCGGATGCGCCGTACAGGGCGGCGCCGTAACCGGCTGGTCCGCCGCCGATGATCACCAGGTCGAAGTGCGTCTGCTCCACGGCGCCGAGACTACCGACGCGACTCCCGCGGGCCGAACGCGACCCCGGCGGGTGCCGTTGTCCTGACCGATCTGCTCCGGCCCGCTCAGATGATCTGCGCGGCCTGGACGGCGAACGCGACGAGCACGGCCAGCCCGCACAGCAGGGCGAGGACGATCAGCATCCGGGTGCTCATGACCACGACGTTAGGCGCCCGCGCCCGTCTCCCCACAGCGCTCGACCTCGGCGACGACGAGCAGCTCGACGCTGCGATGCGACGAACGGGACCCGGGTCGAGGTCACGCTCCCGCTTGCGTCGAGCACCTCCTCGACCCGACCGGTGGCATCACCCGCGGGGTCGACCGTGGCCTCGCCCGACGCGTCGCCTCTTCCTTCGGGCGAGCACCTGCGCCGGTAGCCTCCGGGCCGGCGATCGGGACGTCCCGTCGCTACGTCGACGTCGGAGGTCGCAGACGGTGCAGGATGCGCTCGGTGAAGTCCAATCGGTGCTGGTGCTCGGCGGCGGGTCCGACATCGGCCGGGCACTGTGCGTGCGACTCGCCCGCACCCGCTGCCGCACCGTGGTGCTCGCCGGCCGACCCGCCGACGACATGGAACCGGTCGCTGATGCGGTCCGGGCCGCCGGTGCCACCACCGTCGAGACCGTGCTGTGGGATTCGACCGACGTCGACAGCCATCGGAAGGTCATCGACGAGGTGTTCGACCGCTTCGGCGACATCGACCTGGTGTACGTGCCCGCGGGCATCCTGGGCAGCCAGGCGGCGTTCGACGCCGATCCCGCGTTCGCCGCCCGGGCGGTCGACATCAACTTCGCCGGCCTCGTGTCGGCCTCGCTCATCGTCGCCGATCGCCTCCAGCGACAGGGCCGCGGGACCATCGTCTTGATGTCGTCGGTCGCCGGCCTGCGGGCCCGGAAGGACAACTTCGTCTACGGCGCCACCAAGGCCGGACTCGATGCGTTCGGTCAGGGCCTCGGCGACTCGCTCGTCGGAACCGGGGTGAAGGTGGTGGTGGTCCGGCCGGGATTCGTGCGGACCAAGATGACCGAAGGGATGGAGGCGGCGCCCTTCTCCACCACCCCCGAGAAGGTGGCCGAGCTGATCGTCGCCGGGCTGGCCAAGGGCCAGGAGGTCATCTGGGCGCCGCCGATCCTCCAACTGCCGTTCTCCGTGTTCCGACTGCTGCCGCGCTCGCTCTGGCGGATCGTCGCCGACCGTGCCGGCGGCTGATCCCGACCGACCCCGATTCTGACGAGAAGTCAGTACCCTTCCGGTCGGATCCGTACCGGAGAACTGAGCGCAAGCACCTAACGTCGCAGCCCATGAGCTCCGTCCCACCCTCAGCCCTCACCGCGGCGGACCCGTCCGCCCCCACGTCAGCGACATCCACATCGGTGTCGGCCAGCCGCCTGATCGCAGCCGATGCCCGGCGGTTGTTCGACTTGGTGGCCGACCCAACGATGCATCCGGTGATCGACGGCTCCGGCAGCGTGCGCAGCGTCAAGGGAAGCCGGCGGAAGCTCGCGCTCGGCGACCGCTTCACCACGCACATGCGCATCGGCGTGCCGTACGTGATCTCGAACACCGTGGTCGAGTACGCCGAGGGCCGTCGGATCGCCTGGGCTCACGCCGGAGGCTGGCGCTGGCGCTGGGAGTTCGAGGAGGAGCAACCGGTCGATGGCGAGCCGATCACTCGGGTCACCGAGACCTTCGACTGGTCCACGTCCAAGGCGGGCCCGTACCCCACCTGGTTCGGGCGACCCCGCAAGAACACCGTCGCGATGCAGCGATCGCTGAACCGCCTCGCCTCCTACGTGGCCCACACGTCAGAGCCACTCTGAGCGAGCCGGACCTGAACACGACCCAGGCACTCGACTGGTCGACCTCGTCCTGCACGACCCTCCCCGACGACCCGTCCCACACGACTGCTCAACGATGACCCGCACGATCGCCGCCTTCGACTTCGACGGCACCATCTCCAAGCGGGACACGTTCGTCCCGTTCCTCGCCCGGGTCGCCGGCCCCGCCAGATTCGCGTCCGCGTGCGCGTCGGCAGGCCTGCTCGGCGCCCGTCGTCGACTTCCCCTCCAGGAACGCGACAGGGTCAAGGCGCACCTGATCGCACAGCTGCTCGGTGGCCGCGCCGAGCACGACCTCCGCGTCGCCGGCGAGCGCTACGCGCGGGACCTCCTGACCGGCGACCGGCTCCGGCCCGACGTCGTGGCCCGGGTCCACGAGCACCAGCGTGCGGGGCACTCGACGGTGATCGTGTCGGCGAGCCTCGTCCACTACCTGGAGCCGATCGCGCGGGAGCTGACGATGGACGGAGTGATCGGCGTGGAGCTCGAGTCGATCGACGGCATCCTCACCGGTCGCCTGGCGCGTCCGAACGTGCGGGCGGAAGAGAAGGCCCTCCGCCTGCGCGAGTGGCTCGGCGCGCCCACCGACGAGGTGATCGTCCATGCTTACGGCAACAGCTCGGGCGACCACGCGCTGTTGGAGATGAGCCAGCAGGGCTGGTGGTTCGGCAAGCCGGCCAAGGTCCCACCCGGTGCCCGGCCGTTCCGACCTGGCACGCCGCTGTCCTGAGGGACAGCTCTGTCA
>JAPXRJ010000137.1:0-8045 GCA_033813615.1 Microthrixaceae bacterium | reverse complement strand
AGCACCGCCGCGATCACCAGAGCGAGCTGCCAGCTGTAGATCGCCGTCATCGCCAGGGCCACCACGATCATCGTCGTGTTGACCGCCCAGCTGACCGCCCCCCACGACGCGAACTGGGCGAGGGTCTCGATGTCGGAGGTGACTCGGGAGACGAGCACGCCCTTGCGGGCCTCGTTGTGGTGGCCGATCGACAGCTCGTGGACGTGGCCGAACGCCCGGGTCCGCAATCCGAACAGCACGTTCTCTGCGGTGCGCATCAGCCGGAAGTAGGTCAGCTTGTTGAGGACGGCGAGGCCCAGGATCGCCACCGCGGCCGCAGCGCACGTCCACATGACGAACGGCCAGTCGGGACCGTCGTTCGAGATCCCCTTGTCGAGGATCTGCTGGATGGCGATCGGTACGACCAGACGACCGAGGGCGATGACCATCGCGAAGCTCAGCGACGCGGCGAACCCCTTGCGGAGCTCGGGGGTGGCCCGCACGCCGACGCGCAGGACCTCCAGCGCCTTGATCGGAGCGTCGTCGTCGGGATCGTCGGGGGTGTTCGGCCGGATCGGCATCAGCGCTCACCCACCCCGTCCCCGTCGCCCCCGTCCCCACCCGGCCCGTTCTGTTCCTCAAAATCGACGGTTTTCAGTCGGTTTTGAGGAACAGAACGGGCTTGGTGGGGGTGGCGGTCGTCGAGGTCCTGCTCGACCGGCTCCAGCTCGGCCTCCTCCTCGTATGCCGTCACCAGCGCGGCGTACTCGGCATCGGCGAGCAGCTCATCGTGCGTGCCGACGCCGCGCACCCGGCCGTCGTCCAGGTGCACCACCCGGTCGGCCAGCAGGATCGTCGACAGGCGGTGGGCGACGACGACCATCGTGGTGTCACCACGGCGCAGGCCGTCGAGGATCTCGGCCTCGATGACGGGGTCGACGGCGGAGGTGGCGTCGTCGAGCACCAGCACCCGGGGCTCGCCGGCAAGCGCCCGGGCCAGCGCGACGCGTTGGCGCTGGCCGCCCGACAGCGTGACCCCGCGCTCGCCCACCACGGTCTGCTGACCCTGGGGCAACCGACCGACGAAGCGGGCGGCGCGGGCCCGATCGAGCGCGTCGGCGGTGCCGGCGGCGTCGACGTCGCGACCCAGCGTCACGTTCTCCTTCACCGGTGAGGCGAACAGGTACGACTCCTGGAACGCCAGCGAGACGGTGCCGCGCAGCTCGTCCGGGTCGAGCTCGGCGATCGGCACGCCGCCGACCAGCACCCGACCCGCCGACGGCTCGTCGAGGCGGACGAGCAGCTGCGCCAACGTCGACTTGCCCGCCCCCGTCGAGCCGACAAGCGCCACGACCTCGCCGGGGTCGACGGTGAACGACACGCCGTCGAGCACCGCCGCATCGCCGTAAGCGAAGGACACCCCGTCGAGCTGCACGCCGAGGGGACCGTCGGGAAGGTGGGCTCGAGCGATCGCTCCGTCGGCCTGCTCCGCGGCGGGGTCGACCGGCTCGGCGACCAGCGCGTCGACCCGGTCGATCGACACGACGGCCCTGGGGATCGACTCGAACATGAACCCGACGATCCGCATCGGGAACGCCAGCCAGCCGAACAGCGCCACGGCCTGGACCAGGTCGCCCGGGCTGGCCGCCCCGTGGTCGATGCGCCAGGCACCGGCGAGGAGCAGCGCGACCGTGCCCAGGTTGGGCAGCATGTCGAGCAGGGGCTCGAAGCTCGCGGTCAGCCGGGCGACACCCAGGCGCTCGGTGCGGAGTCGGTCCGCCGCGGCGTCGAAGCGCGCCTGTTCCTGCGCCTCGCGACCGAGCGTCTTGACGACGAGCACGCCGTCGAAGCTCTCGTGGGCGATCGCGCTGACGTCGCCGAGCCGGGCCTGCACCCGGGCGGCGGGTTCGTGGACCCGATCGGTGTACCAGCGGCTGATGAACGTGAGCGTGGGGAACAGCAGGAGCGCGACGACCCCGAACGCCGGGTCGGCCAGGAACAGGCTCACGAGCGAGATGGCGATCAGCGCCACCACGCCGAGGGAGAAGGGCAGCGGCATGAGCGCGTTGGATGCCGTGGTGACGTCGACGTCCGCGTTGGCCATCAGCTCGCCGGTGGGCCGCTTGCGGTAGCTCGCCAGCGGCATCGTCAGGAGGCGCTCGACCACGTCGGTGCGAAGGCTGCGCTGGGTGCGCGCCTCGGTGAGCGAGCCGAACCAGCGTCGGATGCCGACCGACACGCCGCGGGCCAGACCGACGAGGAACAGCGCGGCGACCGCCCACCACACCGTCGACGCGGGAACGCCCTCGTCGCTGAACGCGGGCGTGATCACCTCGTCGGTCACGCGGCCGAGCACGTAGCTGGCGGTGACCACGATCGCCGCCCAGCCCACGCCGCCGACGAGCGACAGGGCGAACGGCCCGGGGTGCATGGCGACGAACCGGCCGAGCACCCGGGCACCCCGGCGTGTGACCGACGGACCGCCCGCGCCGGAGCCGGTCGGATCGAGAGGCGCCTCGTCGCCGGGCGCGGCGTCGGGTTCGGGTACGAGGAGGGTCACCGGGTGCTGCAACGTCAGATGAACGGGCGGCCTCTCAACCTACTTCGCTCCTCGAAGCACCACCCACCGGTTTGCCCCACCCACCTGGTTCTGACCACCAAGAATGATGCGCTACGACCTTCTCGGTCATGAGAACGCTGGTCGGTGTGTCGCCGAGGGCCCGCAGACCGCGGAAGGGTCAGGTCGGGAGCTGGATCGACTTGGTCTCGAGGAACTCCTCGAGACCCCAACGCCCACGCTCACGGGTGTTGCCCGACTGCTTGTAGCCGCCGAACGGCGCTTCGGTGTTGAACGCGGCGCCGTTCACGTCGACCTGACCGGTCCGCAGCCGCCGGGCGACTGCGGTGGCCCGCTCGACATCAGCGGACTGGACGCCGCCGGCGAGGCCGAACACGGTTCCGTTGGCGATGCGCACGGCGTCGTCGTCGTCCTCGTAGGCGATGATCGACAGCACGGGTCCGAAGATCTCCTCCTGGGCGATCGTCATGTCCGGCGTCACTCCGGCGAACACGGTCGGCTTGACGTAGTAGCCCTTGTCGAAGCCCTCCGGGTCATCCGCGCCGCCGACGACGACGGTGGCTCCTTCGTCGATCCCCTTCTGGATGTAGTCCTGCACGGACCGCTTCTGGGAGAGCGACACCATCGGCCCGAGGGCGTGGAAGATGTCGGGCTCGTCCGGCGAGTGCGGGTCGACGAGGCGGACCTGGGAGGCCTCCGCCACGATCGCGTCGACGAACTCCTGCTCCCGGGAGCGGGGGACCAACAGCCGCGTGAGCGCCGAACACGTCTGGCCCGAGTTCAGGAACGAGGAGAACACCGCTCCCATGGCGACCGCGGTCGGATCCGCGTCGTCAAGGACGATGTTGGCGGACTTGCCGCCGAGCTCCAGGCCGACGCGCTTGACCGTGTCGGCGGCGTCCTTGGAGACCTGCGCACCGACCTCGCCGGAGCCGGTCAGCGACACCATGTCCACGTCGGGGTGCTTGGCGATCGCTTCGCCGACCTCGCCGCCCGGGCCGACGACCAGGTTGAACACGCCGGCGGGGAGGCCGACCTCGTGCATGACCTCGGCGAGGATGTACGCGTTGAGCGGGGTGTAGCTGGCGGGCTTGAGGACGATCGTGCACCCGGCGGCCAGAGCGGGACCGACCTTGCAGACGATGAGGTACAGCGGGTAGTTCCACGGCGTCACCGCTCCCACCACGCCGATGGGCTCACGGACGACGAGGCTGTTGCCGAGTTGGGTCTCCCACTCGAACTCCTCGGCGACGCGTGCGTAGGTGTCCCAGTCGCCCACCGACAGCCCGGCCTGGACCATCTCGGCGAACACCTTGGGCGAGCCGACCTCGCCGGAGATCGTCGTCGCGATGTCCTCGAAGCGGGCGGTGAGCGCCGCTCCGATGTCACGCAGGTACTTCGCACGGACGTCCACCGGGGTCACCGACCAGGTCTCGAAGGCTGCCTTGGCGGCGGCGACCGCCTTGTCGACGTCGGCAGCGGTTCCTTGCGGGACCCGGCCGATCACCTCCTCGGTGGCGGAGTCGATGACGTCGATGGCGCCGGTTCCCGATGACGGGACCCACTCGCCGTCGATGTAGAGGTTCTCGTAGACCTTCACGTGCTGTCCCCCTGGCTGGTGGTGGTTGGGTTGGTGGCTGAAGTGCGAACTGGCTCGAGTGCAGACTGGCTGCAGTGCGGCCTGGCTGGCGTCGATCGACGGTGGGATCACCTGTCGCTCGACGGACTTGACCGGACCGTCAAGTTCTGACGCCGATCGTACTCCCCGGCCGGGAGCCGCTGTCCGTCGGCCCGCGGCGCACTCGGCGGTGCCCGCGGCGGAGTCCGGGTCGAGAGCGACGAGGTGCGTCCGCTGAGCGCCGTGGAGCTCCAGCCGCGCACCGTCGGTACGCTCGCGGCCCGTGGGATCGGACGGCGTGGATGGAGACGGGGGCGGACCGGACTCCGACGACGAATTCGACGAGGCCGTCCGGCGGATGCTGGACATGGGCAGCCTCCCCGACGCGCCGCACGAACCCAGCCACGCCGAGCGCCAGCGTGCCGCCCGTCAGGCCGACCTGATGCGCCGGCTCGACGAGCAGGCACAGCACGAGGCCCACCTGGCCGAGCGCGACGAGCGCCTCGAGCACGCGCAGACCCGACGCCATCGCCGGTCCAGGTGGATGGCGCCGATCGTCGTGATCGCGCTCGTCGCCACCGGGATCGTGCTCGCGTCGGGCCGCGGCGAGGAGCTGGTCCAGGGCACCCCCGAGCTGCGTCGGCCCGCCGACTGGCCACCGGCCGACACGACCGCGTCGGAGGCCCCGCTCGGGTCGCCGCCGCCCGTGCCCGCAGCGACCGGCCCGTACGAGTTCCTCAACCAGCAGGACGACGGATCGCCGGTGACGTGGGATCCGTGCCGACCGGTCCGCTACGTGGTGAACCCCACGGGCGCCCCGCCCGGTGGCGAGGGCTTCATCGACGAGGCCCTCGCCCGTACGTCGAGGGCCACGGGCCTGCAGTTCCAGTACGACGGCACCACCGACGAGACTTGGGACAAGCAGCGCGAGCCCTACCAGCCCGATCGCTACGGCGAGATGTGGGCGCCGGTGCTGTTCAGCTGGTCGACCGAGCAGCAGGTGCCGCCGCTCGGCGGCTACGTCGCCGGCCTGGGCGGACCCTCCAGCGTGGGGCTGGAGGAGGATGCGACCAGCCATGTCAGCGGCAGCGTGGTGCTCGACGCCGCCGACCTGGGCCTGCTGCTCGGCGCACCGAACGGCGCGGCGTCCGTGCAGGCGGTGGTCCAGCACGAGGTCGGCCACCTGGTCGGCCTGGACCACGTCGCCGACGAGACCCAGATCATGAACACCGAGGGCTCGCCGACGAGCGCCACCGACTGGGGCCCAGGCGACCTGGCCGGCCTCCACGAACTCGGAACCGGAGAGTGCCGCCCCGAGATCTGACGACTCAAAGGTGCCGGCGCACTCCGTCGGACGGGAGCACGTCTCGATGACGTACCGAGCGTTGCCCACCTACGATCCGGTCGTCGGCAGGACAAGGGGAGGACCATGACGAAGACGCTCAGGAAGTTGGCGCTCATCGTGGCCGGAGTCGCTGCGGCGGTCGCGGCGGCGTGCACGCCGCCCGTCACGCCCGAGCCCGAGCAGCCACCGCCGGCTCCGGCGATGCTGCTGCCCGAGGCGCTCGGTGCCGGCATCACCGTCCACCTGCTCCATCGGGGCCAGGGCTCGACCGACGAGTCGATCGTGACCAGGAGCGGGTCCCGACCGATCAGCGATCCGGCCGATGCGACCGACCAGGCGTTGCTCGCCCAGATGGACGGCCACCTCGATCCGGCGACAGGTCGGATTCTCGTCGGCGACACGGACGCGTGGTCGACCACCGCTGAGGTCGGCGTGTGCGCTGCGATCGGATCTCACGACTGCTCCGCGTTCCCGGGCACCGGATGGGCGCACGCGTTCAACTTCTCCCCTGACGGCACAAAGGTCGCCATCGTCACGCCGTACGGACCGTTCGGTGACAGCGTCGACGGCCGGCTGCAGATCTTCGACGTCGCCACCCGCTCCGAGATCACCAGGGCCGACGACGTGATCGCCGTCTTCGGCCCTCCCCGTTGGCGGCCGACCTCCGACGCCGTCGCGTTCAGCATCCTTCGAACGACCGACAACCCGTACGCCGGCGACCTCGCCGTCCTCCGCACCGCGACAGCCGCCACACCGGCGACGCTCGTCGCCGGGTCCGAGCATGCGTTGGTCACCCACGTGCTCGGGTGGGGCACCTCCGGCCGACTCACGTTCACCACGATCGATCCCGAGGCGACCTTCCCCGGTGGCACGAGTCTGCGCTCCGTCGCCGCAAGCGGCGGTCCGGTCCGCGACCTGATGACCGTCGAGTCGATGTACCCCGGGATCGCGCTGCGCGACGGGTCGGTGCTCGCCAACCATCCCGGCACCGTGGGGCTGGCGTCGGTGCCGCACCTGGTGCGCGACGTCGAAGGATCGACGCCTCAACCGCTGTCGACGCCGATCAGCTGGACCGAGGGCGTCCGCACCCGGTGGTCGAACACGTTGGTGCTCGGCGCCGTCGCCGGCTGACTCCGTCGGTTCCCCTTCTGTCATCGGATTCGATGGCCACCGAGTCGGTCACCGTGTCGGTCACGGAGTCGGTCACCGTGTCGCTCCGACCACCGAGCCCGCCAGCGGCTTCGCCGGAACGGTCGGAGCGCCGGGCACCGGTCGCACCCATGCCCGGTCGCCGGCGCGCATGCCGAGCTCCTGGAACTGCGGGCGCGTCTGGGTGACGAGCACCGTCGCGTCGCCCGTCGCGTCGCCCGTCGCGATCTCCAGCCGGACCTCGAAGCCGATCCGCACGATCCGCTCCACCGTGCCGGCCACTGCACCGTGCTGGTCACCGGACACACCAGCGGGAGCACCGGGGTCCGCGGCCAGCACCTCGACGTCGTGCGGTCGGATCAGGTCGCCGCCGATCTGCGTGACCGGACCCAGGAACGACATCACGAACGAGCTGGCCGGCTCGTCGTAGAGCGCGTCGGGCGAGCCGACCTGCTCGACGCGACCCTCGTTGATCACGACGATCTCGTCCGCGACCTCGAGCGCCTCCTCCTGGTCGTGTGTGACGAACACGGTGGTGACGTGGACGTCGTCGTGGAGCTTGCGCAGCCAGTCCCGCAGCTCCTTGCGGACCTTCGCGTCGAGCGCGCCGAACGGCTCGTCGAGCAGGAGCACCTTGGGCTCGACGGCGAGGGCGCGGGCGAGGGCCATGCGCTGACGTTGACCCCCGGAGAGCTGCGCCGGCAGCCGGTCGGCGAACTGGTCGAGGTGCACGAGCTCGAGCAGCTCGTTCACCCGGGACCGGATCTCGTCCTTGGGTCGCTTGCGGATCTCCAGCCCGAACGCCACGTTGCGGAACACCGACAGGTGCTTGAACGCCGCGTAGTGCTGGAACACGAAGCCCACGTCGCGGCGCTGCGGGCTGAGCTCGGTGGCGTCGACGCCCTCGATGAACACCGAACCGGAGTCGGGCACCTCGAGTCCGGCGATGATGCGCAGCAGCGTGGACTTGCCGCCGCCCGACGGGCCCAGCAGCGCGGTGAGCTGGCCGCTCGGGATGGTGACCGAGACGTCGTCGAGCGCGACGAAGTCGCCGAAGCGCTTGTTGATGTTGGCGACCTCGATGCTCATGGGTCCTCCCTGTCGTCGGATGTGTCGGGCCGGATGATGGCGACGACCACGATGCAGGCCACGGCGACGAGGGCGAGGAGGAACGCCGTGGCGTACGCGCCGCCCTTGTCGAAGTTCAGGTACTTCTCCTCCACCACGAGCGTGGCGGTGCGGGTCCTGCCCAGCAGGTTCCCCGACACGACCTTGACGGCACCGAACTCGCCGAGCGAGCGGGCCAGGCTGAGCACGACGCCGTAGACGATCCCCCATCGGATCGCCGGGAACGTGATGCGCCAGAACGTCTGCCA
>JAPXRJ010000136.1:0-8053 GCA_033813615.1 Microthrixaceae bacterium | reverse complement strand
TGCTCGGTCGGGACCTCGGGGTACACCTCGGCGGCGCGAGCGACGGTGTCGTGGCCGGCGGCGCCGCGCAGCGGCAGGTCCTTCGTGGTGCTGTCGCCGTATGCGGAGAATCCCGGGCGCCGGGCCAGGACGGACTCGATGACCTCGTCGACGGTGTCCGCGGCCATCTCCCGGTAGGTGGTCAGCTTGCCGCCGGTGATCGACACGACCCCGGAGTCCGACACGGCCACCCGGTGGCGGCGCGACAGGTCGGCGGTCCGCCCGCTGCCGGGGCCGTCGGCAGCTTTCACGAGGGGCCGGAGCCCAGCCCAGGTGCCGACCACGTCGGACGTGTCGAGGTGCTCGGTGCTGGCGCCGTTGATGGCCCGGAGCAGGTACGCGACGTCCTCGGCGCTGCACTGCGGGTCGTCGATCGGTCCGTCGTAGTCGGTGTCGGTGGTGCCGATGTAGGTCAGCTCGCCGTTGGGGATCACGAAGACCGACCGCTTGTCGCCGGGCACGGGCACGACTGCGGCGATCCGGTTGCGGACCTTGTGCCACGGCACCGTGATGTGGATGCCCTTGGCCGGTCGGATCGAGTCGGGGTCGGAGCCCTCGTCGAAGGTGCGGATCTCGTCGGACCAGACGCCTGCCGCGTTGACCACCGACCTGGAGCGGATGGTGAACGCCGCGCCGTGGTCGTCGTCGCCGACGACGTCGTCTCGGGAGTCGTCGGGTCGGACCTCGACGCCGTCGACGACGCCGTCGGCATCCTTCGAGAACCCGACGGCGCGCACGTGGTTGGCGCACGCCGCGCCGAACTCGAGCGCAGCGGTGCGCAGGATGGTCGTGACCAGCCGGGAGTCGTCGGCTGCGGCGTCGTAGTAGAGGTAGGCCGACACCAGGCGGTCGGTCGGCAACGTCGGCATCAACTCGATCGCCTCGGCGTGGGTCAGGCGCTCATGGCGCTTGCCGACCCGCCAACCCCCCGTCAGGTCGTAGCCCCACATGGCGGAGCCGAGCAGCCGGGAGATCTTGGCGGGGATGACGCCGCCGGAGCCGAACATCGGGATCAGGAACGGCAGCACCTTCACCAGGTGCGGAGCGTTGCGCAGCAGTCGCTGCCGCTCGGCGAGCGCCTGGTACACGAGGCCGATCTCGCCCTGTTGGAGGTAGCGCAGTCCGCCGTGGATGAGCTTGGACGACTTCGACGAGGTGCCGGAGGAGAAGTCCGCACGCTCGACGAGCGCCACCCGCATGCCTCTCGACGCCGCGTCGAGGGCCACACCCGCACCGGTGATCCCGCCGCCGATGACGGTCAGGTCGAACTCCTCGTGCTCGAGCGCCGCCAGAGCGGTGGCGCGCACGAAGGGCCGAGGGGTCGGTGCGGGGGGTGCCACCCCGTCAGGTTAGGACGCGCCACGCTCGGCCGCCGGAGCCCGATCCGGAGAACGATCCGGAGAACGACTTGGCCCCCGAACGACGGTGGGAGTGGGGTCGCGACGCCGTGCACGGTGACAGTTGGCACATGCGGCGGGGTGGGAGCGCCGGAACTTCGGTTGAACTTTGGACACCCGCGACCGCAATGGGCAGAATCGCCCCGCATGGACCGCGGTTGGCTCAACGAGTCCGCGTGCAGCGGACTCGATCCGACGATCTTCTATCCGCTCACCGACGAGGATGCCGACGCTGCGAAGTCGGTCTGCTCGGCCTGCTCGGTCCGGGAAGCTTGCCTGGAGTACGCGATCGGACACCGTGAGCACAACGGCGTCTGGGGCGGAGCCACCGAACGCGAGCGTCAGCGCATCATCCGTCGCCGTCGCCGACTCCGGACCGTGAGCGCTTCGAGCGCCGCTGACGCGGTCCCGGCCGCCGAGACCGCCGGTGCGGTCAGCGGCTGACCGTCCGGGTCGTGGGAGCCTTCGCATCAGCCGGCGCGTGGCCCGGCGTGCTGTCCGCAGTGGTGGCCGGCGACGACCTGTCCTTCGCCGTCGCCGCCGGAGCACTCGAGCGGATCCTGGCGGGTGACGCGACCGACGCCCAGATCGCCGGGTTCGTCATCGCTCTGAAGGCCAAGGGTGAATCGCCCGAAGAGGTGGCCGGACTGGTCGAGGCGATGCTCGCCGCGGCGGCACCGCTGGACTTGGACGACCCCGCCGGCACGGTCGACATCGTCGGCACCGGCGGATCCAAGGCGCTCGGCGGTCAGGCGTTCAACGTCTCGACGATGGCGTCGATCGTCGCAGCCGCGGCCGGAGCGACGGTGTGCAAGCACGGCAACCGCAAGGCCAGCTCGACCTCCGGATCGACCGACCTGCTCGAAGCGCTCGGGGTGGAGGTCGACCTCGACGGTCCGGGCGTTCGCTCCTGCGTCACCGAAGCCGGCGTCGGCTTCGCGTTCGCCCGGATGTTCCATCCGGCGATGCGCCACGTGGCACCGGTCCGCACCGAGCTCGGCATCCCGACGGTGTTCAACCTGCTCGGCCCGCTGTCGCACCCCGGCCGCGTCGGGCGTCAGGTGCTCGGCGTGACCGATGAGGCCAGGGTCGAGCTCGTGGCCGGCGTGCTCGCTCGCCGTGGCGTCGCGAAAGCCTGGGTCGTGCGCGGTGCGGACGGACTCGACGAGCTGACGACCACCGACGTGACCGACGTGATCGAGATCGTCGATGGGGTCGAGACCCGGAGGTTCCAGGTCACCCCCGAGGAGGTCGGTCTTGCCCGGGTCCGGTCGGCCGACATCGCCGTCGGCGATCCTGCGGCGAACGCGGTCGCGGCGAACGGTGTCCTCGAAGGGCGTCCCGGGCCGGTGCGCGACATGGTGGCACTCAACGCAGCTGCAGCGCTGGTCGTCGCCGACGTGGCCGATGGGCTTGCCGACGGGCTGTTGAAGGCGAACCACGCGATCGATTCCGGCGACGCTGCTCGAACGCTCGGCGAGCTGGTCGCCGCCAGCCGCGCGCTCCAAGGTCTCTGACCCGTTCTGTTCGGCCTTTCACAAGGTTTTCCTTGTGAAAGGCCGAACAGAACGGGTGCGGGCGCGCATGTCGGGCAGGCGCGGGTACACCGACGCGAACTGTCCGTCGGCATGTTCGATCTGGATGCGGGACGTGTGCTGATCGAGCCACGAACCCACGCAGCTGAGCTCGTCGGCCAGATCCCGTTCGACCGGGCGGCCCGGTTCCGGTGGCTGGACCGGCTGCATCTCGACCGGTCGGGCGATCGCCGTCAGCTGGTCGGCGTGGTCGGCCGGCCACATCTGCCACAGCACGCCCCGCCGCAGTTCGGCGACCTCGCCGGATTCGACGCGGACCAGGAGGCGTTCGCACGAGAGCAGCTGCTCCATCCGCCGTTGGCGGCCGATCGCGGTGACGAGTGCTGCGAGCCGGTCGCGGGCCGCAGCGGCTTCTTCGAAGCGCTCAGCCCGCGCCATGTCGTCCATGCGCTCACGCAGCGGTTCGACGAGCAGGTCGGATCGGCCGGTGAGCGCTCGCACCACGCGCTGCACGTGCACGTCGTAGTCACCTTCGGTCACCCCTCCGGCACATGGGCACAGCGCGACGCCCAACTGCGCCGACGCGCACGGCGCCACCCGACTCGGCGTCAGGGTGCGGGGGGACGCAGGCGCAGCCGTCGCGCTCGGATCGGACGCAGTGCGGCGACGCACCGCCTGGGTGCAGCGGCGCAACGGCACGACAGATTCGATGGCTTCGGCGACCGCCTTGGCTTGTTGGCTCGAGCGCAGCGGGCCGAGGTACAGCCCGCCGTCGTCGCGGACGGCCCGGACGACCGACAGACGAGGGAACGCCTCGTCCAACGTCAGCTTGAGGTACGGGTAGCGCCGCCATCGGGTGCCGTGGGCGTTGAACCGGGGTTCGAGCATGCGGATCAGGCGCGCTTCGAGCACCGACGCCTCCAACGTCGACGGACAGACCTTGTGGTCGATCCGGGCGGTCTCCCGTAGCAAGGAGCCGATCTTGCGACGCTCGTCGGTCGAGAAGTAGCTGCGCACCCGGCTTCGGAGGTTCGTGGCCTTGCCGACGTAGAGGACCCGACCGTCCTTGGCCCGGAACAGGTACACGCCCGGTCGGCGGGGAAGGCGCTCGGTGAGACGGAGCTTGTCGGCCTGCGGGTGTCCGGCCATCGACGGCAGTCCCATGAGGTCGTCCAGGCCGCTCACACCCATGCGTCCGGCCCGCTCCAACAACAGGTGCAGCAGGTCTGCGGTGCTGAGGGCGTCGTCGAGCGCACGGTGGCTGGGTCGGTGCGACAGGCCGAAGCGGTCCGCCAGCGTCGACAGACGGCAGTTCGGCACCTCGTCGCGGACCAGCCGTCGGGCCAGGGTGACGGTGTCGACCGTCGGACCTGTCAGCTGCGGTCGGCCGGCTCGGTCCAGCGCGGCCTGCAGGAACCCGACGTCGAAACGGACGTTGTGGCCGACCACCACGGCATCGCCCATGAACTCGACCAGGCTCGGCAGCACCGCCTCGATCCGTGGCGCCGTGGCCACCATCGACTCGGTGATGCCGGTGAGCACGGTGATCGTCGGCGGGATCGCCCGACCGGGGTTCACGAGGGTCTGGAACGTGCCGAGGTGCTCGCCGCCGCGCACCTTGACCGCTCCGATCTCCGTGATCGCGTCGGTGCCGGGGGAGCCGCCGGTCGTCTCGAGGTCGACCACGACGAACGTGGTGTCCACCAGCGGCGCGCCGAGGTCGTCCAGACTGGTCTGGCGGAACGAGGTGCTGGTCCGGCGGGTCGATGAGCTGGCCACCGAGGCATCATGATCGAACGGGTGTTCGATCGTCAACGATCCTGGTCGTGGCATCGACGGGTAGGATCGACGTCGATGTCGACCGACGCCGCCACCGTCCGCTACCGCTGCACCTCGTGCGGCAACCTGACCCGCTTCGACGTGACCACCACGCGTCGCACCCGGGCGTTCCACCACTACACGGTGGGTGGTGAGCTCGAGGTCGAGGACGTCACGTTGCTCGCCGAGGACCTGGAGTCGGTCGAGTGCCGTTGGTGCGGTCCGGCGGGGGCGGTCGTCGAGATCGATCCTGACGTTGCGCTCCAGCTGCCCGAGACCGGGCCTGCTGCCACGACCAAGGAGGGCTGAGCGGTCGACGCGCGGCTCGTCCTGCTGGCGGACGCTGCAGAGCTCGCGCTCGTCGTCGCCCGTCGGGACCTCGGCACCGCCGACGGCGTCGCAGTGCCCGGTTCGCTGCGTCCGCTGCTGCGCTTCCGTGGCCGGCTCAGCGCCACTGCGATCGAGACGCTGATCCGTTCGCTCGACGACGACGACTTCCGGGCGGCGGTCGCCGCGGATGGCGCCGAGGACGCGGTCGGTAGAGCTGGATGGCTGTTCCTCGAACGTCCCGAAGGTTGGGAGGAAGAGCTCGGCCTGATGGTCGATGCCGAGCGTGACCGAATCGAGCGCGACCGCTCCGATGCCGACGAGCGGTCCGCCGTCCGTCGCGCGGGCCAGTTGGAGCAGGCGCTGGTCGACCTGCAACGTCGGCTGGATGCAGCGTCAGCCGATGCGGCCACGGCCCAGGACTCGCTCGACGAGGAACGGGCCCGACGCCGGGAGGCGGAGGCGGCGTCGCGCGACCTGGAGGTCCGGCTGGAGGTCGCGCTCGCCGAGCGTCGCGACGCGGTCGCAGAGCTGACCGCGGCGCGTGCCGACGCGGCGGCTCGACGGGAGGACCTGCGCCGCGCTGGATCGGAGCTGGCGGTGCTGGTGGACGAGCGGCAGCACTGGATCGATCCGGTCACCGACGCTGTCGCGGACGCGCACGCCGCCTTGGGGGAGGCCGCCGCGGCGCTCGACGCGGCGCTCGCTGGTCTGACGTCCGCCGGCTCGCCACCGGGCCTGCAGTCCTCCGGCACCGGTCCGGCCGGGACGCAGCCGGCCGATCTGGACCGAGCAGGGGAGGAGCCCGCCCGTCGCGGGGGCCGCGGCTCGACGGGCCCCGTCGCAGGGACCGCCGGGGGCGACGACCGATCCGACTCGGGCGGCGTCGGTGGTGCGCGCCGCCGTCGTGGCGCTCCGCCCCGGCGGCACCGGCTCCCGATCCGACTGGAGCGCGGCGCGCTCGACGGAACGATCGAGGCCACCGACCAGCTGATGCGGACGGCCGATGTCGCGGTCGTCGTCGATGGCTACAACGTGACGATGGAGGGCTGGCCCCACCTCGACGCCCGTTCTCAGCGCGACCGGCTCATCTCCTTCCTCGGCACCGCCGCCGCCCGATCGGCCGCCGATGTCCACGTGGTGTTCGACGGGTCCGACGAAGGCGGTCGTCCCGCCGTGAGCGCGCCGCTGGCGGTGAGGGTTCGCTACACGCCCGGCGACGTGGAGGCCGACGACGTGGTGGTCGCGATGGCTCAGGACCTGCCACCCGAGCGGCCGGTCGTGGTGGTCAGCTCGGACCGTCGCGTCCAGGACGGGGCGCGGGCGGCCGGGGCGAACGTCGTCAGCTCCTCTGCGCTGCTCGCCTGGGGTCGTCGCTGAGTCGCCTCGTGGCTCCATCGTCGTCGAGCAGGTGGCCAGCGGCGTCGGGGGTGTGGGCTGCGTCGTTCGGGTGGGCTGCGTCGTTCGGGTGGGCTGCTCCGAGCGAGACGAGCACCGGCTCGCCAGCGGCCGAGGCATCGGCGAGCCCGTCGCGGAGACGCCCGATCGGCTCGCTCCACGGCGTCTCGTCGAGCACGGATCGCACCGCATCGATGGATTCGGCGATCGTCGCGGCAGCGGCGGGTTCGATGACAGCGGGGAGTGCCTGGGTCGAACGCCACCAGGAGACGAGGCCGGCCAGGGTCGGCTGGGTCACCGGTGTGCGGGCCAGGCCCCGGGCGATGTCGACGTCGGGCTGGAGGGTGACCCACACCCGTCCACCATCGTGATGCGAGAGCAGCTCGGCGACCTTCGCCGTGCGTCCTCGGAGCCGGATGCCCGGCGGAAGCCGTGCGGGATCGGCCGACGGCGGCGTTGCCGATGCCGTGACCCACGCCGCCGCCCGGTCCGCTCCCGATCGTCGTGACGCGCCCAGGCCGGCGAACAGCAGACCGGCCAGCACGTCGGCCGTGTCCCTGTCACGCAGCCTGACCGAGCAGCCGTCCACGGCGATCGCCCCTTCGGGCTGGCCGCCGGGCGGCATCGTGGCGCGGGCACCGTCCGCCGCCGGTCCGGCAGGCGAACCGGCAACCTGCACGACTGGCGTGCTCGCGGCGGTGGGCGCATCCGTGCTGGTTTGGTTGGCGCTGGTTCGGTCGGTGCTGGTTCGGTCGGTGCCGGTTCGGTCGGTGCCGGCGGCATGTTCGTCCGGATCGGCATCCGCTGTCGGCGCGGTGCGCTCGCTGAACGCGAGGTCGTCGATGACGACGCTCGCTTCGGCGGCCGGTCGATCGGCGGTTGCGGAGTCGGCGGCGGCACCGACGTCGTCGAGCGCCATCGCGGCGTCGGTGGTTCGGTCGAGGCGATCGCTGGACGGCACGGGTGCCGGCACCCTCAGTTTCGGCCAGTTCTCGACGAGCATCGACACCACGACGACGGCCGTCATGAGGACGATCAGTCCGAGACAGGCGAGCAGTGCGACCACGATGGCTCCCGTCGGCCGAGCAACGCCCCGGCTGAGCGTTTCCCCTGCACAGACCCCCTACCCGGTTGTGAAGATGGGTCAGGAGTGTGGCGGTGGTCTGTTGTCCTGAGAGTCGGGTTGGTCGGGGGATCTGTGGGGCTGGCCGGGGAGTGTCACACCCCCTGGGCAGACTGCGAACATGTGTTCGACTGGGGAATGCGGCGAGGGCTCGAGTTGTGAAGGCTCGGGTGGTGAGGGTTCGGACGGTGGGCCCGCCGGTGGGTTTGGTGAGCCGGTGTTCGTGGTCGCCGGGGAGGCTCGGGCGGTCATCGATGCGTTGGCGGTGTTGGCGGCGGCTGATGTGCGTGGCATGGACGACGACACGCTCCTCGGGCTTTTCGATGGGTTGGAGTCGTTGGACCGGTTGTTCCACGCGGCCCGGTTCGGGGTGCTCGGCGAGTTGGATGCCCGTGATCTGACGGTCCGGCGACTTG
>JAPXRJ010000135.1:0-8177 GCA_033813615.1 Microthrixaceae bacterium | reverse complement strand
GCTCAGGCGTCGTCGTCGACAGCGGTGCCGGCGTCCGCGCCCCGACGGCGGTCGCGCATCTCGCGGTAGTCGATCGCGCCGCCCTCCTCGGGCTCGACCTCGAGCACCAGCCCGTCGATCGCCACCACTCGAACCGGGTCGCCGGGCTGGATGGGCGTGGCTCGGTTGACGCGAGCCCGCCACAGCGCTCCCCGCACGGTGACGGTGCCCTCGGGATCGACGGTGGTCGTCGCGGACCCCATCTCGCCGACCATCCACTCACGGCCGATCGTCGGGGTGGCGAAGCGGGTCCGCACCATGGAGGGCATTCCGGAGAACATCGACACGGCGATGCCGCCGATGCCCGCAACGAGCGCGATCCACGTCGGTCTGAACTCGGTCATCAGGAACAGCGAGGACACGGTGAACATGGCCATGCCGATCGCGGTCCACGCCCGCGGGATCCCGGCCTGCACGTCGATGGAGAAGGCGATGAAGCTCGCGACGAACAGCACGAGGGCCCACTGGGCGTGCGGAAGCTCGGCCAGGCCGAAGCCGCCGAGGACCGTGAACAGCGCGCCGATCACCCCCGCGACGCCGACCCCTGCGGTGAAGAACTCGAACAGGAGCAGGCCGAGGCCGATCGTCAGCAGCAGGTACGCCACCGACGGGCTCGCGACGGTGTGGAACAGCTGGGTCGACAGGGCCAGCTTCGAGAACCGCACCGTGGTCAGCGGGACCGTCTGGCGCTCGCCATCGGTGTTGCGAACCTCCGTCTCCACGCCGTCGAGGCTCACCAGGTGATCGCCGATCGTCGGCGAGAACCTGGTCACCAGACCGGCCTTCACCGCCGCCTCGCCGGACAGCGAACGGTCGAGCGCAGCAGCCTTGCGGCCGGTGAACAGCTCGCCGAACTCGTCGACCGACAGGCGCTGACTGCCCACGTCGCCGATCGAGGCGCCGGGGGCGATGCCGGAGCTGTCGGCCACCTGGACGAGCTCGGCGGCGCCACCGAGGGCCTCGGAGCCGGACGGACCGATCCACACCGAGACGGCCACGTCGGCATCAGCGATGGCCTCGGCCACCTGGTCGAGACGTTCGTCGGGAACGGCGGAGCCCCCGTTGTCGAACTGCAGGATGACCGCCACGACGCCGTCGGAGCGACGTGCGCCCGCCAACGTGTCGACGATGAAGTCCGCCTCGATGCCGTCGATGAGACCGTTGACCGCGACCACGTCCACACATCCGTGCTCGGCGCACGAGTTGGTCTGGGCACCGGCGGACGCGGCACCGACGCCGACGAGCATCCCGGTCCCCACCAGGACCAGGGCGACGGCCGCGACGGCACGGCGCTGCCGGGCGGGGCATCCCCGCCGGACGTTCCTTGTCACGGCACTGGCTAGTGTGCCCAACTCGAGGGCCTCCGAGGGGACGATGTGGATCCTGCGCAGTTTCTCACCGCATCACGGGTGATCATCGTCGCCGGGAAGGGCGGTGTGGGCAAAACCGCCGTCACCGCGGCGCTCGCCCACGCCGCGTCGTCGATCGGTCTGCGCACCCTGATCGTGGAGGTCGAGGGCAAGGGCGGGATGGCGTCCATGTTCGACACCGAGGGGCTCCGCTACGACGAATCGCAGCTGGTCCCGGCCGGCGACGGCCACGGCGGAGTGCGAGCCCGCACCGTGACGCCTGATGACGCGCTGCTCGACTACCTGGCCGAGCGCGGCCTGCAACGGATCTCCAACCGGCTGGTGTCGACCGGGTTGCTCGACATCGTGGCGACCGCCGTACCCGGAATCCGCGACATCCTCGTGCTCGGCAAGGTCAAGCAGCTCGAACGCGGCCCGGACCAGGACCTCATCGTCCTCGACGCCCCCGCAGCCGGCCACGCGATCACGTTCCTGCGTTCGGCGAGCGGGCTGGCGGATGCCGTCAGGGTCGGCCCGATCAACACCCAGGCTGCCGACGTCCTGGAGCTGCTCACCGACCCCGCCCGATGCCGCGTCGTGCTCGTCACCGTGCCCGAGGAGACGCCGGTCAACGAGCTGGTCGAGACGGCCTACAGCCTGGAGGACACCGTCGGCGTGGCGTTGGGTCCCGTCGTGGTCAACGGCGTCGTGGCCGACCTTCCCGGTCTCGCCGCAGATCCCGAGGCCGCGGCCGACGAGGCCGGGGTGCGCCTGCTCGTCGGCGAGTCCGAGGTGCTGGCAGAGGCGGCTGCCTTCCGTCGGGCCCGCCAGGGGCTGCAGGACGAGCAGCTGCGACGCATGGCCGACGACCTCCCTCTGCCGCAGCTCCATCTGCCGTTCCTGTTCACCACCGACGTCGGTCCCGACGAGGTCCGTGCACTGGCCGACGGGCTGCTCGACGCGGTGCGAGCCATGCCAACGGGAGCGTCCGCGTGACGGCGGAGGCGTCGGATCGGCGCACGCTGTCCGACGTCGTCGCCGACAGCTCGGTGGTCGTGTGCTGCGGTTCCGGCGGCGTCGGCAAGACGACCACGGCCGCGCTCGTCGCCATGGAGGCGGCTCGACTCGGACGCCGCTCCGTGGTCGTCACCATCGATCCGGCACGACGGCTCGCCGATGCGCTCGGCCTCCAGGGCCTCACCAACGACCCCAGCCCGATCGACGGGCCCTGGCAGGAGCCCGGCGGGATGTCGGCGCTGATGCTCGACACCAAGGGCACCTTCGACGGGCTGGTCCGGCGCTACTCCGCGGACCCGGCGCAGGCCGAGCGCATCCTGTCCAACTCGTTCTACCGGAACATCTCCGGTGCCCTGTCGGGCACCCAGGAGTACATGGCATCGGAGAAGCTCTACGAGCTGGCCGTCGAGGGCGACTTCGACCTCGTCGTCGTGGACACGCCGCCCACCCGCAACGCGCTCGACTTCCTGGACGCCCCCCAGCGCCTGGCCCACTTCCTCGACCATCGCCTCTACAAGATGCTGCTGTCACCGTCGAAGGGCATCGGCCGTGCCGTCAACGTCGCCACCACCGCGGTCATGCGCCAGGTCGCGAGGGTCGTCGGCTCCGAGGTCATCGCTGATGCGCTGGCCTTCTTCAAGGCGTTCGAGGGCATGGAGGAGGGGTTCAAGGAGCGAGCCAGGGCGGTGGACCGGCTGCTGCGTGACGACGGCACCGCGTTCGTGCTCGTCGCGTCGCCCAAGGCCGACACGGTGGCCGAAGCCGGGTTCTTCGCCGACGAGCTGGCCCGCAAGGACATCGCCGTGCGAGGGCTCATCGTCAACCGCACCCAGCCGAGCTTCGGCGTGGCGCTCGAGGTCGACGGCCGCTCCCAGACCGACGGCGTCGCGGGTGCGGCGTCACGGGTGGCCCTGAGCGCGGCGGCGGTCGCGGCGCGGGCCGACACGCTCGACGGGACGGCTCTCGGCGACCACTACCGCTGCCTCGCCGACTCGCTGCACCTGGCGCAGGGCGAGGCGGAGCACCTGTCCGGCCTGGCCGAGCGAGTGGCGCCGGCGCCGGTCGTCAAGGTGCCGATCCAGCCCTTCGAGGTGTCGGACCTTCGGTCCCTCGAGGCGTTGGCCGCCGTGGTGTTCGCCGATTCCGGCACGGCCGCCGGGCAGGACTAGCGTCGTCGCCCGATGACGACGTACCTGGTCGCGACCGACTCCGACGAGCTGTTCTCGCTGGTGGACGCGGCGATCGGCGGTTCGGCGACGATCGCCCGGGTGCGTCGCGGGCAGGACGTCCGACCCGCGGTGCTCGAGCTCGAACCCGGGCTCGTGGTGCTGGACCTGCAGATCGGCAACATGGGCGGCATCGCCACCTGCATGGACCTCCGGCTCGAGGAAGGCGCCGGGCGTCTGGCCCCGCAGCGGGTCCTGATGCTGCTCGATCGTCCGGCGGACGCGTTCCTCGCCGAACGCAGCGGTGCCGACGGCTGGGTGGTCAAGCCCATCGATCAGCTGCAGGTGCGTCGGGCCGCTCGAGCGGTCGCCGGCGGCGGCGAGTTCCGCGACCAGGTCCCCGCTCCGGCCTAGACGGGCAACCCGGGCCGGGCAACCCGGGCCGGGCAACCCAGGACAGGCACCCGGGACAGGCACCCGGGACAGGCGCCGCCATCGGGTTGTCGCGCCTCCGCAGGCGGCCACTACGATGGCGTGCCGTCCGGGTGGTGGCGCAGTTTGGCAGCGCGCCTCGTTCGGGACGAGGAGGCCGGGAGTTCAAATCTCCCCCACCCGACCACCGGACACCCGATCCCCGCTCGCGCGGGGATCGGGTGTTGTGCTGGTTGGGCCGGTTCTCGCTGTCGTGGCAGCCAACTGCGACCAGGGTCAGCAACGCATCACCCGGGTCGCCGGCGACTTTCGCGACGCGAACGTTCAAGGTCGGCTTCGAGCCGCGCCGATGCAACGGGCGTGCCACGCGAACTCGACCAACCCCACGTGACATCCCACGCACCCACCCGGCCGCGACGTCGCGGCCGTCTGCTGACGGTCGTCGCCGTGCTCGTCGTGACCATGCTCTCGGGGGTCCTGACTGCCTGCGAGAGCGACAAGGCGGAGCTCGACGCCGTGCGGGGCTCGATCAACGCCAGCCGGGCCGCCGCCGGCCTCCCCGCGCTGCGTGAGAACGTGCAGCTCGACGTGAAGGCCGACAAGTGGGCCCAGACGCTGCGCAACTCCTGTCGGATCTGGCACTCCAACCTGGCCGACGGCGCCCCCCGTGAATGGCGCAAGCTCGGCGAGAACGTCGGCATGGGCGGAACGATCGAGCAGATCCACGTCGCCTACATGAACTCACCGGGCCACCGTGCGAACATCCTCGACCCGTCGTTCAACCAGGTCGGGACCGCCGCGGTGTGGGGCAGCTGCAACGGCGCACGCACGTTGTTCACCGTCCACGTCTTCATGCGGGGCTGATCGGGCCGGTTAGCGTGCCGCGATGGAGATCGCGGCGTTCCAGGAGCTGATGGACGACCTGTACGGCGTCCATGACCGGGAGCGAGGCATCCCTTCGACGGTGGCATGGCTGTGCGAGGAGGTCGGCGAGCTGGCCCAGGCAGTCCGAAAGGGGACCGCCGACCAGCAGCTCCACGAGCTGGGCGACGTGCTGGCCTGGGTGGCGTCGCTGGCCAACCAGCTCGGACTGTCGCTGCAGGATGCGGCTGACCGCTACGTCACCGACCCACCGACCTGAGTCGGACGCGACGACCGGGTCCGCCGATCGAAGGTGCGGCCGCCCTACCGTCACGCCGTGGACTACGACGAGGTCGTCAGCGGGGTCGTCAAGATCGTCGAGGCCATCGGGGTGCTCGTGCTCGTGATCGGCGCGCTGCTGGCGTTCGTGTCGTCGGGGCGGGCGCTGATGCACCGATCGATCGAGCAGCGCTCGAACGCCTACGACGAGCTGCGCCGCAGCCTCGCCCGGGTGATCCTGCTCGGCCTGGAGGTGCTGATCCTCGCCGACATCATCCGCACGATCGTGGTCGACCAGACCCCGCAGAGCGTGATGGTGCTGGGCATCATCGTCGTGGTCCGGATCGTCCTCAGCTGGTCGCTGCAGGTGGAGATCGAGGGCACCTGGCCGTGGTCGCGGTGGCGCACCGAGCAGGTGACCGGCCACCCGATCGACACCTGATCAACGACGGGCCACGAGCTCTTCGGCGATCTGGATGGCGTTGAGGGCAGCTCCCTTGCGCAGGTTGTCGTTCGAGACGAACAGCGCCAGGCCGTGCTCAGCCCCCGGATCGCGGCGGATCCGCCCTACGTACGACGGGTCCTGGCCCGCAGCGTCGAGCGGGGTGGGGATGTCGGTGACGACCACGCCCGGAGCGGCGGCGAGGAGCTCCCGCGCCCGCTCGGGCGACAGGTCCCGCTCGAACTCGGCGTTGATCGACAGCGAGTGTCCGGTGAAGACCGGCACGCGCACGCAGGTGCCGGACACCCGCAGGTCGGGCAGCTCGAGGATCTTGCGGCTCTCGTTGCGGAGCTTCTGCTCCTCGTCGGTCTCCTCGGCCCCGTCGTCGACGATCGCACCGGCGAGCGGCACCACGTTGAACGCGATCGTCCGCGGGAACTTCTCCGGCGGTGGGAAGGCCACCGCCGAGCCGTCGTAGGCGAGCTCGGCGCCCTTGGTGCCCACGGCCTGGGCTTGACGATCGAGCTCCTCGACACCGGCGAGCCCGCCGCCCGACACCGCCTGGTAGGTGCTGACGACCAGGCGGGTCAGGCCCGCTTCGACTGCGAGCGGCTTGAGCACCGGCATGGCGGCCATCGTCGTGCAGTTCGGGTTGGCGACGATGCCGCGAGGAAGGTCGTCGAGCGAGTGCGGGTTCACCTCGGACACGACGAGCGGAACGGTCGGATCCATGCGCCAGGCCGACGAGTTGTCGACCACGGTCGCACCGGCAGCTACGACCTGGTCGGCGTACTCGCGGGAGAAGGTCGCGCCAGCCGAGAACAGCGCGATGTCGAGGCCCGAGAAGTCCGCGGTGGCGACGTCTTCGACCGTGATCTCGATGTCCTTCCACGGCAGCACGGTGCCGGCGGAGCGGGCCGAGGCGAAGTACCGCATCGAGTCGACGGGGAAGCCGCGCTCGGCCAGCAGCGTGCGCATGACCCCGCCGACCTGGCCGGTGGCTCCGAAGACGCCGACGTGCACGGGTTGGGCTGCGCTGGTGGAGGGGGCCATGCCCACAAGGCTACGGGCCACCGTCGGCCCGGACCCAACGAGTACCCCCTGGAGCGTCCGCCTGTCGCCGAGGTTCCGCCCCGAGCGCGTCCGGAACGTGCGCTGAGGGCAGAACTTCCCTGGGCCTGGCACCAGGTGCTCCACAGCGCCGGCCCACTGGGGCAGGGTGGAGCGGTGGATGCGCAGGCGCGGTTCGGGATCTACGTGCACGTGCCGTTCTGCGCTCGGCGCTGCGGCTACTGCGCGTTCGTGACCTACGCACCCGGCGAGCTGACCGCGTCCCAGACCCACCGCGCCTGGACCGACTCGGCGATCGCCGAGATCGTGGTGGCCGCCCGCGAGCTCTCCGGCCCGAGCGGTGAGCCACCGCCGACGGTGAGCAGCGTCTACTTCGGCGGCGGCACGCCCACCGCCATCGACCCTCACCTCCTCGGCCGGGTGCTCGACGCTGTCCGCGACCGCTTCGAGGTCGCGGACGACGTCGAGGTCTCCGTCGAGGCCAACCCCGACGGGCTCACACCCGACACGCTGCCCGCGCTGGTCGCGCTCGGAGCGACGCGGGTCAGCTTCGGCATGCAGAGCGCGGTGCCTCGGGTGCTCGACCTGCTCGACCGCACCCACGACCCCGAGTCGGTGCCTCGAGCCGTCGCTGCCGCACGCTCGGCCGGCGTCGGTTCCGTGTCGCTCGACCTGATCAGCGGCACCCCGGGCGAGACCACCACCGACTGGTCCCGCACCCTCGACGCCGCGCTGGCCCTGCGTCCTGACCACCTGTCGTCGTACTCGCTCGGCATCGAGCCCGGCACCAAGCTCGCCACCCGGGTGCGCAACGGTTCGCTGCCGTCGCCGTCACCGGACGAGGCCGCGGATCGCTACGAGTTGCTCGACGCCCGGGCCCGGGGAGCGGGGTTCTCCTGGTACGAGCTGTCGAACTGGGCCCGCACGCCCGCCGACCGGTGCCGCCACAACCTCCTCTACTGGCACGACGAGGACTGGTGGGGGATCGGACCCGGCGCGCACTCCCACCTGCACGGTCAGAGGTGGTGGAACCACGACGGTCTCGACGCCTGGTCCGTCGACGTCCTCGCCGGCCGGGTGCCGGCCGCAGGATCGGAGGAGCCGTCGGAGGAGGAGCGTCTGACCGAACAGCTGATGCTCGGCATCCGCCTCGCCGAGGGGATCCCGACCGGTTGGACCGCACCGGGCTCGGTCGACGAACTGGTCGGCGACGGCCTCGTCGACCACGTCGACGGCCGAGTGGTCCTGACCCTCCAGGGACGGCTGCTCTGCGACCTCGTCCTCCGGCGCCTCCGCTGGGGCTGAGGGGTCCCGACACCTCGCTCGTCGCGACTCTGCGGTGAGATCACGACCGTTCCGGTCCTGACTTCTCGTCAGAATCGCAGGGTGGGGTGCGGAGCGGTGGAGCGGGGTCAGAAGGTGGTGGATTCCAGCTCGTAGGCGTCGTGGAGCACCTGGACCGCCCGGTCCGAGTCCGTCTCCGCGATCACGCAGCTGATGCGGATGGCCGAGGTCGAGATC
>JAPXRJ010000134.1:0-8244 GCA_033813615.1 Microthrixaceae bacterium | reverse complement strand
CGGCGGGCAACGCCATCTGGCCACGTTCCGAGACCCGGTAGTTGGCGACGGTCATGCACGCACGATACAAGGTGACAATGTGCTGTCACAACGCAAGCATGCACGGAGGTCGACGAGCTGCCCCGGCAGCTTCGCCCTTGCATTCCGTGCGCTGCGACGTGATCGGAGCGGCCGCAACCGGCGACACCCCGACAAGCCCACCAGCCACAACAGCCAACGCGACGAACACCGCAGCGACCGCGGTACGACGAACATCCATGGGTCCGCCCTTCCTCTCGACGACCCTGCGCGACACCATCTGCAAGCAACGCCTTCCAACTTGAGTCGGCTCTCGACGTCGTGGCCTTCCCAGCGGCTCGAGTACCTGAAAGGACTCCCGGTCTCCATCGCGGCGCGAGGGGTCCTGTCGCACCGCCTCGGTACGATGGCGGCCGAATGACGACCGTCGCCCTGCTGGGCTCCACGGGGTCCATCGGCACGCAGACGCTCGACGTCGTGGCGGCCGAGCAGGACCGCTTCCGCATCTCCGCGCTCGGCGCCGGCTCCGACGTGGTCGCGCTCGCCGAGCAGGCTGCCGCGGTACGACCCGAGGTTGTCGTCGTCGCGGACGTCGACCGGGTGGCCGAGCTGCGGGACCTGATCCCGGCGGGCACCAGGGTCGAGGGCGGGCCGGACGCGCTGGCCGAGGCCGCCGCGTCCGCCGACGTCGTGGTGAACGCGGTGGTGGGCTTCGCCGGGTTGGGCGTGACCATGTCGGCGCTGAGCTCAGGTCGACGGCTCGCGCTGGCCAACAAGGAGTCGCTGATCGCGGCCGGACCGGTGGTGCGCACCGTGCGCAACACGCCCGGTGCTGAGATCGTGCCGGTCGACAGCGAGCACTGCGCGGTGCACCAGTGCCTGCGAGCCGGCGAGGGGACCCGGCGTCTGCGTCGCATCGTGCTGACCGCGTCGGGCGGACCGTTCCGGGGTCGCAGCGCCGACGACCTGTCCACCGTGACCAGGGAGGACGCCCTGGCGCACCCCACGTGGAGCATGGGCCCCAAGATCACGATCGACAGCTCCACGCTCATGAACAAGGGCCTCGAGGTCATCGAAGCCCACGAGCTGTTCGACGTCGACTACGACGACATCGACGTGGTCGTGCACCCGCAGTCGATCGTGCACTCCATGGTCGAGTTCACCGACGGTGCCACGATCGCCCAGCTGTCGATGCCCGACATGCGCCTGCCCATCGGCTACGCGCTGGCATACCCCGACCGGATCGGCACGCCGTTCGGGTCGATGGACCTGACGCAGCGCTTCGAGCTCACCTTCGAGCCGCCCGACCGGGCCACCTTCCGCTGCCTGGACCTGGCCGAACGAGCGGGGCGTAGTGGCGGCACCGCGCCGGCCTGGATGTCCGCGGCGAACGAAGTCGCGGTCGACGCCTTCCTCGACGGGCGCATCGCGTGGAGCGGCATTGCCGAGCTGGTCGAGCGGTCGCTCGACCGCTGGGACGGCACCCCGGCCGACTCGCTCGACGCGGTGCTCGCCGCCGATGCCGCGGCCCGTGCGATCACCAGGGAGCTGCTCGACGCGGAGGTCGCGGCATGACGATCCACGATCCTCGACCCGGCCAGGATGCGGAACCGACCGAGCCGCTGGTCCCGCCCGTCCCGTCGACCCCGTCGACCCAACCCGTCTCGACCCAGCCCGGCCACGACGCCGCATCGATCACCCAGGAGCGCGACGAGATGGCCGGGGTGCTGGGCACGCCGCTGACCCGGGCGCTGCGCCTCGGCGCGCTCATCGCGCTGATCGTGGCGCTCGGCATCTGGAAGGGCCTGCCGATCGTCGTCGTCATCCTGGCGATCGTCGTCATGATCTTCCTGCACGAGCTCGGCCACTACATGGCCGCCAAGTGGTCGGGAATGAAGGTCACCGAGTTCTTCATCGGCTTCGGCCCACGCATCTGGTCCTTCCAGCGGGGTGAGACCGAGTACGGCATCAAGGCGATCCCCGCCGGTGCGTATGTGAAGATCCCCGGCATGACCTCCATGGAGGAGGTCGATCCTGCGGACGAGCCCCGCACCTACCGCCAGGCGCCCTTCCGCAACCGCCTGGCGGTCGCGGTGGCCGGCTCGACCATGCACTTCCTCATCGCCTTCGTGCTGCTGGTCGTGCAGTTCGCGTTCATCGGCCATCCCGACGGCGATCGCTGGCAGATCGGCAACATCACGCCCGGCAGCGCGGCGGAGGCGGCCGGGCTCCGGCAAGGCGACGAACTGGTCAGCTTCGACGGCCAGACGTTCGAGACCTACGACGACTTCCGCGCCTTGATCGCTGCGGAGGAGCCGGGCACCGTCGACCTGATCATCCGTCGTGACGGCAGCGAGCAGACCGTGCCCGTCACCCTGTCGCAGCGTGCCCGCGTGATCGGGACGATCGGCGAGGACCTCGACCTGGTCGACAACGGGGAGCGCGTCGTCGTCGGTGCGACGCAACCGAACGGTGAGGTGTCCCGCGCCGGGCTCGAGTCCGGCGAGGAGGTCGTGGCGGTCAACGGTCGTCCGATCATCCGAGCCTCCGACCTGACCGCCGCGGTCGCTGCGGGCGACTCGCTCGACAAAGGCAACGTCACCGTCACCACAGCGTCCGCCGACGGCTCCCGCAACGACCACGTCGTCGACCTCGGCTCCGCTGTCGACACGGTGGCACCCGCAGCCTTCCTGGGCATCGGCCAGCAGGCGGTCCTGACCACCGATTCGCTGCCGGCCGCCGTCGGCTCCTCGGTCACCGAGTTCGGTCGCTACGTGGGCGCCACGGTCGCCGGGACGGCACGCGTCCTGTGGCCGCCGAACATCGTGGGCTTCCTGTACGACACCGCCACCGGTGCCGAGCCTGCCGACACCGTGGATGAGCCCACGCCTGCTGCGCAATCGGCATCGGCAGGCGCCGAGCGGCCGGTGTCGATCGTCGGCATCGTCATGTTCGGCTCGGAGATGACCGCCGAGAGCTGGAGCAACCTGATCGGCCTGCTCATCGGGCTGAACATCATGCTCGGCGTGTTGAACCTGATCCCGCTGCTGCCCTTCGACGGTGGCCACGTGGCGATCGCGGTGTACGAGAAGGCCCAGGAGATGCGCCGGCGCCAGACCCGCCGCTACCTGGCCGACGTGTCCAACATGATCCCCGTGGCGTACGGAGTGGTGATGGTGCTCGGGCTCCTGTTCGTGGCGGCGATGTACCTGGACATCACCCGGGGCGTCAGCACCTGATCGCGGTTGCGCCCGTAGTCTGAACCCGTGGACGCCGGAGCAGTCACCTTCCCCCGCCGCAACACCCGCCAGATCCGGGTCGGGTCGGTCGCGGTCGGTGGAGGCGCGCCGATCACCGTCCAGTCGATGACGACGACGCGCACCGCGGACGTCGACGGGACCCTCCAGCAGATCTATGCCCTGGCGGCGGCCGGTTGCGACATCGTCCGCTGCACGTGCAACGAGATGGAGGCGGCGGAGGGCCTGGCCCGGATGGTGCCGCGCAGCCCGCTGCCGATCGTCGCCGACATCCACCACCAGTACAAGATGGCGCTCGCCGCGCTGGAGGCGGGGGTCCACGGGCTGCGACTCAACCCGGGCAACATCCGCAAGCCCGAGCACATCAAGGCGGTGGCGTCGGAGGCCCGCGACCGGGGAGTTCCGATCCGCATCGGCGTCAACGGCGGCTCGCTCGACCCGTCGCTCTACGCCAAGTACGGCGACACCGTCACCCCCGAAGCGATGGTCGAGTCCGCGATGACCGAGATCGCCTACTTCGACGAGGTCGGCTTCGACCAGATCAAGATCTCGGTCAAGGCGTCCAACGTCCCGTTGATGATCGAGGCCTACCGCCAGCTGGCCGAGGCCACCGACCACCCGCTGCACCTCGGCGTGACCGAGGCCGGTCCGCTGCCCGGCGGCCTCATCAAGGCGACGGCCGGCATCGCCACCCTGCTGGCCGAGGGGATCGGCGACACGATCCGGTACTCGCTCACCGCTGATCCGATCGAGGAGGCCAGAGCGGGTCGAGCGCTGCTGGAGGCCTACGGCCTTCGCGAGCGCAAGAACGTGGATCTCATCGCCTGTCCGAGCTGCGGCCGCGCCGAGGTCGACGTGATCCAGATCGCGGAGGCGGCACGCGACGCGTTCGCGGACCGTCAGCTGCCGCTGCAGATCGCGGTCATGGGCTGCGTCGTGAACGGACCCGGCGAAGCCCGCGACGCCGACATCGGCATCGCCGCCGGGCGTCACCGGGGTCACCTGTTCGTCAAGGGCACCAACGTGGCCGTGGTTCCCGAGGACGAGATGGTCGGCACCCTCGTCGAGTGGGCCGAGTACATCGCGGAGCACGGCACCGACGCCGCGCTGGCGCGCGTCGACGTGGAGAAGGCCCGTCGGGAGGCGGAGAAGGATCGCGCTGCGCTGTTGGACGAGCAGGGTGACGACGCCAACGCGTCGGAGCAGCGTGTGGAGCTGATCCACAAGCGGTTCGACTGACGCGGGCGGGTTCCGTCGACCTTGTACGTGGTCGACCGCATCGGCGCCCGTGGCGTACAAGTTCGACAGGTGCTGCGGTACTTGTACGTGGTCGACCGCATCGGCGCCCGTGGCGTACAAGTTCGACAGGTGCTGCGGTACTTGTACGTGGTCGACCGCATCGGCGACCGTGGCGTACAAGGTCGATGGTCAGCCGGCCATGCTGGCGAGCTCGTCGATGAGCTCAGCGAAGCGCCCCGGTGCCTCCTGCATGGTCTGGTGGCCGACGCCGGGCAGGACGCGCAGCACCGAGCCCGGCATGGCGGCCGCCAGCACCTTGGACTGACCGACGGGGGTCAGCAGGTCGGCGGAGCCGACGACGACCATCGCCGGGACCTTGACGTGGGTCAGGTCCTGGCGCACGTCGTGATCGACGATGGCTCGGCCGGCGGCGATGAGGTTGTCGTGGTCCATCTCGGCGAGCATCTCCCGGACGTCGTCGACGGCTTCGATGCTGGGGTGACGGCCGAACGCAGCGCGGACCATGAGCAGCGAGGTGTTGGTGTCGGGCCACGCGTAGCGCATTCGGGGCCGGGCGGTGCCGGCGTACGCCGCTCGTCGCACGATCTCCTGTGCCCTCGTGCTGCCTTCGAGCAACGCCGGCAGGGCCAGGGGAGCGGCGCTCGTGTCGAGGAACATCAGTGCGCCGCAACGCTCGACCATCAGATCCTCGTGGCGGGCGCAGAACCGGCCCAACGCCATCCCACCCATCGAGTGGCCGACCACGATCGCATCGCGCAGATCGAGCTCGGTGAGCACCGCAGCGATGTCGTCGGCCACCGCCTCGAGCGTGATGCCTTCCTCGCCGACCGTCGACCGGCCATGGCCCCGCATGTCCCATGCGAGCACGCGGTAGCGCTCCGACAGCAGGTTGAGCTGCGCACCCCACACCCACCACTGCAGCGTCACGCCGTGCAGCAGCAGCAGCGGCCGACCCTCGCCCCGCTCGACCAGGTGGATCTCGGCGCCGTCGTCGGAGCGGATCGTGCGGTGCACGACATCGTCGGGCGGGCGCAGGAGCGCGTCGGTCTCGGGGTGGTTGGTCTCCCGGATGCGCCGTCCGGCGACACCGACCCCGGCGATCGCTCCGATCGCGACCAGGCCGGCCCCGAGTGCGACGGCCCCGGCGACCTTGAGCGGTGAACGAGCCATCGTCGAAGGCTAGATCGGTCGGGGCCCGCGCCGCTCCGGCGACGAACCGACCGCAGAGGACCGCGTGGTGCACCGGTAGGCTCGCCCGCCATGGCCGAACAGCACCAGGGTGCACCGCAGCAGCCCACGCCGCCCAAGCAGGGCAAGAAGAAGGCGCCGGTCCTGACCCCTCGGGAGGACGACTTCCCCCGCTGGTACCAGGACGTGCTGAACAAGGCGGAGCTGGCCGACAACGGCCCCGTCCGCGGCACGATGGTCATCCGGCCCTACGCCTACGCGCTGTGGGAGCGGATGGTCGCCGAGGTGGACGCCCGCATCAAGGCGGCCGGCGCGGAGAACGCGTACTTCCCGCTGTTCATCCCCGAGTCGTACCTCCACCGAGAGGCGGAGCACGTCGAGGGCTTCAGCCCCGAGCTGGCGGTCGTCACGATCGGCGGCGGCAAGGAGCTCGAGGAGCCGGTCGTCGTCCGGCCCACGTCGGAGACCGTCATCGGCGAGTACATGGCCAAGTGGGTCCAGTCGTACCGGGATCTACCGCTGCTGCTGAACCAGTGGGCCAACGTCGTGCGCTGGGAGCTGCGCCCCCGCACCTTCCTGCGGACCAGCGAGTTCCTCTGGCAGGAGGGCCACACGGCGCATGCCACCGAGGACGACGCCCGCGCCTACGCCCGTCGGATCCTCACCGACGTGTACCAGGACTTCATGGTCGACGTCCTCGCCATCCCCGTGATCCCGGGCGTGAAGATCCCCGAGGAGCGCTTCGCCGGAGCGACCAACACGCTGACATGCGAGGCGATGATGGGCGACGGCAAGGCGCTGCAGATGGGCACCAGCCACGAGCTCGGCCAGAACTTCGCGAGGGCCTTCGAGATCGACTACCTCGACGAGTCCGGGACCCAGAACCTCTGCTGGACCACGTCGTGGGGCGTGTCGACACGCATGATGGGCGGGCTGATCATGGCCCACGGCGACGACGCCGGCCTGCGGGTCCCGCCCCGACTGGCCGCCACCCAGGCCGTGGTGCTGGTGGTCCGCGACGAGGACGGAACGGTCACCGCTGCAGCCGGCGAGCTCGTCGAGCGGCTGGTGGCGGCCGGCGTCCGGGCCCGGCTCGATGACCGGGTGTCCACCCCGTTCGGCCGCCGGGCGACCGACTGGGAGCTCAAGGGCGTGCCGGTGCGCATCGAGGTCGGTCCCCGGGACCTTGCCGACGGCCAGGTCGTGGTGGTCCGTCGTGACGAGTCCGCCAAGGTGCCGGTGCCGATCGTCGAGGTGAGCACCCGGGTGCCCGAGCTACTCCACGCCATACAGACCTCGATGTTCGATCAGGCGCTCGCGCTGCGTGAGTCGAGGACGGCGGACGTGTCGACCGTCGCCGAGGCGGCGGAGGTCGCGGCGACCGGCTTCGCCCGCATCCCTTGGTCGGCGCTCGCGGACGGGGGAGTGCAGCAGCTGGGATCGGATGCCATCACCGTGCGCTGCCTGCTCAACGCTGACGGCGACATCCCGGTATCGGTCGACGACGACGGTCTCGTCGCCGTCGTCGCCCGTTCGTACTGACGTCATCTGACCCGGCGCTCCTGTTCCCGGCGCTGGCTGGGTGTCAGCCTGTCCCGCTGGAGGCGGAGCGGGCGCTCCGTGGGGGCGATCCATGGCGATCCGCCATCGGCTTCGCCGGGGATCTATACTGCAGGCCGTTCGGACTTCCGGGAGGCGTGGGCGTTGCCCACGCCTTTTCCATGATCCGGACGCCGGGACCAGCCCGGCGATGAGGTGACGATCGAGCGACGCAGGAGGTGTCACGGTGACGACGACCGCTGACCGTCTCGCGCGCCTCGTCGCTCCCGTGGCCCAGGATCTGGACGTCACCGTCTACGACATCGAGGATGCCAGCGGCACCCTTCGGGTCCTGCTCGACCGGCCGGGTGGCGTCGACATCGACACCCTGTCCGACGCGTCGAGACGCATCTCCCGTTCGATGGACGAGGACGGGTCCTTCGCGTCCACGTCGTTGCTCGAGGTGTCGAGCCCGGGCCTGGAGCGCAAGCTGCGCACGGCAGAGCACTTCGCCGGCGCGGTGGGTGAGCAGGTGAAGGTCAAGCTGCGCCCGGGCGTCGACGGAGCCCGACGTCTCGACGGCGTGCTGAGCGCCGCGACCGGCGACACCATCACCATCACGACGTCCGACGGTGGCGAGCACCGGACCGTTGCGGTCGCCGACGTCACCTCGGCCCACACCGTCTTCGTGTGGGCGACCAACCCCAAGCCGGGCAAGCAGCCCAGAGCCAAGGGCGTGGCACGTGCTGCTGAGGACGCACCTCCCTCTGGCGAGGCCGATCTTCCCGGCAGCCCTGACCACACCGACGATTCCGACAGCACCGATTCCGACAGCACCGACTCCGACAGCACCGATTCCGACAGCACCGACGAAACTGAGGCCACAGCATGAACCCCGAGATGATGGAAGCGCTCGACGCCCTCGCCGAGAGCCGGGGGATCTCCAAGGACGCGCTGTTCGCGGCGCTGGCCGAGGCGCTGG
>JAPXRJ010000133.1:0-8261 GCA_033813615.1 Microthrixaceae bacterium | reverse complement strand
CAGGGCAGTGTCCATAATGTTCGAGTTTACCTGCTGGCGTGCTGACGGTGGGGGGGTGTCCCCATGTTGTTGTCAAGGGGTTCAAGCAGCGATTGAGGTGGTGTCGTCGTTGGCTGGTGTCGCTGGTGCGCGGTAGGGCTCGAGGTTGCGGAGCATGGCGAGGATGACGTTGCAGCGGCGTCGTGCGAGGCAGATGACCGCCGCGTTGTGCTTCTTGCCTTCGGCGCGTTTGCGGTCGTAGAAAGCCTTGGACTCGGTGGAGCGCAGCGATGCGAACGCGGCGAGGAACATGGCGTTCTTGAGCCGGTGGTTCCCTCGCCTGGACTGGGACTCGCCACGGATGCTGGTGCCGGACTGGCGAGTCACGGGTGCGAGCCCGGCGTAGCTGGCGAGCTTCGAGCCGTTCGCGAATCGGGTGCCGTCACCGATCTCCGCGAGGATCCTGGCTCCGGTCCTCGGCCCGATCCCCGGAAGGGTCACGAGGACCTGGCCGAAAGGGTGCGCCAAGAACACCTCTTCGATCTCCGCAGCCAGCGCGTCACGACGCGTGTGGATCCGGTCGAGCTCGACCGCCAGTTCCGCGATGACCCGCCCGACCGCGGCCTCGGCGGGCATCGTCACCGTCTGGGCGTCCAACGCCGCCACGACCGCGTCGACGACCTTGGCAGCGACGCGTGGCGACCGCTTCTTCACCGCTGTGTTGATCCGGGCCCGTCCAGCGGCGCGCAGCGCCGTTGGAGTCGGGAACCTGGCGAGGAGGTCCCGGACACCGGCCTGGTGCAGCCGGGACCCGACAGCCCGCTCCAGTGCAGGCGACACGCTCACCAACGAGTCGCGCAGCCGGTTCGTCAGCCGGGTGAGATCCGCTGCGAGGTCGACGTCGAACCCGTTCAACACCCGAAGCTGATCCAACAGCTCGTCGCTGCCGGCATCGAGCCAGTGCACGCTGCGGCGCCGGGTCCGGGCGGTGTCCGCGATCACGAACGCGTCGCGACGATCCGTCTTCGCCTCGCCCGGATAGAGATCCGCGGCGCGGCGCATCACCAACCCCGGCACATACGCCACCGGCACCTCGTGCCGGTTCGCGACCGCGATCGCGAGCTGCGCGATCGAGCCGGGCTGGTCGATCACCAACCCCGGTGTGCCGTGCCCGCAGGCTCGCTCGATCACCGCGACAAGATCTGCCTCGTCGTTCGCGACCGACCGTGCGAACAGCGACTCGCCGTCGTCGTCGAGGACGTCAGCGAAGTGGTCTTCTTTGCCGACATCGAGTCCGATCCACACATCGACGTCGTCGGGAGTGCTCACCCTGGCTCCTTCCACTCGGGTTGTGGGAGGGAAGGCCGTCCTGGGTGCGCTCGCCGTCATCCACCTTACGAACCAGCGATCAGTCGCATGTCCCCATCAGAGGTTCACGCACCCGACCGTGCCGGTGGCAACACCCCCCAGGCCATCGAAGTGACAGGGGGCCATGAGCCATACCGGCACCGCCGGACTTCCCAAGCCCCAAGCATCGCCCAGGGCCCACGAGCAAGGTAAGGGGGAGGCTCGCCGAGGGTGCTGTCGGCGAGCGTCGGTAGTCTCCGCACGTGGGGATCGTCGACGAGGACATCGCAAAGGTGCGGGAGTCCACCGACATCGTCGCGATCGTCTCCGGCTACACGCAGCTCAAGCGCGTCGGCCAGCGCTGGTCGGGCCTGTGCCCGTTCCACAACGAGAAGTCGCCGAGCTTCTCGGTGAACCAGTCCGAGGGCCTGTACCACTGCTTCGGCTGCAAGGCGTCAGGTGACGCGATCACGTTCGTGCGGGAGGTCGAGCACCTCGACTTCCCCGGCGCCGTCGAGTGGCTGGCGTCCAAGTCCGGCATCGCGCTGCGCTACACGGAGAAGAACGAGTCCGAGGGTCGTCAGCGCCAGGCTCGCCTCTACGGCCTGACCGAGCAGGCGTGCGAGTGGTACCACCAGCGCCTTCGCACGGCACCCGATGCCGCGGCGGCTCGTTCGTACCTCCGGTCCCGTGGCTTCGACCGCGACGAGGTCGCGCACTTCCGCATCGGCTGGGCGCCCGACGACTGGGACGCCCTCGTGCGGTCCATCAAGGGCTCGCGCGAGGACCTCGATGCCGCGGGCCTCGGGTTCGTCAACCGGCGCAACCGGATGCAGGACTTCTTCCGCGGACGCATCCTGTTCCCGATCCTCGACGAGCGTGAGCGCGTGATCGGCTTCGGCGGCCGCAAGCTGCCCGACGCCGACGGGCCCAAGTACCAGAACTCGCGGGACAACGTGCTCTACAACAAGTCCAAGGCGCTCTACGCGATCAACTGGGCCAAGGCCGACGCGGTGGCGAAGAACCAGATGCTGGTGTGTGAGGGCTACACCGACGTGATCGGCTTCGCCCGTGCCGGCATCGCCCAAGCGGTCGCCACGTGCGGCACGGCGCTCACCGAGGACCATGTCCGCATCCTGAAGCGCTTCACCCGCAACATCGTCCTGGCCTACGACGCGGACGAGGCAGGTCAGTCCGCAGCGGAGCGCGTGTACGCATGGGAGCAGGCCCACGACATCCAGTTCTCCGTCGTGGCGTTGCCCCCCGGCACCGATCCCGACGAGCTGGCGCGCTCCGATCCAGATGCGTTGCGCGACGCCGTCGAGCACCCCCGCCCGTTCCTGCAGTTCCGCGTCGCTCGGGTGCTGAACGCAGCGGACCTCAGCGCTCCAGAGGGTCGGGCCCGGGCGGCCGAATCCGCGCTGGAGGTGATCGCCGAGCACCCCGATGCGCTCGTGCGGGACCAGTACGTGATGGAGCTGGCCGACACGTGCCGCATCGACGCCACGCAGCTCCGATCCCGCCTGGAGGACGTGCGGCGCCACCCTCGGCCCAAGGCGGAGGACCCGACGCGCCGGCGGGGTGGCCTCGGCCGGGAGACGCCGGCCGAGGTGGTGCCGCAGACCGCTCCGCGGCTGCCGCCGTTGGGCGACGGCGTCGAACGCGAGGTGCTGCGGCTGGCGGTGACGCAGCCCGAGCTCGCGGCACCGTTCCTGGACGAGTCGTTCTTCCGCCACCCGACGGCCCGAGCCACGCTCGACGCGTTGATGCGCTCCGACACGCTCGCCCAGGCGATGGAGCAGTCGCCCTCCGAGGTCGGCGAGCTCTTGGCGGAGCTGGCCGTCGAGGTGACCGACCTCGACCCCGGTGACGTGCTGGCCCGCTTCGCGAGCGAGGTCGGACGGCGCGAGCTGATCGACCTGGAGGCCGAGGCGAGGACGGCCGAGGACCCGCTCGCGTACTCCGACGTGGTCGCCTGGCTGAAGGTGACGCTGGATCAGCTCCGACACCCGAGAGCCGAGGTGGAAACCGTGACCCAGTTGCTAGCCTTCCTGCGGGAGCGGCACCAGTGAGGGGGTGATCCAGATGTCCATCTGGGAGCAGATGCCACCGGCCGAGATCCAGGTCCTGCAGCAGCGGGCCGACGCCAACGGTTCGGTGCTGATGCTCGACGACGCCCTGAGCGCGCTGCAGATGGAGATGACCGATCAGGTCCTCGACGACACCCGCTCGTTCTGGACGACGCGGGGTGTGCGCATCGACGCCGACGTCGAGGTCGATCCCGACCCCGAGGCGGAGATCGAGGTCATCGCCGCCCACGACCCGGCCGGAGCGGTGGGGGTCGAGGTCGTCGCCGAGGTCATCGCCGAGGTGGTCGTCGAAGCGCCGCCCGATGGCGTCGACGACCTGGACGACCACACCGAGCCCGATCTGGTCGCTCCGGGAGAGCTGGCCCACGAGTCGGTCCGTCGTCGCCGTCTGATGCGCACCACCGGCAAGCGGGGACGTCCGGTCACGCTCGTCGGCAGCACGGTGGGCACCTCCACCGCGGACCCTGTTCGCATGTACCTGCGCGAGATCGGCCAGGTGCCTCTGCTCACCGGGCCCGAAGAGGTGGATCTCGCCATGCGCATCGAGGCCGGCGTCGAAGCCGAGGAGCGGCTCGCGGACCTCGCCGCATCGGGCGAGTCGGTGGAGTTCGAGGAGCGACGCCGCCTGGACCGGCTCCGCAGGGACGGGGAGCGGGCCAAGGACGAGCTGACGCAGGCCAACCTCCGCCTCGTCGTGTCGATCGCCAAGCGCTACCTCGGTCGGGGCATGCACATCCTCGACCTGGTGCAGGAAGGCAACCTCGGCCTCATGAGGGCCGTGGAGAAGTTCGACTACACCAAGGGGTTCAAGTTCTCCACCTACGCCACGTGGTGGATCCGCCAGGCGATCACCCGGGCCATCGCCGATCAGGCCCGGACGATCCGCATCCCCGTCCACATGGTGGAGTCGATCAACAAGGTCCACCGCCAGCAGCGACAGCTCATCCAGGAGCTCGAACGCGAGCCCACCGTCGAGGAGCTGGCGGAGAAGTGCGAGCTCAAGCCGGAGAAGGTCCGCGAGATCCTCCGCATCTCCCAGGACCCGCTCTCGCTCGACTCCCCGGTCGGGGAAGAGGACGACAGCTACCTGGCCGACTTCATCGCGGACAGCGACGCCGTGATGCCCGCCGACGTGGCCACCGCCAACTCGTTGTCCGAGCAGATCATGTCGGCGCTCGACGACCTGAACGACCGGGAGAAGCAGGTCGTCCGCATGCGCTTCGGTCTCGACGGCGGCCAGCCCCAGACGCTGGAAGAGGTCGGCAAGGAGTTCGGCGTCACTCGCGAGCGGATCCGCCAGATCGAGTCGAAGACCCTCGCCAAGCTGCGACACCCGCGCAGCCGTCAGAAGCTCGAGGACTACCTCCAGGCCGATTGATCGGGCCCGCGGATGGCACCCAGCTCGGTTGGGGACCGGCTCACGCGGACGCTACGCTGCATGGCCGCCGTCCTGTGGGCCGGCGACTTTCCGGGGTAGCTCAGCTGGCAGAGCAGCTGACTGTTAATCAGCTTGTCGTGGGTTCGAGCCCCACCCCCGGAGCACCCTGGAACCCCCTGCGCCTCGTAGGGGGTTCCGTCGCGTCCGGGTGGCTCGCTGCATGCCGGCTGGTGGCGGTCCGCCTTTTTCAACCGCAGGGGTACGAGTGCCGATATCCCGTTTCGATGATGGAATCCTCCGCGCCGGCGATTGGCGAAGCGGCGCACCTACCGACGCGGGACGAGCTGGCCGAGGTGCTCTCCGCCCTGCCCGATCCGGTGCTCGTGACCGACCTCACCGGCAACATGCAGTGGGGCAACCGCGCCGCGGAGCACCTCTTCGGTCGAACGCTCGACGAGTCGATCGGCATGAACGGGCTCGACCTGGTGCACCCCGACGATGTGAACATGGCGCTCGTCTCGCTCCAGAACATGCAGACCGAACGGGTGGGCATGCCGCTGGAGCTGAGGATGTCGACGTCCACGGGGTGGCGTCAGGTCGAGATCCTCGGAGCGACCCGCGGGGATCGCCTGATCATCACCATCCGCGACCTGACCGACCGGCGACGGTGGGAGGTGGCCCAGGATGGGACGGCGATGCTGCGCACGGTGCTCCAGCACATCTCCACCGTCGCGCTGGTGGTCGACGCGAACGGTTGCATCCGGACGTCGTCCGCCTCGATCACCCGTCTGCTGGGGATCGATCAGATGGACGTGGAGGGCCAGCACCTCACGGCCCTCCTCCCCGAGGACCAGCGGATGGCCATGGGTGCTGCGCTGCACGACGTGCTGAGGGCCGACACGGCTGCTGCGGTCGCGATCGACGTCGACGCCTACCGGGGCGACGGGAGCCGGGTGCCGGTGGCGCTGTCGATGGTCAACCTGGTCGAGGACCCGACGGTCGGCGGTCTCGTCGTCACGCTCCACGACGTGTCTCGTCGGTCCGAGGCCGAGCGCGAGGTGCGAGACGCCAACGCCGTGCTCACCGCGACGCTCGAATCGGTGTCGGACGGGATCGTCGCCGTCGACCTCGACGGGTCGGTCCGCGCTCACAACCGCCAGTACCTCGACATCCTCGGCATCCCGGAGGACCAGGTCGACGACTACCAGCGTGTGCTCGGTCGGGTCCGGAGCCTGGTCGCCGATCCGGACGCCGCCGAGGCGCGGATGCGGGCGGTCCACGGCGACCCATCGACGCCGTACGAGGACGCGCTCGAGCTCAACGACGGCCGGGTTATCGAGCGGCGGTCGATGCCCCGCTTCGTCGACGGTCGGTCGGTGGGACGGGTGTGGAGCTTCCGTGACATCACCGAGACGCGTCGGATGCAGGCGGAGCTCGCTCGGCAGGCGTTGCAGGATCCGTTGACGGGTCTGGCGAACCAGGTGCTGTTCCGACGGCGCATCGAGGCGGCCCTGGATGTCGCCACGCCCGATCGAAACGTCGCGGCGATGTACGTCGACCTCGACGACTTCAAGTCGGTGAACGACACGTTGGGCCACGCCGCGGGCGACGAGCTCCTCCGAGTCGTGGCGGAGCGGCTCCGAGGGGCTGTCCGGTCAGCTGACACCGTCGCCCGACTCGGTGGTGACGAGTTCTCGATCGTGCTCGTCGACCTCGATGGCGACGACGCAGCGATCGACGTGGCCCGCCGCGTGATGGATGCGTTGGCGCCACCGGTCGACATCGGCGACGAGTCGGTGCTGGTGGGTGCGAGCATCGGCGTCGCGATGGCCTCGCCCGAGCTCGATCACGAAGCGCTGCTGCGCCACGCGGACCTGGCGATGTACCACGCCAAGCGCAGCGGCCGGAACCAGTTCCGGCTGTTCACGCCGGACATGCCGACGAACGACGGCCGCCGGACGCTCGTGGACCCCCGACTGCGGGGTGCCGCGGGCAGGGGCGAGCTGCTGGTGCACTACCAGCCGGTCGTCGATCCGGCGAGGGACTCGACGATCGTGGCCGTCGAGGCGTTGGTCAGGTGGCAGCACCCGGAGCGCGGGCTCGTCATGCCCGGCGAGTTCATCCCGTACGCGGAGGCGACGGGCATCATCGACGAGCTGGGCATGCACGTGCTCGAGCAGGCGTGTCAGGACGCTCGCACCTGGCAGGCGGAGTTCGGTGCCGTGGCACCGCTCGTCAGCGTCAACCTCTCGCCCCACCAGCTGTTGGACGAGAACCTCCCCGAGCGGATCGAACGGGTGGTCACGGCGAGCGGGCTCGACCCGGAACGGTTGGTCCTCGAGTTCACGGAGAGCGCGCTCATGCAGGATCCGGCGACCGTGGTCCGCCAGATCCGCCAGATCCGTCGGCGCGGGATCCACCTGGCCATCGACGACTTCGGAACCGGCCACTCATCGCTCGCCCGTCTTCAGCAGTTCCCGATCGACAGCCTGAAGATCGATCGGAGCTTCGTCCACAACGTCGAGGGGGCGACGGGTGCATCGCTCGTCAGGGCCATCGTCCAGCTCGCGCACACGCTCGAGATGCTCACGGTGGCCGAAGGCGTCGAGACCCCCGAGCAGCAGGCGCGACTCGAGGAGCTCGGCGCCGACCTCTCGCAGGGCTTCCTCTTCCACCGGCCGGTGCCGGCGGCGCAGATCGCCGAGCTGCTCGCCGCCGAGAGCGGGCTTCTGGCGCCGCTACGCTGAGCGGTCATGCAACCAGGGCGGCCCCTGCTCGCCGGGGCCCGACCCGAACGCATCGCCACGCTCGTCGGAGCCGGCGCGGTGCTGGGTGCCGCAGGAGCGGTCGCAGCGCGTGGCGTCCCTCCGTCCGAAGAGCGGGCGTTCCGAGCGATCAACGACCTTCCGTCCTGGTTGACCCCACTGCTGTGGCCGCCGATGCAGCTGGGCAGCCTCTGGGGTCCGGTCGCGGTCGGGTTCGTGACGTGGCGTCGCCGGCGCTCGTGGCGGACCACGGCCGGCGTCGTCGTCGGCGGTGTGACCGCATGGCAGCTCGCCAAGGTGGTGAAGTCGTTCGTGCGTCGGGGACGACCCGCCGACGAGCTCGAGAGGATCTCGTGGCGCCTCGGCACGCCCCAGGAGGGTCTGGGGTTCGTATCGGGTCACTCGACCGTCGTGTTCTCCATGGTCGCCGTGCTGTGGCCCCAGGCTCGACCGTCGGAGCGCTTGGCTCTGGTCGCCGTCGCGTCGGTGGTGGCGTTCGCTCGTCTGCAGAACGGTGCGCACCTGCCGATCGACACGGTCGGCGGAGCCGCGCTGGGGGTGATCGTCGGCGAGCTGTGGCGCCTGGTCGTGGGTGACGAGGTCGGCATCGCCGACGGTGCTCTGGACGGTGCTCTGGACGGTGCTGTCGGGGAGGACGGAGGGAACCCATGATCCGGTTCGTCGTGAGCGCGGTCGTGGTGG
>JAPXRJ010000132.1:0-8263 GCA_033813615.1 Microthrixaceae bacterium | reverse complement strand
GCGGCGGAGATCCGCTCGATGACGACCTTCTGGAGCCTGGGGCTGGCCCCGAGACCTCCGTGGCCCTGTGCGAAGTGCACCCAGGCCAAACCGGCATCGAACTGGGCTTCCAGGAACTCCCGCTCCGGTGTGGACGCCGGCGGGTGGCTGTCCAGCAACCCCTCGACGGCGGCGATCACCCGCTCCTCGTCGGACTCAGCGGTGCTGCGGGCGATCTCGGCAACTGTCATCGTGCCCCCTGGGTTCGGCGACGGCACCGGATCTCCGATGCTGCGCACTTGACCGGTCAGTCAAGGGCGCAGGGTTGAACCTAGCCCGACCTGTCACGGCGGCAGGTCCGCCGCAGTCGCCATCGACAGGGGACGGTGCAGCGGCGTTCTGTGCAGCAGCGTTCTGGTCGGGTCAGTTCAGGTTCGCACGGAGACGAACCGCAGCGGACCGGTGCTCGGCGGCCCGAGCGTGATCCTCTTCGACGAGCTCCTCGTGGATCGCGGCGGCTTCCAGGAAGCGGCCGTCCGCCGCCAGGACCCCGGCGAGCTGACGACGATCGCCCAACCCGGCGCCCGGCAGCGCCACCTGCAGGCGCAGGACGTCGGCCAGCCCCTGGCGGTCACCCCGACGCAGGCGGGCGACCCGCAGGTTGTTGAGCACCCGCATCACGATGTCGACCGGTCCGGTCGGTTCGAGGTACGTCTCGCTGAACGCTGCGCCGGCGCCGTGGAGGACGTGGAAGAGGCGGCGGCAGTCGTCCGGGTCCATGCACCGGCCGCCGTCGAACGGGTCGAGGAACAGACCGGGATCTGCAGCGGAGCGGAGGAGGAAGTGCCCGGGCATGCCGATCCCCACCAGGGCGACGCCGCGGCGACGACCGAGCTCTATCCCCAGCACCGCGAGCGTGATCGGAATGCCGGTGCGGCGATCCAGGACCCGGTCCAACAGGCTGTTGTCGGGGTCGTAGTAGTCGCTGCGGTTCCCGACGAAGCGGAGCCCCGATGCACGGGAGGGTTCAGCCGCGACGCTCGCGTCATGACCGGCTCCGCCGAACACGTCGGCGCACAGCGAGACGACGTCGTCGCCGGGCACCGCTCGGGCCAGTTCGTCGAGACGGCCCAGGACGCGATCGACATCGACGATCGGCCGCCCGGCCGCGGCGATCAGGGCCAAGGATCGGTCGAGCGGCGGCGAGCCGGTGGCCACCAGGGTGGCGAGCTCGTGAGCCGGATCCACCAGCCCACCGTACCCGCCGCCTCCTTTCCACGGACCGCGGATCGGCCACCAGATCGGTCACCGATCGACCATCTCCATCCAGGAGCGACCACCCGAGCACGCCGGTCACGTCTACCGTGCGCGACCATGAGCGACGAGCTGTTCTATCCGGGGGCCCACGCCGCGAGCCGGCCCGATTCCATCGCCTACCGACTGGTCGGAGTCGACGGGACCGACCGGACCGAGGTGACCTACCGCGAGCTGCACGAGCGGGCCAACCGCATCGCCCACCTGTTCCGCAGCCTGGGCCTCCAGCCCGGCGACCACGTGGCGTTCTGCATGGAGAACCACCCGTGGTTCCTGTCGATCGCGTGGGGCGCCCACTACGCCGGCCTGTACTACACCGCCATCTCGTCGCGGTTGACGGCAGAGGAGATCTCCTACATCGTCGACGACTGCGGAGCGCAGGTGTTCATCACCAGCGCCCACAAGGCCGACGTCGCCGCGGACGTCGCAGCGGGCGCCCCGCTCGTCGCGCACCGCTTCATGCTCGACGGCACCGTGGAGGGCTACCTGCCGTTCCTGGACGCCGTCGCGTCGCAGACCGACGCCGAGCTCGCCGACGCCGTCGAGGGCATGGACATGCTCTACTCCTCGGGCACGACCGGACGCCCCAAGGGGGTCAAGGTGCCGATCCGCGACGTCCCCCTCGGCACGCCCGACGCGCTCTACCTCCTGGTCGCCGGGCTGTTCGGCGCCAACACCGAGACCGTGTACCTCTCCCCCGCACCGCTGTACCACGCCGCGCCGCTGCGCTTCTGCATGCAGGTGCAGCGCGCCGGGGGGACCGTGGTGGTCATGGAGCACTTCGATCCGGAGCAGACGCTCGCGCTCATCGAGCGCCAAAGGGTCACCTTCGGCCAGTTCGTACCCACCATGTTCGTCCGGATGCTGAAGCTGCCCCAGGAGGTGCGAGATCGCTACGACGTGTCGTCGATCCAGGTCGCGGTCCACGCGGCGGCTCCGTGCCCGGTGACGGTCAAGCGTCAGATGATCGACTGGTGGGGGCCCGTGCTCCACGAGTACTACGCGGGGACCGAGGGCAACGGGTTCGTCTACACCAACTCCGAGAGCTGGCTCGCGCACCCCGGAACGGTCGGCACGGCCATCGTCGGTCAGCTGCACATCGTCGGCGACGACGGCGAGGAGCTCCCGACCGGCGAGTCGGGAACCGTCTACTTCGATTCCGAGGCGAACTTCAGCTACCACAACGACCCCGACAAGACCGCCGAGTCGTATCTGCGTGACGGCTGGTCGACGCTCGGCGACGTCGGGTACCTCGACGGCGACGGCTTCCTGTACCTCACCGACCGCAAGGCGTACATGATCATCACGGGCGGGGTGAACGTGTACCCGCAGGAGGCCGAGAACGTGCTGACGATGCACCCGGCGGTGCTCGACGTGGCGGTCCTCGGCGTCCCCAACGACGACTTCGGCGAAGAGGTCAAGGCCATCGTGCAGCCCGAGCAGATGCCCGCCGACGACGAAGCCGCCGCCGAGCTCTCGGCGCAGCTCATCGCGTTCTGCCGCGAGCACCTGGCGGATGTGAAGTGCCCTCGCACCGTGGACTTCCGCGAGGAGCTGCCCCGCCACCCGACCGGAAAGCTGTACAAGCGGCTGCTCAAGGACGAGTACTGGGCCGCCGCGGGCCGCACCATCTGAGCCCGCCGGTAGCCTCTCGTGGTGAGCAGGTTCGCGTTCCTCGACGCGCCCACCCCCCTTGCGATCGCCCACCGGGGCGGCGACGAGGTGGCGCCAGAGAACACGCTGCGCGCGTTCCAGGCCGCGTACGACGCAGGGTTCCGCTACCTGGAGACCGACGTGCACGTCAGCGCCGACGGCACCCTCTTCGCCTTCCACGACGACGTCCTCGACCGCGTCACCGACCGCACCGGCCCTCTGCACGGTTGCACCACCGATGAGCTGCGCGACGTCCGCATCGCGGGCACCGATCCGATCCCCACGCTCGACGAGTTGCTGAGCGCGTTCGGTGACGTCCGTTGGAACATCGATCCGAAGTCCGACGACGCCGTCGTTGCCCTGGCCCACGCGCTGCACCGCCACGATGCGGTCGACCGGGTGAACGTCGGCGCGTTCTCCCACCACCGGCTGCGACGGCTGCGCTCCCTGCTCGGGCCAGGCCTGTGCACCGCCGGCGGACCGGCCGAGGTGGCGTCGCTGCAGTCCGCATCCAGGGTGCCGGTCGCCCGCCGTCGTCGCTCGGTACCGCCGTACGGATGTGTCCAGGTCCCGGTGCGGTTCCGCAACCTCACCATCGTGACCCGCGCGTTCGTGCAGGCCGCCCACGCTCGGCAGGTGCAGGTGCACGTGTGGACCGTCGACGCGCCCGACGACATGCACCGGCTCCTGGACCTCGGCGTCGACGGCATCCTGACGGACCGCCCGAGCGTGCTGCGCCGGGTGCTCGAGGAGCGCGGCCAGTGGCGCTGATCCTCGTCGCGCTGCTCACCGCTGCGCTCTGGTCCGCTCCTGCCGTGGCGCTGCAGCAGCCACCCGAGCCACCGGGCCTGAGCCCGGAGGTGGCCGCGCTGCCGGCGACGTCGCGGGACCTCGACCGGCTGGAGTCCGAGCGCGACGCAGCAGCCGCTCGGCTGGAGCGGGACCGTTCCGAGCTCGTGGACACCCAGGCGGCGATCGGGTCGCTGCAGGAGGAGCAGCGGGCGACCGACGCCGTGCGCGTCCGCCGGGAGGCAGAGCTGGCCAAGACCACGACGAGCCTCGAACGGCATCGGGCCGCGGTGCGCTCGGTGGCGACCGAGTGGTTCGTGTCGGGGACTGCGGACCGTGGTTCCCTCGACCCGACCCTGGGCGCCGACGAGCTGACCGAGCTCCGGCGTCAGGCGGTGCTCGGCGGCGCCGCGGCGGACGCGTCGGGCGCAGCGGTGCGGTTCCTGACGTCGCGTTCCGACGTGCTCACCAGCGACCTGGACCGCCTGGGCCGACAGGGCGATCGGCTGGCCGGCCGTGCAGAGGAGCTCGTCCGGCGCCAGGAGCACCTGACCGGCGCGGTCGCGGACGGAGCCGCGTCGGTGGCCGAGATGGAGGCGAAGGTGGCCGCGGCGCGCCTCAACGCGACCGTCGACGGGACCGACATCTCCACCGTCGCGCTCGACGCCTACTGGCGCGCCCAACAGGCGATGTCGCTGATCAACCCGGGCTGTCGCATCAGCTGGTGGGCGCTCGCGGGGATCGGACGCACCGAGAGCCGGCACGGGACCTACCTGGGCAGCGAGGTCGCTCCCGGCGGGCGCGTCGAGCCGCCGATCCTCGGCCCGCCGCTCGACGGCTCCAACGGCTTCCGCGTGGTCCCGGACTCCGACGGCGGCGCGCTCGACGGCGACGCGGCCAACGATCGAGCGGTCGGTCCGATGCAGTTCCTGCCCAGCACGTGGCGCACCGTCGGACGCGACGCCACGGGTGACGGCCGTGCCGATCCCGACAACATCTACGACGCCGCGCTCGGCGCCGCGCACTACCTGTGCCGCAGCGGCGACCTGAGCTCCGAGACCACGCTCCGCAGGGCGTACCTCACGTACAACCGCAGCCTGACCTATGTGGAGACGGTGCTCGGCTACGCGTGGGCGTACCGCGACGCGCTGGGCGGTCTCCCCGGCCGGTGAGGCACGTCCACGGCCCCCGTGGGGTCGATTGACAGGCGTCGGCCCGGCGCTAGAGTGCCTCGTCTCGACCTGTGAACAGCGTCACGGCGGAACGATCTGACGTCGCGGGTCCCATCTCACAGGGGGTATGTACGTGGTTCGACGCTCGGTAGGTGCGCGCTGGTCCTGGCTGACGATGTCGGTCGTCTCGGTGGCGCTGGTCGCCGCGGCCTGCGGTGGCGGGAGCAGCGACGACGGCGGGAGCGGAGGCGGCGGAGAGGGCGCGTCGGGCAAGCCCGTCAGCGGCGGCTCGGTCACCTACGGGCTCGAGGCGGAGACGAGTGGCGGTTGGTGCCTTCCCGAGGGCCAGTTGGTCATCTCCGGCATCCAGGTCGCCCGGACCATGTACGACACGCTGACCGCACCCGACGAGAACGGCGACTACCAGCCCTTCCTCGCCCAGTCCGTCGAACCGAACGCCGACTTCACTCAGTGGACGATCAAGCTCCGTGAGGGCGTCAAGTTCCACGACGGCTCGGCGCTCGACGCCACCGTCGTCAAGAACAACCTCGACGCCTACCGAGGCGCCTACCCGGCCCGCAAGCCGCTCCTGTTCATCTTCGTGCTGCAGAACATCAAGCAGGTCGACGTCGTCGACCCTCTCACGCTGACGGTCACCACCAACACGCCGTGGCCGGCGTTTCGTGCGTTCCTGCACAGCTCCGGTCGCCTCGGCATCATCGCCCAGGCACAGCTCGACGATCCGGCGACCTGTGACCGCAACCTGATCGGGACCGGCCCGTTCAAACTCCAGGAGTGGAAGATCAACGACCACCTGACGGCGGTCCGCAACCCGGACTACTGGCAGAAGGACGCCGACGGCAACCAGCTGCCGTACCTTGACCAGATCACCTACCGGCCGATCCCCGACGGGGATGCCCGCGTCAACGCACTGCTCGCCGGCGAGCTGAACACCCTGCACACCGCCACGGCGGAGAACATCGACCGGCTGCGCATGGAGAAGGACAACGGCAAGGTCTCGGTCGACGAGTCCGACAAGTTCGCCGAGGTCAACTACATCATGTCGAACGTGTCGAAGCCGCCGTTCGACAACATCAACGCCCGCCTGGCGGCCGCATACGCGATCGACCGCGACTCGTTCAACGAGGTTCGCAACCTTGGACTCACCAAGGTCGCGTCGGGGCCGTTCGCCGAGGGATCGGTCGGCTACCTCGAGGACGCCGGGTTCCCCGAGTACGACCTCGACAAGGCCCAGGAGTACGCAGCCAAGTACAACCAGGACATCGGTAAGGAAGCCGGCACGCCGATCGAGCTCAAGGTCCTCGCTACGGCGGACCCGTCGGTCCTCAAGTCGGCGCAGTTCATCCAGGAGCAGGTCGAGAAGGCGGGCTTCAAGGTGAACCTCAAGACCGTTGAGCAGGCCGCTCTCGTCAACAGCGCGCTCGGCGGCGACTGGAACGCCATGTCGTTCCGGAACCACCCGGGCGGCGCCCCCGACCTCCAGTACAACTGGTGGTACGGCGGTTCGCCGATCAACTTCGGCAAGTTCAACGACCCCGAGATGGATGCGCTCCTCGACGCCGGTCGGGCCGAGTCCGACTCGGCCAAGGCCGCGTCCATCTACGAGGACGTGAACAAGCGCTTCGGTTCCCAGGCCTACAACCTCTGGCTGAACTGGACGATCTGGGACGTCGCGACGGCGACCGACGTCCACGGCGTGTACGGACCCGACCTGCCCGAGGGCGGCAAGCCGTTCCCCGGTCTGGCGACCGGCCACCCGGTCGCGGGGATGTGGATCTCCAAGAGCTGACGCAGCGGCGTCGACCTGCGATCAGGCTGTCATCGCCGACGAGGCGTCCCGGGTACGCTCGGGCGCCTCGTCGTCGGCGTCGTCTCAGGTCCCGATCTGGCTGACTGACCGAGCCTCACTCGACCGGAACCAGCCACACAGCACTCCAGCACCACAGCAACCCAGTAACAGAACCGTTCCTACAGCTCCTTCACCCGAGGTCGATCGCATCAGTGGGCATCGCCAGGAAGCTCCTCCAGCTGGTCATCACCGTCATCCTGGTCACGCTGTTCGCGTCGTTCCTGCTGGAGCTGCTGCCGGGTGATCCCGTCGAGGTGCTTGTGCCGTTCGGCAGCGACGAGCAGCGTCAAGTCGTCCGTGAGGAGACCGGGCTCGACCAGCCGTTCGTCATCCGCTACGGCCAGTGGCTCGGAGGATTCGCGACCGGCGACCTCGGCAACTACTACACGGTCAGCTCCAGCCGTCCGGTTGCCGACCGGGTGGTCGACGCCCTGCCGCCGACCGTCCTGCTGATGGTCTACGCGCAGGTCCTGGCGCTGATCATCGCGATCCCCGTCGGCGTCCTGGCCGCCTACAAGCAGGGGACGTGGTTCGACCGGTTGTCGAACACCTCCGCGTTCGCCATGCTCGCGATCCCCACGTTCGCGCTCGGGTTCGTGCTGCAGTACTACGTCGGCGTGAAGCTGGGCTGGGCCGACACCGGCGGCTACAAGGCGATCGGCGAGGATCCCGCCGGCCACGTCAGGTCGATGATCCTGCCGACCATCACGCTGGCGGTGGGTCAGGTGGCCGTCTACATGCGCCTGTTGCGCAGCGACATGATCGCCACGCTGCAGCAGGACTTCATCACGATGGCCAAGGCCAAGGGCATCACGACCAAGCGGATCCTGTTCCGCCACGCGCTGCGACCGTCGTCGCTGACGCTGCTCACCGTGGCCGGACTCAACATCGGCACCCTGATCGGAGGGGCGCTCATCATCGAGGTCGTGTTCAACATCCCCGGGCTCGGCTACTTGATGGGCGAAGCGATCGCCACCCGCCAGATCGTGGCGTTCCAGTCGATCGTGGCGATCATCGCCATCTTCTACGTGTTCGTGAACTTCTGCGTCGACATCCTCTACACCGTCCTCGACCCTCGGATCCGACATGCCGGCGCCTGATCAGATTCCCGTGCACGACCCGTCCCTGGGCAACCTCGGCCCATCGGCCGAGGTGTACGCCCTGGCGGTCGAGTCCGACCAGCTCGAGCCGCTGCCCGAAGACGGCACACGGCGCCGCAAGGGGCTCGGCGTGGGTGCGTGGCTCTCGATCATCTGGATCGGCGGGCTGCTCCTGCTGGCGATCCTGGCACCGCTGCTGCCGATCCCGAACCCCAACGAGTCCTTCGCAGAGATCGCCCGCAAGGGACCCGTGGCCGGTCACTGGCTCGGCGGCGACGCCAACGGCCGCGACCTGCTGGCGCGCATCATCTACGGCACACGGGCGTCGTTCGCCATCGGCTTCGGGGCGGTGGGCTTCGGCCTGGTGGTCGGAGGTCTGCTCGGTC
>JAPXRJ010000131.1:0-8338 GCA_033813615.1 Microthrixaceae bacterium | reverse complement strand
GCCGCGAGCCGCTCTACACCGACTTCACCGACGAGCTCGGCGACGCGGTCGAGGTGCCGCTCGGTCGGGGGGCCGTCGACGATTTCGTCCAGTTCCGCAAGAAGGCGCTCGCGTTCATGCGAGACCACGAGGACCACGTCGCGGTGCAGCGCCTCCGACGGAACCAGCCGATCACCGACACCGACGTCTCCGAACTAGAACGCCTCCTCGGTGAGGTCGGAGCGACGTCCGAGCACCTTGAACGAGCTGCGGTCGAAGCCGGCTCGCTGGGTCTGTTCGTGCGCTCGCTCGTCGGCATGGACCGGTCCGCGGCGAAGGACGCGTTCGCCGAGTTCCTCGACGAAGGCCGCTACAGCGCCAACCAGATCGAGTACGTGAACATGGTCATCGACCACCTCACCGCCAGCGGCACCATCGAACCCCGCCGCTTCTACGAGTCGCCCTACACCGACGTCGCACCCGAAGGGCCCGACGGCCTGTTCGAGCCCGCCGACGTCGACCGGCTCATCACCGTGGTGCACGACGTGCGTCATCGGGCGGAGGCGGGATGAGCGCCTCGACGCTCCCGGGGTCGCCGTCGGCCTGCAGCGGCGCATCGAGGACATCGATCTCATCGTCGGCGCGAGCTCCGACGGCGAGTGGGACGACCAGGTGAGGTACCTGCCGCTGCACTGATCTGGTCCGCTCGTCTGCAGCCTGCAGCCTGCAGCCTGCGGCCGCCCGGGAGGTGCGGCTACAGCCCGAGGCCTCGGTCGAGGCTGGCGGCGTGCTCGGTGCTGCGGGCTTGGATGCGTTCAAGGTGCTCAGTGGTGGACACAGCCGGATGCTCAGCTGTTCGTGGAGCTGGGGGGAATCCAGTAATCGTCGAGAGTGGCCAGTGCTTGCAAGGGTTCACGGCCTGATGCTGACCCCGAGAAAGCAACCGGGAAAGCAACGGCTCGGGTGATCGCCTACGAACCGGTGTCGGCCCGGCAGGTGTCGCACAGGCCGGTCGTGGTGGCCTGTGCGACTTCGAGGCGACGGGTGCAGCGGACGCATCGCACGCCGCGAAACGGTACCGCCGGAGGTCGGTGTGTCGCATCGAGCGCCGGTGGCCCGAAGAGGTCGCGGTACGCGACGAACAGCGCCGGGAGGTGCACGGCGATCTCCTGCTCGTGGATGGCGAGCGGTTCGCGCGGTTCACGAGCGCGGTTCTCGGCGACCGCTTCGAGTACCTCGCGGTAGGTCTCGGAGGTGATGTGGTGGCTCAGGAACAGTCCTGGGTGAACGGCGCTGAGGCTGTGGGTGGACAGGTCGCCTGCCCCGAAGTGCCGCACGTTGCCGGTCACGACGAAGGTGGCTCGAGCCGCCATCGCCGCGGCGAGCACCGGCTTGTCCTTGTCGTCGGTGTCGGAGAGACCGGCGATGTCCTCGTTCTCGGCGTCGGGAACGATCTGCCAGTCCCACCGTTGTCGGAGCGTCGAGACCGGGATGTGTGCGGCCTTCTGGTGGCGCTCGGCTTCGGTCTCGACGAACTGGCTGTAGACCAGCTCGTAGTCGGACAGCGGTCGGGCGAGGTAGAGGATCGTGCGGGGGACCGGCGACGCGAGGACGTCTGCGTCGACGAAGACGCGGACCCTAGAAGTCGACGGCAAGGTCAGTGGCCATCTCGCGGACGTAGGTGTGGCGGAACCGTTCGACCTCGCTCAGCGGGATGCGGTGCCGGTTGCCCTTGCGGTCGGTGCGGATCTCTCCGGCGATGATCCGACGCATGATCGTCGCTCGGGACACCCCGAGGGACTCGGCCATCTGTGCAGGGGTCATCGAGGGTCGCTCGAAGGTGACCTTCGCGTGCTCGCCGGCCGCCAGGTGCTGGCGGATGATCTTCTCCCAGGGCTCGGGAGACTCGGGTGTGATCTCCAGGTTGCTCATGTCGAGCACGGTAGCAGTATGAACAGATAATAGGCAGAAGTGTTCACCAAGCCGCCTCGGGTCATCGTTCCTCATAGGCCCAGTCCGCTGCCTCGCTCGACGCTGCGGGCTTGGGTGTGTTCGAGGTGTTCGGCGTTGGCGGCGGGGGTGAGCTTGGTGATCTCGCGTCTGGCGGCGGCGGCCTGACGCTGGAGCTCTTCGGGAGCGCCGTGCTCATCCCAGTCGTGCTGGGCGGCCTCGGCAGCGGCCTCGAGCTGTGGGATGGCCTTGGTGGCGGCTCGGCGGTCGCGACGCCGTGGATCGGGGTCTTCGGCCAAGCGACGGGCTTCGGCGAGGCGGCGGTCGGCATCGGACGTCGAGGTGTGGCCGGAGCTGACCATCGTGACGGCCGACGGATTCGACCCCGCCGCCCCCGATGCGTACCGGGTCACGAAGATGAAGCACCCGAAGGTCACCGACCCGTCGACCGGAGCCAAGGTCGATGACCGCACCCGGGTCGTCTACAACGACCGACTCACCATCGAGGGCATCCCCGAGGCGGCCTACGGCTACGAGTTGGGGTCGCGCTCAGCCATCGGGTGGGTGATGGAGTCGTGGCGGATCAAGACCGACAAGGCCTCGGGCATCACCAACGACCCCAACGACTGGGCCGTCGAGCACGACCAGCCCACCTACATCCTCGACCTCGTCGGCCGAGTCGTCACCGTCTCCATGAAGACCCTCGACATCGTCGCCGCTCTCCCCAAGTTGTCCCTGTGACCAGCGCAAACGCGGTCTCCGGAGCGTCTTGTCCTACCCTCCGCCTACCCTCGGGAGGATGGAAGCGGTGACCGAAGCTCTGATCGGACGGGGGATCTACGACCCCTCCGAGGTGGCGCGGCTCGCCAGGGTCCACCCCGAGACCCTCGCCCGGTGGACGAAGAGCAAGAAGCCGCTGGTTGCTCCGAGCTTCGACCGGTTCTTCGACTTCGAGGACCTCGTGAGCCTGCTCATCGTCGCGGAGCTCCATCGGCGGAACGTTCCTACCGTCGAGATCCGGACCGGCATCGAGAAGCTGGGCAAGGAGCTCGGGGTCGACCGGCCCCTGGCTCACATCGAAGCCCGCGACCGGATTGCCACGGTCGGCAGGTCGTTCTTCGCCAACCTGGGCGAGTGGTACGACGCCGGGAAGGGCCTGCAAGGTGTGTTCGAGCCCGTGATCGCACCGGTCCTGAGACCGATCGAGTACGCCACGTCAGGCATGGCCAACCTCTGGCGGCCCCTCGAACGGGTGACAGCAACACCGGTCGTGCAAGCAGGCACTCCGTGTGTCGAGAAGACACGAGTACCGACCTCCACGCTCGCCGGCCTCGCCAAGGTCGGCGAGGACCTCGAGGACATCGCCTACGACCTCGACCTGCTGGTCGAGGAGGTCGAGGCGGCGCTCAAGTTCGAGGCCGCCCTCGACGCCCCGCTCCTGGCGGGACGGGTGCTCGCCGGGTAGGGGCCGACGATCGCCCGGACCCGGCCAACCATCCGGCTCCTCTTCGACGAGCTGCTGCCCTACCGCGTGGCGCGCGCCCTCCGGGAGCTGGACGTCAACGCGAGCCACGTCGGCCACGATGGCGACAAGGCACCTGAGCGTGGGTCGTCGGATGCGGATGTGGTGGCGCACGCCAAGAAGACCAACCAGGTGATCGTCACCTCGAACCACGACATGGTGCTGCTCTGCCCCACCGAGGCGGAGTCCGTCATCTGGATCGACCCGCGAGGCCGCCAGTTCCGACGAGCCGAGATGGTCGCCGTCGTCTTCGGCCGCGTCGAGGAGTGGCAGGAGCTACTCGCTGCGGCCGCCGATCCCGTGTGCCTCCACGTGCTGCGCACCAAGACCGAGGCGCTCGACCTCGATCGGGCCAGCCATCTCGTGATCCAGCGCATGCGCAGGCTCCATGCTCGCAAGCGCTCGGCAGCGAAGCGCCCGCGGAACCCGTCTCAGCCTCAGCTCGACGAGGCTTGACGCTCATTCTTGGCGGTGCTGCCCCGCCACGAATGAACGGAACTCGCTGAGTCCTCGCCCCCCAGCAGCGCCCAGGCCCGGCGGGCAACCTCGGCGGGTCGGTCACCCAGGTGCTGGACGTACCCGCGGGTGGTCTCGGTCGAGCTGTGGCCGACGTGGGCGGCGACGTCGTCGATGCTGGCGCCGGCGGCGTAGAGGTTGGTGACCGTAGAACGCCGGGCCGGTGTGGGTCCCGACACCGGCCGGGTCGATCCCGGCCCGCGAACACGCGGCGCGCAGGGTCTCGCTGACGTTCTGGCGGACTCGAGGGCGGCCCTCCGTGGTGGTGAACACCAGATCGATGGCGTTGCCTTCGTAGACCTCGGTGTGTCAGGCCGACCCGGCGGCGAGCCGGTCGACGGCCTGGGCGGCTTGACGAACTCGCAGCAGCCCGACGGCGACCGGTGCCAGGTAGACGATCCCAGCCGTGCGTTCGGTCTTGGGAGCATCGAGACGTTGGCCGACTCCGCCGCCGGTATAGGTGGAGGCCCGACGTACGGTCGCCGTACCAGCGTCGAGATCGAGGTCGCTCCAGGCCAGTCCGAGCACCTCGGACACGCGGAGCCCCGACGTGAAGAGGATCGCCACCGCGGCATCGAGGCTGTTCCGGCCGTCGAGCACACCGAGCAGGCCGCGCACCTCGGTGGGGGAGAGGACGCGTCGCGGCTGTCGTTCCTCGGCGGTCGCCTTCGGGTTCCGGACCGCCAAGACGGGGTTGGCGGGGAGTAGGCCCAGCTCGACCGCGGCCTCGGCGACTTGGCGCAGCCTGGCCCGCGTGTTGCGGATCGTGCCGAGGGAGAAGCCGTCGTCTCGGAGCTCGGTCAGGACGTTGCGCACCGACTCGGTGGTCAGGTCCCGGGCCGGGAGGTCGCCGAGCCGCTGGGACAGCCGGGCGACGTCCTTGCGGTAGGCGTGCAGGGTGGGTGGTCGTACCTCGGGGGCGGCCACGTTGTCGAGCCACCACTCGGCGACCTGGCCGATCGTGGTGTCCGGGTCGGCCCCGAGGGGGCGGGTCGTCGTCGCGGCCGCCCCCATCGCCGTTGCTTTCCGAGAATCCGTGGTGCGATTCAGGGTAGAAGGGAAAGCAACCTAGAAAGCAACACCCGCGGTACGCTTCGGAACCTGGCGGATCACCGGGGTGCCAGAAACCGTTGCTGTACTGGGGTTTCGGGTACTTGCCGGACAGTGGAGGACACTGCCAGGTACCCGATCGTGGAGCTGGGGGGAATCGAACCCCCGTCCGCCAGGTGGTCATCGAACCTGCTACGACCATTCCCGTCTCTTCAGCTCACAGCAGCTGAACCGGCGGGTCGGCTGACCCCGAGGGGTCCACTGCCAGGTCTTTCCCTGGCGTCAGCGGTCTTTCTCGCCGTCAGCGGTCTTTCCCTGCGGTCCACCCCCACTTCTGTTGCCGGGCTGTGGGGGTCCGGCCCCGTGCGCCATCGCTGGTCACGATTTTCCTCTGCGTCACCTGAAGGATCAGGCGGCGAGAGCGAACTGCTCGTTATCGGCGGTTCTTTTTGTGTCCCTGTTTAACGAGTCCGAGACAACTCGGGTCGCAAACTCGACTTCCAGGTCCCAACGTCGAAACCAGTCAGCCCCGTGATTGCGGTCGCCATGCTACCGGAGTCACGGTGACGGTGACCTGTCGGTTCCGTGACGTGGACGTCTCCGACATCGACTGACGTGTGGGGTGCCGATCGCCGGTCGCCACAAGACTGCTCCCACTGCACTGCTCCCACTGCCCGAGAACACCACCTTCCACGCGGGTGTTGGCGACGGTGCTGCGTGATCGGGTCTTGCGCGCGCTCCAGTGCAGTTCCACCATTGGTCCGAGACCTTGGCTGGGAAGGGTTTGGAACCATGGTGGAGAACCTCCGGCGTTCGTTGGTCGTCGTCACTGCGCTGGCGATCGTCGCCGTCGCAGCGGTGGCGTCCACGGCAGCCTTCGGTGGCGACGCGGGAGCGATCGATGTGACGCCAGCGCCGGTCACGGCCGACGTGGAGACTTCGCCGGTCGCTCAGACCGGCGACGCAGCGGACGACCCCGCCATCTGGCGCGACCCGACCGACCCGTCGCGGTCGCTGGTGATCGGCAACAACAAGCAGGGCTCGCTCGAGGTGTACGGGCTCGATGGTGCGCAGGTCCAGCGCATCACGACCGCCACCACCTTCTGGGGCAACGTCGACGTGCGCCAGGGCGTCACGATCAACGGGGTCACCCGCGACGTGGTCGCCGCGTACAACGCGGGTCTGCGGCTGTTCGGCGTCAACGCCCAGACCCGACAGCTCGAGCTGCAGACCGACGGCACCGGTGCGGTGAACACCGGTGGAGGAGAGGGGCTGTGCCTGTACCGCAGCGCGACCAGCGGAGAGGTGTCCGCCATCGTCATCACGATCCAGGGCCGGGTTCGTCAGTACGTGCTGGCCGACTCCGACGCGGACGGGTTGCTCGAGGGCACTCTGCGTCGCGAGTTCCAGGTTGGCTCGGAAGCCGAGGGCTGCGTCGCCGACGACACGACCGGCGCGCTCTACATCGCCGAGGAGGAGGTCGGCCTGTGGCGCTACGGGGCGGAGCCGACGGCCGGTACGACGCGGACGCTGGTCGATGCCGTCCAGCCGACCGGACGCATCGCCGCCGACGCCGAAGGGGTGACCCTCGTCGACCTCGGGGGCACGAACGGCTACATCATCATGTCGGCGCAGAACGTCGCCAGCCCGAACAACTCGTACTTCGTGGCGTACTCCCGCTCGACCGGGGGCTACGTCGGGTCGTTCCGGGTCGCGACTGGTACAGCAGTCGACGGCTGCTCGCGCACCGACGGCATCACCGCGCTGGCTGCGGGTCTGGGTCCGTCCTTCCCGAGCGGTCTGTTCGTCTGCCAGGACGACGCCAACACCGCCCCTGGCAACGCCGGCAACCAGAACTTCAAGCTCGTGTCGCTGGACAACGTCCTGGCGGCCCTCGATGCCAACACACCGCCGACATCGAGCACCACCACCACGACTACGACCACGACGACCACGACCACCACCACGCCGCCGACGGGATCGACCCCCGTCTCGTTCGTCGCAGGGGTCGCGAGCAACGGCAACCGCACCGCCCACACCGTGACGATCCCGTCCTCGGTCGCCGCCGGCGACACGTTGCTCGCCTTCTTCGGGGCGAACACGAACTCGAGGGTGACCGCTCCGGCCGGCTGGACCGAGGTGGCGACCGCGGCCGAGTCCTCGGTGATCGGCAAGGCCTGGACGCGCATCGCGACCAGCAGCGATGCCGGTTCCACCTTGAACGTCACCACCGCAGCGACGTCGAAGTCGGACCTCTCGCTGGTCGCCTACCGCGGCGCCGCGGTGCCGTCGATCGGCGTGTCCGCCTCCAAGGTGCAGGTCGGCGGCGCAGCAGCGCACGTGACACCCACGGCGAGCTCGCCCGACGCGGCGCTCGTCGTGTCGTACTGGGCTGACAAGTCGAGCAGCGCACTGCCGCTCACCGTCGGTTCGCCCCAGAAGATCCGCACCTCCTCGTTGGGCACCGGTGGCGGCCGGATCGCCGCTGCGGTCTCCGATGCCGCCACCACGAACCCGGCCGGGACCGTCGGCGGTGTCACTGCCACGGGTACCTCCGCCACCGGTCGGACGATGATGTTCACCGTCGCGGTGCGGGCCAACGGCGCCACGCCTCCGGTGACGAACCAGCCGCCTGTCGCGGCAGCGGACGTCGACTGCGCTGGCGCCGTCTGCTCGTTCGACGGCTCCGGCTCCGACGACGACGACGGGTCGATCGTCGCCTACGCCTGGAACTTCGGTGACGGGACGACGGGCAGCGGACCGACGGTTGCACACACCTACGCCTCGTCGGGGCCGTTCACCGTCACGCTCAGGGTGACCGACGATGACGGCGAATCGACGACAGCGTCGGTCCAGGCCGATCCGGTGGTCGTGGCGCCGCCGGCGTCGACGCCCATCCTCATCGGAACGGTGAGCAGCAACGGGAACCGGCTGTCGCACTCGGTGCGGCTGCCGAGCGCGATCCAGGCCGGTGACACCATGCTGGCCTTCCTCGCATCGAACACCGGCGCCGCGATCTCCGCTCCCTCAGGCTGGACGCAGCTGGCGGCACCCGGCGACCCATCGATCCAGGGACGGCTGTGGACGCGCACCGCGACCGCCGCAGACGCCGGATCCACCGTGACCGCATCGACCGCCACCTACACCAAGTCGGATCTGACGGTCCTGGCCTACCGAGGTGGCGGTGCGCCGAGGATCGTCGCGTCGGGCGGGCGGGTGGATGCCGGTGGCGCCTCGCACACCACACCAGCGTTGACCTCCAGCGTGGCAGCCCTCGCGGTGTCCTACTGGGCCGACAAGTCGGGTGACGGCACCACGCTG
>JAPXRJ010000130.1:0-8358 GCA_033813615.1 Microthrixaceae bacterium | reverse complement strand
GACGCGGACCTTGCCGCGACGCTGCGCGCCGCCGGCCCGCGCCGTGCCGCGACGTTCACGTGGGAAGGTGCCGCCGAGGCGTACGCGGCGGTGTACTCGGCGGTCCTCGCGTGACCCGCGTGCTCGTGAACCTGCTCTGGCTCGTGCCCGGCGTCGTGGGCGGCAGCGAGGAGTCCACGACCGACGCGCTGCGGGCGGTCGCCGACGCACTCGACGGCCAGGACGCCAGCGCTCGCATCGACCTGCATCTCGCCGTGCTCCTTCCGTTCGCGGATGCACACCCTGATCTGGCTGCGCGCTTCCCGTTGCACGTGCTCGACCAGGACGGCCGCGACAAGCGTCGCCGGGTCCTGTCGGAGCAGACGTGGCTGCCCGCGACGACGCGGGCCATCGGCGCAGAGGTCGTGCACCACGCGGGTGGGGTCCTGCCGCTGCGACATCCAGCACGGTCGGTGCTGACCGTCCACGATCTGCAGCCGCTCGACATGCCGGCGAACTTCCGGATGTCGAAGCGCATCTACATCAGGTCGATGGCCGGCCGGTCGGTTCGGGGGGCCGACGTGCTCACCGCGCCGAGCGACTTCACGCGCGACCGCCTGGTCGCGGTGCTCGGGGCGTCGCCGGAGCGGATCGAGGTGGTGCCGTGGTGGGTCGGACCGCACACCGCTCCGGTCGCCGAGCCGTTTCCTCTGCCGCCCGGTCTCGGTGACGACCCGTACTTCCTGTATCCGGCGATCACGTACCCCCACAAGCAGCACGTGGTGCTGCTCGAGGCGTTCGCGCTGCTCGCTCGCTCCCACCCCGAGGTGCGGCTCGTGCTCACCGGCGGAGCCGCATCGGCGGAGGCCGATGTCCAGGCCCGGATGCGACGAGCGGATCTCGATGGGCGGGTGCTGCGCACCGGTCGTGTGCCCTCCGAGCAGCTCGAGTCGCTGTTCGCCGCGGCGACGGCCGTCGCCGTCCCATCCTGCTACGAGGGCTTCGGCCTGCCGGTGCTGGAGGCGATGGTGCGCGGCGTCCCGGTGATCGCCGCCGCAGCGGGGTCCCTGCCCGAGGTGGCCCGCTCGGCCGATCTCGTCGCGGCTGACGACGTCGATGCGTGGGCGGCGGCGTTGGGTGCGGTCCTGTCGGAGTCGCCGGCGGACCGGGCGCAGCGCATCGCCGCCGGTCACGCTCGTGCGGCGCGGTTCACACCGGAGCGCACCGCGACGGGTCTGCTGCGCGCCTACCGTCGCGCCCGCTCATGAACATCCTCGTCCTCTGCCCGCACTTCGCTCCCGACGTCGCTCCGACCGGTGAGGTGATGACGGCGATCGTCGACGCCCTTGCCGAGCGGGGTCACCGGATGCACGTCGTGACCGCGCTGCCGTGGTACCGCCACCACGCGGTGGAACCGGGTTGGACGGGTCGGCCGGCGCGCACGGAGTCGACGCCGTGGGGGTGGATCACCCGGCTGCACCCGTTCCCGACCGACAAGGCCAACATCCCCGCTCGAGCGGTCGCGTTCGCAGGCTTCACCGGCATGGCCGCGGTCCGCGGTGCGCTGACCCGGATCCGACCCGACGTGGTGATGGTGATGTCGCCGCCGCTGCCCCTCGGCGTCGCCGGGTGGCTCGCAGCCGTCCCGCGAGGCACGCCGTTCGTCTTCAACGTGCAGGACGTGTTCCCCGACGTGGCGGTGGAGCTGGGAGCGATCACCGATGATCGGGTCATCGCGGTGGCCTCCTGGCTGGAGCGATTCCTGTACCGCCGGGCCGACGCCGTCACGGTCCTGAGCGAGGACCTGCGCTCCAACGTCGCTGCCAAGCTGGGGTCCCATCACCCGGAGCGGGTTGCGGTGATCCCCAACTTCGTCGACACAGAACGCATCGCACCGTCGGACCCGGAGAACTCGTATCGGGCCGAGTACGGCCTCAGCGGCCGCACCGTGGTCATGTACGCCGGCAACGTCGGGCTGTCGCAGTCGCTGGACCTGGTGGTGGAGGCGGCCCGTCGGTACCGCGACCGTGGGCGCGACGACGTGGTGTTCGTGGTCAACGGGGGCGGGTCCGCTCGGGTCGAGCTGATGGACTCGGCGGTCGGTCTGGACAACCTGCGGTTCGTGGACATGCAGCCGAGGGAGCGACTGCCCGAGGTGCTTGCAGCAGCGGACGTGCACCTGGTTCCCCTGAAGACCGGTCTGGCGCGCTCCAGCGTCCCGTCCAAGCTGTACTCGATCCTGGCGGCCGGTCGGGCGGTGCTCGCCAGCGTGGACGCCGGCACCGAGGTGGCGACGACGATCGAACGGGCCCGGGCCGGTGTCGCGGTGCCGCCCGAGGACCTCGATGCGTTCATCGATGCGCTCGACGGCCTGCTCGACGATCCCGAAGCGAGGGCGGAGATGGGCCGCTCGGGCCGGGCGTTCGTCGAGGGCTGGGTGTCGCCGGCGGCGGTCGGTGCAGCCTACGAGCGGCTGTTCGAGTCCGTTCGCTCCGATCGCCTCTCGGGTCGCTCCGGGACCTGAGCGGCATCGCAGCTGCCGGCCGCGATCGTCGACCCTGGTTCGGTCCGGACCCCTTCGCGGCGCTAACGTTCCGTCCCCGTATGGGCAAGGCCTCCTCCTCGAAGAAGATCCGTCGCGTCCAGCAGGCGGGCGTCACCCGCGCTCCCGGGCAACGGCGGAACCTTGCCTACCCGGCGTTGATCGTCGCGATCATCGTGGTCGGCACCGTGCTCGTCGTGCTGGCCCGGGACAGTCGGCAGGCGACGGCCAGCGAGGCGCCGACCACTCGTGATCACTGGCACGAGGCGTTCGCCGTCAACGTGTGCGGCGAGTTCCTCGATCCGCCGGCCGATGACGGCCCGGACCGCCTCGGCATCCACACCCACAACGACGGGTTGATCCACGTGCACCCGTTCGGCGCGGGGGGCACCGGCGACAACGCCACGATGGGCGTGTTCCTCGACCAGATCGGTGTCGAGGTCGCCGACGGCACGATGACGTTGAAGGACGGCACCACCAAGTCCAACGGCGACAAGTGCGACGGCAAGGAGGCGGAGCTCGCCCTGTTCGCGTGGCCGCCGCAGGCCACCGAGAAGACAGAGCCCGAGAAGCTGACCGGTGCGGCGATCACCGAGGAGCGCTTCACCGAGGACGGCGGCGAGTACGTCCTGTCGTTCAACCCGGAGGACTTCACCCCGCCGCTGCCGCCGTCGCGCTCGGAGCTGGCGAACCCGTCCGACGTCGAACCCGGCCTGTCGACCGACGGCCTGAACTCGGCCACATCGACGTCAGTCCCTGCGGGCGCCGCGACGTCGGTCCCTGCGGACGCCGCGACGTCGGTCCCTGCGGACGCCGCGACGTCGGTCCCGCCCGAGTCGACCACCTCCACTCCGGGCTGAGCGATGAAGGCCGTCATCCTGGTCGGGGGCTTCGGCACCCGGCTCCGACCCCTGACCCTCGCGGTCCCCAAGCAGATGCTGCCGATGGGCGGCGTCACCATGCTGCAACGGGTCGTCGAGCATCTGGGCGGTCTCGGAGTCGAGGAGGTCGTCCTGTCGTTGGGGTACCAGCCCGAGGCGTTCCTGCGGGAGTTCCCTGACGGGGAGGTCGCGGGCGTCCCGGTGCGCTACGCAGTGGAGCCTGAGCCGCTCGACACCGGCGGCGCCATCGCGTTCGCCGCTCGCGAAGCCGGGATCGACGCCACGTTCCTGGCGTTGAACGGCGACGTGCTGACCGATCTCGACGTCGGTGCCCTGTGGCGATACCACCAGCAGGCGGGCGGCGCGGCCACCATCGCGCTGACCGAGGTCGACGACCCGTCCCGCTACGGCGTGGTGCCGCTCGCCGCCGATGGCCGCGTGGAGGCGTTCATCGAGAAGCCGGCGCCGGGCACCGCTCCGACGCATTGGATCAACGCCGGGACCTACGTGCTCGAGCCGGAGGTCATCGACCTGGTGCCCGTCGGGGCACGCATGTCGATCGAGCGCGAGATCTTCCCTTCGCTGGTCGAGCAGGGCCGGCTCTTCGGAGTGCAGGCCGCGGCCTACTGGATCGATGCGGGGACGCCGGAGGCCTACCTCCAGGCGCACCTCGACCTGCTCGACGGACTCCTCGGCTCGTTCGAGCCGGCCATCCACGAATCGGCCCGGATCGACGCCGGCGCCATGGTGAAGCGGTCGATCATCGGACCCGGGGTGACGGTGGCGTCCGGGGCCCGGGTCGTGGACTCGGTGATCATGGCGGGTGCACGCGTGTCGGCCGGTGCCAGCCTGCATCGCTCGATCGTGGGTGCCCGGTCGGTCATCGGCGAGGGTTGCGAGCTGACCGACCTGTCCGTCGTCGGCGTCGACGAGGACGTCGACGCAGGGACCGTGGAGTCCGGCGGGCGCTTCCCGTCGCCCACCGAGTGGCCGGTCTGACGACCTGAACGCAGGAGGGAACGAAGTGAGGGTGCTGGTCACCGGCGGAGCCGGTTTCATCGGGTCGAACCTGGTCGATCGTCTGCTCGCCGAGGGTCACGCAACCGATGTCGTGGACAACCTGTCGAGCGGCAAGCTGTCGAACCTGGCCGGTGCCCGCGCCGACCTCGACAACGAGTTCACGTTCCACCAGATGGATGTCGTGGACCCGGCGGTCTCCGAGCTGATCGAGCGCCGTCGGCCCGATGTGGTGTTCCACCTGGCCGCACAGATCGATGTGCGCGTCTCGGTCGCCGATCCGGCGCTGGACGCTCGGACGAACGTGATCGGCACGATCAACGTCCTCGAAGGCGCCCGCCGGGCGGGGGCGCGGAAGGTGGTGTTCGCGTCGTCGGGCGGAACGATCTACGGCGACGTCGACCCCGACGACCTCCCGGTGAGCGAAGCGCACTCCCAGCACCCGGTGGCCCCGTACGGCATCACCAAGAAGGTCGCCACCGACTACCTGTACGCCTATCGGGAGCTGCATCAGCTCGAGTACACGTCGCTCGCGCTCGCCAACGTGTACGGACCGCGCCAGGACCCCCATGGCGAGGCCGGTGTGGTGGCCATCTTCGCGGGCAAGCTCCTCGCCGGCGAGCAGTGCACGATCTACGGCGACGGCTCCCAGACCCGGGACTACGTCTTCGTCGACGACGTGGTCGACGCCTTCGCCCGGGCCTCCGAGCGGGGAAGCGGGCTCCTGTGCAACATCGGCACCGGCATCGAGTCCTCGGTGCTGGACCTCTACTCGACGATGGCCACGAACGCCGGGGTGTCCGATCCGCCGCACCACGCTCCGCCCCGGGCCGGTGAGCTGCAGCGATCCTGCTTGGACGCCGGCAGGGCCAAGCTCCACCTGGGCTGGGAGCCGTTCACGGACTTGGCTGCCGGAACGGCGGCCACTCTGGACTGGTTCCGGGTGGACAGCTGAGCCGAGTCCGATCCAGCTCCTATGCTCTGACGGTCCGTCAGGTCGACGGCGGTCGGCAGAGCCGACAGGTGACAGGGCGGACGGCGTCCGCAGGGGGAGTGCGAGGTGGAGCGGTTCGCGGACAAGGTCGTGCTCATCACCGGTGCTGCGTCGGGCATCGGGCGGGCGACGGCCGAGCGGCTGGCGTCGGAGGGTGCCGCCCTCGCCCTGTCCGACGTGAACGCGGAGGGCTTGGAGGCGAGCGCCGCCACGTGTCGTGACGTCGGCGCCAACGTCGTCTCGACCGTGTCGAACGTTGCCGACGAGGAATCCGTCAAGGAGCTCGTTGCGGGCGCGGTGTCCGAGCACGGACGCCTCGACGCCGTGATCAACGTGGCTGGCATCCTCCACTTCGAGGACCTGCGCCGGACCCGGCTGTCGGACTGGGAGCGGATCATCGCGGTGAACCTCACCGGCACGTTCCTCGTGTGCAGGGAGGCCATGGACCACCTCCTCGCCACCGGCGGCAACGTCGTGAACACCTCATCGACCTCGGCGCTGGCCGGGCACCCCTGGACGGTGTCGTACTCGGCGTCCAAGGGTGGTGTGTTCGCCCTCACGCAGTGCCTCGCGGTCGAGTTCGGCAAGCAGGGCGTGCGCTGCAACAGCGTGGCGCCCGGGTCGATCCTGACGCCGATCCAGAACGAGTTCCGCCTCCCCGAGGGTGCGGACGTGAAGCTGATCGACCGCATCACCGCGCTCGACGAGCACCGCGGTCCCGAGACCGTCGCCAGCGCGATCGCGTTCCTGGCCTCCGACGACGCCGCCCACGTGAACGGCACGTGCCTGAAGGTCGACGGGGGAACCCTGGCCTGACCGGGCTCCTCGTTCTGTTCTGCGGAACCGACCGGTTCCGGTCGGTTCCGCAGAACAGAACCCGCTCCGGTCAGCGGAAGAGGTCCTCGGCGGGGGAGCGCACCACGTCGGTGAGCACGCCGCGGTGCTCCTCGTCGCCGAGCGGGCCGACCGGGGCGAACGCGTCGTCGCCCAGACCCCGGACGATCGCGACGGGCACGCCGCTCGACTTGCCCATCACCAGCTCGGCTGCGCCGGCGATCTCGTCGACGATCGCGACCTCTGTCACCTGCAGCTCCCGACCGTAGGCATCCTGGCTCCCGCGCAGGTCCACGACGGGGACCAGGCCGGCCGAGCCGATGGCCACGTCGGTCACGCCCCGTCGCCAGGTCCGACCGAACGTGTCGGAGACGATGACCCCGACGCTCGTGCCGGTGCGTCCCCGGATGCCGTCGCGGATGCGTCGGGCGGAGCGGTCGGGGTCCTCGGGCAGGAGCGCCGCCCAGCCACGCTCGACGTTCGACAGGTCGATGCCGGCGTTCGCGCACACGAACCCGTGGCGCGTCTCGGAGATGATGAGGTCGCCTCTGCGACGGATGATGCGCACCGACTCCCGTTCGACGAGCGGCTTGTGCGACAGCGGATCCCCGGGGTCGACCGGCTCCATGGCGCCCTCGGCCTTGGAGACCACCTTCTGGGTCACCACGACCACGTCGCGGTGGCGCAGCTCGACTGCGTCGCAGATCAGGCCGGCGAGGTCGGCTCCGCGAGCGACCTCGCCGATGCCCCGCACCGGGATCAGCTCGATGCCGTCGCTCATGGGACCGTCTCCGATCCGTCGTCGCCGACAGCGGCGCCGAGGCAGACCCGGGCGAGCTCTGCGCCGACGCCGGGTCGGCTCATGATCGTGTCGGTCACCACGCAGCGGAGCCCCTCTGCCTCGACGGCGGACGCGAGCTGGTGGTCGACCGCATCGATCACCAACGTGGCGGCGAGCGGTGCGTACCAACGGGCGACGCCGACCGCCGTCGGCTCCAGGTCCAGCTCCCGCATCAACCGATCCGCAGGACCCTTGAGCGCGGCGCCTCCCACGATCGGGCTGATCGCCACGGTCCGCTCCCGGGCCGCTTCGACCGCCTCCCGGACGCCGGGGACGCTCAGCAGCGGCTCGATCGACACGATCGGGTTCGACGGCGCGATGACGAGGACGTCGGCGTCGTGCAGCGCTCGCGCTGCGGCTGCCGACGGGCGCACGTCGTCGGCGCCGTCGAAGCGAACCTCGGTGACCTCCACGGAGTGCTGTTCGCGCACGAAGTACTCCTGGAACGACAGGTCCCGGCCGTCGGCGAGCGTCACCCGGGTCCGGACAGGTCCGTCGGTCACCGGCACGAGCGCCACCTCGATCCCCCACGCCCGGGTGATCTCGGCGGTCACCTCGGTGAGCGACGCCCCCGCCCGCAGCCGGGAGGTCCGGTAGAGGTGGGTGCCCAGGTCGCGGTCGCCGAGGGAGAACCAACCGGCGGCCTCGTCGCCGGAGTCGATGCCGGCCGACCGGGCGTAGGTGCGCAGCTGCTCCATCGCCTGCCACGTCTCGCCGGTCAGCCCCCAGCCCGTGTCGGGGTTGACAGCCCCAGCCAACGTGTAGGTGATCGTGTCGAGGTCGGGGCTGACGTGCAGGCCGTGGACCGTCGTGTCGTCGCCGACGTTCACCACGCCGGTGACCGCCGCCGGTTCGACGACGTCCAGCAGCCCTCGGAGGAAGCGTGCGGCGCCGACACCCCCGCAGAGCACGGCCACGTTCGGTTGGGTCGACCGGCTCACCGTCGGGACCCTACCTGTGCACCTGCCGAGCGGTTGCCACGGGAACCGACCCGGTGGCGGCTCGGTCAGGCCAGCGCGCCCAGCCAAGGGAGGTACGTCGACACGGGGGCGTCCCGGTAGAGCTCGTCGTGGTCGAGCCCATGGAGCAGCTCGATCGAGAGCCGGCCGTAGCCGACGTCGGCAGCAGCGGTGACGAACGTGTCGACCGTCTCCGTGGGCACCAGCTGGTCGTCGTCGCTGATCACGAGCTTGACCGCGGGGTCGTCGGCATCGAGGTAGCGCCGAGGCTCCATCGGCGAGGTGTCGCACGACCCGCTGCAGCCGAGCAC
>JAPXRJ010000129.1:0-8365 GCA_033813615.1 Microthrixaceae bacterium | reverse complement strand
GCGACCGAGGGTCCACCGGCGGTGACCAAGTCATCGACGAGCGGGCCACGCGGCAGCACCATCGTGAGCGGCCCCGGCCAGCACGCGTCGGCGAGGCGCAACGCCCGGTCGTCGACACCGTCGACGACCCCCTCAAGGGCGTCGATGCCGGCCACATGCACGATCAGCGGGTCGGTGGACGGTCGGCTCTTGGCTTCGAAGATGCGGCGGAGGGCATCGGGCCGGTCGATCGACGCACCCAGGCCGTACACCGTCTCGGTCGGGAACGCGACCAGCGCACCGGCGCGCAGCCGGGCGCCGAGGTCGTCGAGCAGACGGGTCGCCGGACGAACCGGATCGATCTCGACCATCTCGGCACCCATCGGGCGCAGAACCTACCTGTCGCCCCGTCCCGCGTCGCCGCCTGGCGCGTCGGATCGTTCCGAGCCGGGGACCGACAGATCCAGGTACCGACAGAGCCGGGCGGCGGTAGCGTCGGCGCATGCCGCTGCCTCTCCCCGCCCCGGACCGCACCGCGCTCGTGACCGGAGCTTCCTCCGGCATCGGTACCGAGATCGCACGTGAGCTCGCCCGCCGCGGCCAGAACGTGACGTTGGTGGCCCGCAGCCGCACCAAGCTCGAGGAGCTTGCCGCGGAGCTGTCGAGCACCGGCGTGATCGCGGACGTGCTGCCGACCGACCTGGCCGACCGCTCCGCCCGCGCCGACCTGCCCGAGCGGGTCGCGGAGACCGGCAAGTCGGTGACGATCCTCGTCAACAACGCCGGGCTGTCGACCATGGGAGCAGTGCACCGCGGCGAGCCCGACGCCGAGCTGCACATGGTCGAAGTCGACGTGGCCGCCGTGGTCGAGCTCTGCACCCGGTTCCTGCCCGGGATGGTCGACCGAGGGACGGGGGCCGTGTTGAACGTGGCGTCCACCGCGGCGTTCCAGCCGCTACCCGGCCAGGCCGCCTACGGCGCCTCCAAGGCGTTCGTGCTGTCCTACACCAGGTCCCTCGGTGGCGAGCTGCGAGGAACCGGCGTGACCGCCACCACCCTGTGCCCAGGGCCGGTCCACACAGGTTTCGGCGAAGCGGCGGGCATCTCCAAGGAGGACGCGGAGTCGTCGCTGCCGTCGTTCATGTGGGAGACCGCCGAGGCGGTGGCCGTCACCGGCGTCGACGCGTTGGCGGCGGGTCGACCGGTCGCCATCCCTGGTCCCGCCAACCGAGTCAGCGCGTCGCTGGTCGGCCTGGTCCCCAAGCAGCTGCTAGTCCCGCTGCTCGCCAGCCGCCACCCCGGCCTCAAGCACTGACCCCGCGGGCACAAGGGTGCTCAGCGACATCCCTCGTCGCGATCCACACCTCAGAGCTCCGGCGACCTTCCGGCCGCCTGCTCAAGCGGTGCGGCGGGCGATGCGACGCAGCGGCGGCTCGCTCTTCGGCGGCACCTTGCGTTGCGGAAGCTGATCCAGCAGCTCGGTGGTCGCTGCGGTCACCAGCTCGACGGCTCGTTCGAACGCGGCCTCGGTAGCGGCAGAGGTGGATTGCACCCCGCTCACCTTGCGGACGTACTGACGGGCCGCGGCCTCGATCTCCTCCGGCGTCGCCGCCGGTTCGAGGCCCCGGAGGGTCGTGATGTTCCGGCACATGCGTACAGCCTCGCGCCTCGAACGCGAACTCGCCTGAGCCAACGCACAGATGCCTTCACGACCTCGCATCAGGAGCGAAACACAGGCGAAACATCGCCCCATCAGCATGCGCACGTCGCCATCCGGCGACGTCGTGCGTGCAACACCCGCACGATCCCAGACCAGGAACGGAAAGGGCCAATGGCAGAGCAACTCACTGCGGACGGTTGGGTACTCGTCTCCGCTGCACTCGTGCTGTTCATGACCCCCGGACTCGCCTTCTTCTACGGCGGCATGGACCGGAGTCGGAACGTACTCAACATGTTGATGATGAACTTCTGGTGCCTGCTCATCATCCCGATCGCGTGGGTGGTGATCGGGTACTCGATCGCCGGCGGCGATTTCGATGCCGGCTGGTTCGGCGGGTTCGACGCCGCCTTCCTGGGCAACCTGAACCTCACGTCGCAAGCTGGCGTCGACGAGCTGCTGCTCGTGGCGTTCCTCGGGATGTTCGCGGTCATCACGCCCGCTCTTATCTCCGGAGCCGTGGCTGACCGAATGAAGTTCTCGGCATGGGCGATCTTCGCCCCGGTGTGGATGCTCCTGGTGTTCGCCCCGGTCTTCAAGTGGGTCTACGGCGGCTGGCTCGGCGTGCGTGGCTCGCTGGACTTCGCCGGAGGCACCGCCATCCACGTCAACGCAGGCATCGCGGCTCTGGTGGCGGTGCTCATCCTCGGCAAGCGCAAGGGCTGGCCCGGGGAGGGCCATCCGCCGCACTCCATGCCGCTCGTGATGATCGGCACCGGCATCCTGTGGTTCGGCTGGTTCGGCTTCAACGCCGGTTCGTCGCTCGCCGCTGACGGCACCGCCGTGCAGGCGTTCATGAACACCTTCCTCGCCGCAGCGGCGGCAGGTCTTGCGTGGGCAGTCATCGAACGGATCAAGGACCGCCACTTCACCAACCTCGGTGCCGCCTCGGGCATCGTCGCGGGACTGGTGGCCATCACCCCGGCAGCGGGGTACGTGTCGTCGATGTCGTCGATCTTCATCGGGCTCGCCGCCGGTGTCATCTGCTGCTTCGCCGTGCAGATCAAGTTCAAGGCGGGCTACGACGACGCTCTCGACGTGGTCGGCGTCCACTTCGTCGGCGGTCTGGTCGGCTCCCTCGCCATCGGGCTCTTCGCGGATGCCGAGTACTTCGGTGCGGAGCACATGAGCGGACTCTTCTACGGCGGCGGCGCCACGCTGCTCCTCGAGCAGGCCATCGCCAACGGCGTGACCATCGTGTACTCGGGCATCGTGACGGCGCTGATCCTGCTGGCCCTCAAGTACACGATCGGGATCCGTGTCTCCGAAGAGGTGGAGGCCACCGGCCTCGACATCGCCGAGCATGCAGAGACGGGTTACAACCTGGGCGAGTCGTTCATGGAGCGCTCGGTCGTCTGACCTTCATCGGTCGCAGTCGTCCATCGGTCCCGTCGGCTCATCCGGCGGGGCCGATGGTCGTTTTCGACCAAGCCGTGCGCTGCCGTCTCAGCCCTGGTGGATCCGGCGACCGCTCAGCTCCTCGATCATGACGCTGATCCACTCATGACGCAGGTCCGGGCGTGACCACGGCTTGACCGGAAGCCGATCCAGGCGGTCGACCTCGTCACCGTCGGTCACGTGTTCGGCCAGGCCCTTGGCCAGGACGCTCCAGCCGACGTGCTCGGCGACATCCCACGAGTCGACCTCGACGCACACCGGTCGACCCATCATCGCGCTGTCGAGCTTGGAGCCACGGCCCGAGCGGAACACGATCAGGCCGCCGTCGAGGACGTAGTTGATCGGCAGGATCACCGGAGAACCGTCCTGGACGAAGCCGACCCGGCCCACCGGTGCATCGGACAGGAGGCGGCGGCACTCCTCGTAGGACAGGACCTCCAAGCCCGACCAGTCCAAGTCCAGTGGGGCCCCCGTGGTGGCGTCGGTCATGTCAGCCTCCTTCGTCCGTCCTGGCTCAACCTAGTCCCGAGGTCCCGCTCCGATTCCGCGACACCCACGGCAGTGAACCGGCAAGGAACCGGCGGTGGAACGATTTCGTGGCCCGCATCGCGGCTCGGCTAGAGTGACCCGGCGCCTTTCGGGGCGCACCACCTTTCGGGGGTGGTGTAATCGGCAACACAACTGGTTCTGGTCCAGTTATTGGGGGTTCGAGTCCTCCCCCCCGAACCAGGACGCCGGCCCCCGGGACGGCGCAACAGATCCCCGGCCTCTGGCCGGCAAGCCCCCATCGTCTAGCGGCCTAGGACACCACCCTCTCAAGGTGGCGGCACGGGTTCGAATCCCGTTGGGGGTGCCACACACGAAGCCCCTGGTGAGCAGCGAGAACCGCTGCGATACCAGGGGTTTCGGCGTTTCCGGGATCGGTCGCTGGTCCCGGGCCGTCTCGCCTGGTCACAGGCCGTACTTCCCCATACCACCGCGATTTGGGCCCATTTGTGCCCAGATTGTGCCCACCCGCAGAGGCTGCTGGCCCTCTCGAGGCGAGGTGGGACAAGAGGGGCCACCTTGCGACTCCTCCACTCGGGCCCGGCACCCCGGCCCGGCCAGTCGGGAATCCACACCGCGGCGACGAATACGAAGAACATGCCCATCGAGGCGTTGGAGCGGGCGTTCCCTTTGCGAGTACTTCGGCAGCGACTGCGCCGAGGGAGCGGCGGTGCCGGCGCGGCGCCGGGCGACGAGGAGATCGAGCGCGATCTGCAGGTGTAGATGGATTCCACCGTGTCGCTGATCACTGAGCGGCGGGTGTCGCAGCCGTGGGGCCTGGCCGGCGGCGAGCCCGGCGCGCTGGGCGAGAGCTGGCTGCTTCCGGGCGGCGACGAGAGTCGGGCCGAGCGGCTGCCGGACAGAGTGCACGATCCCGTTGAAGGCCGGCAACGTCCTCCGCACGCTGACGCCAGGAGGCGGCGGGTGGGGCAGGCCGCTCGAGGTCTAACAAGATCTAACGGCGGGTCGCGTGGGCCGGATGCCTACCCTGGCGCTGTCGTCCGACAGGCAGCCGCTGCGCGTAACGACCGGCAAGAAGTTCAGCGAGCTGCTTCTGAGGCCGCTGGGCCGACCGCCGATGACGTACCCATTACGAGCGACGGACAGCGGCTCGACTCGAAGGAGAAGGCCCTGGCCTTCTGCGCCGACCTCGCGGCCGGCAGTGGTGTCGCTCTCGATCTGGACGCCGCAGCGGTGCTGCTCGGGATGACCCCCGCGCATCTCGGGCGCCTGTGCGAACAGGGGCGAGTCGAATGCGTCTCCATGGAGGGCTCCCGCCTCGTCCCTGCCGCATAGGTCCAGCGGATCTGGTCGAGCGCAGCCGGGTTGAGGGGGCGGCTCGGGCGCGGACTGGCTGAACGCTCTACCTTTTCGGGATGGCCGACATCCAGGCGGGCGCCCTTTCCCCTACCTACGTGCGGCATCGTCCGGTGGCGATGAAGACCAGCCCGGTGCTCACCGAGAAGTGGTTGCAGCAGCGGATCATCGAGGACCCGACCCTCCTGGGTCTCGGGGACGTCGAGGTGAAGGACGTGGAACGGGTGCAACCCCGAGCCGGTCGGCTGGATCTCCTGCTGTACGACCCCGATGCGAACACGCGATACGAGGTCGAGCTCCAGCTCGGCGCGACCGATGAGTCCCACATCATCCGGACGATCGAGTACTGGGACCTCGAACGCCGGCGGTTCCCCCAGTACGACCACGTCGGGGTGATCGTGGCCGAGAGCATCACCGCGCGCTTCTTCAACGTCATCTCGCTCTTCAACGGGTTCATCCCGCTCGTGGCGATCCAGGTGTCCGCGCTGGAGGTAAACGGCGCGACCACTGTGGTGTTCACCAAGGTGCTCGACACCATCCCGCTTGCTGTCGAGGAGGAAGACGAGCGGCAGGAGCCACGCGACCGGGGCTACTGGGAGGCGAAGGGTTCGCCGGTCACCCTCAAGACGACGGATCGCCTCCTCGATCTCATCCACGAGGTCGAGCCGAAGGCGACGCTCAACTACAACAAGCACTACATCGGCCTTGCGATCGACGGCGTGGCGTCGAACTTCTTCGTGATGCGGCCGCGCAAGCAGCACGTCCGCATCGAGGTGAAGATCCCGCGCGATGACGATCTGACGCAGCGGATGGAGGACGCCGGGATGTCGCTCCTCACGTACCAGGTGCGGTGGGGTGCCTACCGACTCCAGATCACCGACACCGATCTCGATGACAACGAGGAACTGCTGCGCGAACTGATCCGCCGGGCGCGCGACGCGTATGGGACGACCCGGTGACGGCTTTGCAAGCCGCAGTGGCAGGTGGCAGGCGGTGGCCGTTCTTGTCATATCCCCTCCGTACGATCGTGGAGTTCACGTCCATCGAGCGCCTGTGAAGGGAATTCCATGGCACGTCAGGTCTTCTTCTCGTTCCACTATGACCGGGACATCTTCCGCGTCAACCAGGTGCGGAACTCGGGCTTCACGCAGCCCGAGACCGGCTTCATCGATCACTCGCTCTGGGAGGAGAGCAAGAAGAAGGGCGACGCAGCGCTCCAGAAGCTGATCGACGACGGCCTGAAGGGTGCCAGCGTCACCGCGGTGCTCATCGGAGCCGAGACAGCCGGCCGCCGGTGGGTCAAGTACGAGATCGAGAAGTCCTGGAACGATGGCAAGGGTCTGCTCGGCATCCGGATCCACAACTGCAAAGACATCAACGGAAGGACCGACTCGTACGGCGCCGATCCGTTCGCGCAGTTCACCGTGACGAAGTCGGATGGGTCGAAGGTCTCGCTGAGCAGCCTCGTTACTACCTACGACTGGGTGAACGACGATGGCTACAACAACCTGAGCACCTGGGTCGATCAAGCTGCTGCCGATCGGGGCCGTTGATGCCATCCGCTCCCGGCAGCTATCGGATCCTCGTCCTGACGGCGGATCGGATGGCCGAGGTAGCGGTTCTTGAGGATGCCGTTCGTCAGCATGCCGAGCAATCCGGCGGGGTGCGCGCTTCGCTGGAGGTGACGACCGATGCCACAGTCCTCGACTCCATTCCAGCACCGGATGATCCCTCGACCGCCGTTGTGCTCCTGACCAGGGGGCCAGCGACCGCAAGCGATCCAGCCATATCTGCGGCAATCGAGCGAGCACGACGGCGCCTGATCGCCGTGCTGCCAGTGTTCGACCCCGCTGGGCTCACCTTTGCCCGTCAAGTCCCACCGGCGCTCCACCCAATCAACGGATTCCCATGGGCCCCTGGCGAACCTGCTTGGAACCTCGCGGGATGCCTTCTTCGGCTGGTGGGCCTCGCTGAGTCGGATCGACGGGTATTCCTGTCCTACCGACGGACTGATGGGACGCCGCTCGCCAATCAGCTGAGGTACGCGCTCGCAGACGCTGGCTGGGATGTGTTCCTCGACAAGTTCAGCGTGCCCCCAGGTGTTGACTTCCAGCAGCGGCTCGATCGCGAGTTGGCAGATAAGGCGTTCGTGCTGCTGCTCGAGACTCCGGACGCAACAGGTAGCCCGTGGGTCGAGCACGAAGTGGCCTTCTCCCTCCGCCGACGGCTCGGCTTGATGTCTCTAGCGCTCCCCGACACGCCGCCGCGCGCTCTCTATGGCTCGATCGACCCCGCGTTCCGGCACCAGCTGGACACCCCAGATGTCGTTGGTTCGCCAGGGGCGCGAACGCTTGGTCCCGGGGCACTGGATGACCTGCTCGAGGAGGTGGATCAGCGCCACGCATCGGCCTTCGCGTTCCGCCGCGAGGCGCTTGTATACGAATCGTCCGACGAGATGACCGCGCTTGGCTACCGCGTGGAGCCGATCGGGCAGTGGACACTTCTGGCGGAGAAGGGTTCGAATCGAGAGGTCGTGCTCAACACCGCCAGAGCTCCCGAGCCATCGGACATCCGGGAGATCGACATCCTCCGGCGCCAGTTCAGACAGCGTGGTTCGTCAACTCGCGGCTGGATCGTGCATCCGACGGAGGACATCGACGAGAACCGCTCCTCGCTCCTCGCATGGCTCTGTTCTCGCCGCCTGATCTGGCCCTCCCCGGTCATGCTTCTTGCGGGGAGGATGGCGCCGTGAGTTCCGTCGTACTGTCGGCGAGCTTCCCATCGGGGGAGCGCGGTGAGGCCGTAGCGCCGTACTTCCCCGCAGACATCGCATCGGCTGCGGCGGCTGTCGCCGAGGGGGTACTGCGCTCTGGGACGAACCTCCTATTCGGAGGGCACCCAACGATCAGTCCTATCGTGCTGCAGATTGCGTCGCTGTTGAACGCTGGTCGGCTCGTCACGATCTACCAGTCGGAGGAGTTCAGTGATCGCATCACCGATGAGGTTCATCGACTGGTCGAGGTCGAGGGAGCGCGCCTGAGGTTCACACCCCGAGGCACCTCGCTTGAAGCGAGCCTTGACGCGATGAGGCGGATGATGTTCGGCGAGGACGTTCGAGCGGCCTTCTTCATCGGCGGCATGTCGGGTATCGAGGACGAATTCGCGCTCCTCCGCGACCTTCGACCGGCCGCGATGCGGTTCTTGTTCGACGAGCCGGGTGGCATGGCGGCTCGGCTGGATCAATCAGTGCCCGGCAGCCCATCTGACAGCCAGATCGTTGGGGAGATGTTGCCGGCAGGGCGTGCTACCTGGGTGCTCCGCGGTCGCGCATACGCGTCGCTCGTACTGCGTGCACTCCAGGTGTCTGAGCTTGGTCGCCCCAACGACAACCTGGGCGAGCTGTAAGGC
>JAPXRJ010000128.1:0-8425 GCA_033813615.1 Microthrixaceae bacterium | reverse complement strand
CCTGTCGACTTGGTGACGGCGATGTGACAGGCTCGCGACGGTCACGAGCGCTCCCCAAGGGGGCCCTCCCACTGGGGGAGTCGACCACGGCTCGAGGAGAGGACCTGCCGTGAGGACTCAGGAATTCGGCGCACCGCGCCGATCAGTACGCATGCAGATCTCCACGACGCGGCACACCACCACGGCCCCCGCGACCCGACGCCGCCGTCCTTTTGCTCCGGGACGTCTCGGGCTGCTGGCGGTGTCGACCGTCGCCCTCGCCTCGCTGCTCGTGACGGCCTGTGCCGCTCCGTCCCGACCGAGCGCACGGTCCGAGCGGCGGCCGTCGAAGTCGGTCGTGTCCCCGCCGGCCACCCCCTCGGAGGGGCCGACGACGGTCGCCGGACCGCCCGCCCAGGCAGCGGCTCCGACCGCGTCGTCCCCGACGGCACCGGGGTCGAGTTCCGGTGCGCAACGGCAGGGCATCGAGGTGACCGTGTACTACACCGCCGTCGAGTCGTTCCACAGCGGTTCGAGCCAGACGGTGCGGGGCTGCACCATCCGGGACTGCGCGTTCGGCAACTCGGACCTCGGCACCTATCCCCGCTCGTTCGTGCAGGCGGTCCAGGACGAGGGCACCGGCCGGATCACCTCTGGAGCATCGGCCGGGCGCTACCTCAACTGGTCCTACGACGTCGGCTACTGGCTCGACACGATCCCGTCGGACTCCTATGGCGCGGCGCTGGTCCCGATGGTGACCGCTGCGGCGGACTCCGACGTAGCGCATCGGGGTCAGCGGTTCCGACTGGTGGCGCCTCTGCTGCAGGACGACGGGGAGCCGCTGGCCGACCCGTTCGCTTCCCAGATCCTCGGCGCGACATGGACCGTCAACGACGAGTTCACGCCCGGGCTCGGTGGCGCGGCCCACATCGACATCTACATCGGCGAAGAGGACCGGGTGGACTTCACCGGGACCAGCCCGAAGTACATGACGTTGCACAACGCCACCATGCTCGTCCTGCCCTGACGGGTGGGTGTGGGCGGCGCTCACACGGCGGCCGAACGGGAGTGTCCGACCCGATCGCTAGGTTGAGCCGGGCATGGACGGAGCCGACGACCTCGACCTCAGCAGCGCCCTCGCGCTGGCCGCGTACGACTCCGGATCGGTGCAGCGCGGTGTGCGCTACGCAGCGGAGGGACGGGCCGTCGTCGTCGAGTCCGAACCTGGGTGGGCCGCCGGAGAGGTGCAGGGCACCGCACCGATCCCGTACCGCGTCGAGATCACCTGGACCGACGGCCCCGGCGGCACCCTGGTCTCCGACGTGTGCAACTGCCCGCTCGGAGGACGCTGCAAGCACGCAGTCGCGCTGATCTTCACCCACATGCGCCATCGGGCCTTGGCCGACACCGACCACGCATCGGCGCTCTCTGCGCAGCGCTCCGACCGGGGTCCGCGCTCCGGTCGGTCACCCGCCGCCGAGCCAACGCTGTCGGACTGGCGACGAGCACTTCAGGGGATCGCCGTCGAAGGCTCGCAGGAGCAGGTTCCCCTGGCGCTCGAGTTCTCCGTGCACCTGCCCAAGACCACCCGCTACGACCCGGCACCGGCGATCCAGGTGCTGCTGCGCCCGATGCGCATGGGCGCCAAGGGGAAGTGGATCAAGACGGGCGCGTCGTGGACCGACATCACCGCCAACTACGGCGGCTACCAGCGCGACCTGGTGCCCGAGCAGCTCGCCGCGCTGCGCGCGCTGCTGTCGACCAGCGATCAGCCCACCTACTCCCGGCAGGGCACGGCCATGCCGCTCGACTGGTTCGGGCCCGGGCTGTGGCGCGCCCTGCACCAGGTCGTCGACGCCGGCGTCGAGCTCATCACCGACAAGGCCGGCGGCGCGGTCACGCTGTCGGCCACCCCCGCCGAGGTGCAGGTCGACCTCCGGGCCGCCGCCGACGCTGGCGTCACGCTCACCGCGGCGCTCACCCACGGCGACCGACCCGTCGCCGACGCTCCGGGCACCCATCGCCTGGTCGGACGGCCACCCACCGGCGTCATGGTGCTCGACGGAACCGACATCGGACTCATCCCGCTCGCTCGTCCCATCCACGACGTGGTCGTGCCGCTCATCGGCGGTCAATCCCTCCACGTCCCCGAGCCGGACGTCGAGGAGCTCCTCGACGTGTACCAACCCCGGTTGACGCAGGTGGCGTCGGTGGGGTCCTCGGACGGCTCGGTCACCATCGACGAGCACCAGCTGGAGGGAATCGTCGCGCTCATCGACCACCGCAGCGTCGACGAGGCGGAGCTGCGTTGGGTCGCCCGGTACCGACGAGGCCGCCGCGTCACCGACCACGCGCTGCTGTCGCCGTTCGGCGCTGGCCGGGACCGTGCAGCCGAGCGGGAGCTGCTCGCCACGTTGGAGCTGCCGTCGGAGCTGCTGGCAGGAATCGTCGACGTGGCCGGCCGCCCTTCGGACCTGATCGCCAGCGGCGTCGACACGGTGATCCTGTTCGCGCAGGTCGTTCCTTGGCTGATCGAGCACGGACAGGTCGCTGTCGAGGTGTCGGGCGACGCTCCCACGCTGCGCCGCGCCACGCAGGATCCGCTGGTCGAGCTCCACGTCGAGGACCCCGACGACGAGGGCAACGACTGGTTCGACCTGTCGGTGCGCGTGACCGTCGGCGACGAACCCGTCGAGTTCTCCCGCCTGTTCGCAGCGCTGTCGCGGGGTGAGCCGTTCCTGGTGCTGGACAGCGGCACGTGGATCGACCTCGACCGACCCGAGTTGGACCGGCTCCGGGAGCTGATCGACGAGGCGAGCGGACTGGCCGACTCGTCACCCGGCGGAGAGATCCGCGTCAACCCGTTCCAGACCAGCTGGTGGGACGAGCTGTCCAACCTGGGCGTGGTCGCGTCGCAGTCGGCACGCTGGCAGCAGCGCATCACCCGCCTGGGTGACCTGACCGCCCCCGAACCGGTCCCCACGCCCGCGGGACTGGCCGCGACGCTACGCCACTACCAGCAGGAGGGCCTGGACTGGTTGGCGTTCCTGCACACCAACGAACTGGGCGGTGTGCTCGCTGATGACATGGGTCTCGGCAAGACCGTGCAGACCCTCGCGCTGTTCCTCCACGTGCTCGAGCGCGACCCCAGCGCCCGGTTCCTGGTCGTGGCGCCGACCAGCGTGGTGGAGAACTGGCACCGGGAGGCCAACCGGTTCGCCCCGGGCGTGGAGGTCCGGACGATCCGGGAGACGGTCAAGCGGCGCGGGGAACCGCTCGCCGACACCGTCGGGGACGCACGCGTGGTCGTCACGTCCTACGCGCTGTTCCGAATCGACATCGACCACCACCGCGAGATCGACTGGGAGGTGCTCGTCCTCGACGAAGCGCAGTTCGTCAAGAACCACCAGAGCAAGGCGTACCAGTGCGCCCGCCGGCTGGAGGCGCCGACCAAGCTCGCGATCACCGGCACGCCGATCGAGAACAGCCTCATGGACCTGTGGTCCCTGCTGTCGATCACCGCTCCCGGCCTGTACCCCGACCCCCAGCGCTTCACCGAGGTGTACCGACGCCCGATCGAGAGCGGCAAGGCCCCCGAGCGGCTCGCCGTCCTCCGCCGGCGGATCGCCCCCCTCGTCCGGCGTCGCACCAAGGACGAGGTGCTGACCGAGCTGCCACCCAAGACCGAGCAGACGATCGAGATCGAGCTGAGCTCTCGCCACCAGCGGATCTACCAGACCCAGCTGCAGCGTCAGCGCCAGAAGGTGCTCGGCCTCGTCGACGACGTGCAGCAGCACAGGTTCGAGATCCTCAAGTCGCTCACGATCCTCCGCCAACTCAGCCTCGACCCCGGGCTCGTCGACCCTGCCGACGACGACGTGGGGTCGGCCAAGATCGATCAGCTCGTCGATGACCTCACCCAGGTCCTGGCCGAAGGACACCGTGCGTTGGTGTTCAGCCAGTTCACGACGTTCCTCGCCCGTGTGCGCGCTCGCCTCGACGAGGCGGGGATCGCCCACGCCTACCTCGACGGCCGCACCCGCAACCGGGACCGTCCGATCGACGCGTTCAAGGACGGCGACGTTCCCGTGTTCGTCATCAGCCTCAAGGCCGGCGGTTTCGGGTTGAACCTCACCGAGGCCGACTACTGCTTCGTGCTCGACCCCTGGTGGAACCCGGCGGCGGAGACCCAGGCGGTGGATCGAGCTCACCGGATCGGCCAGCACCGTCCGGTCGTCGTGTACCGCTACGTGTCGACCGGGACCATCGAGGAGAAGGTCATGGAGCTGAAAGCGCGCAAGGCGGCGCTGTTCTCGAGCGTGATGGACGCCGATGGAGCATTGGGCGGTGCACTCGACGCGAGCGACATCCGGGCCCTGTTCGGCGTCGACGACTGATCAGACCTCCACACCTTCACAGGGAGGCAGCGGGCCCGACGCCCGCGGTCGCAGCCGATGGACCACGGTGGTGGGCATGGAAACGATCCGGCAGCGCTGCTCCACCGACCGCATCGACCGACGTCGCCTCTTCTTGGCCGGCGGCGGGTTGCTGGGCGCCACCGTCGTCGCGGCGTGCTCCGGCGGCAGCGACGAGGCCGCCAGCACCGACAGCACCGTCGGCGACGGCACCGGTACCGGCACCCGCCGGAAGGGCGACAGCAGCGCCGCCAGCGGCTCGTCGACGACGGTGGCGACGTCAGAGCTCTCGTCGGGCACCCCGCCCGACACCGTGTTCACCGCTGCGGACTTCGACGACCTCAGGGTGTGTCGACTGCTTCCCGAGCTGACGGCCGGGCCGTTTCCCACGAAGGTCCAGATGGAACGACGCGACATCACCGAAGGCCACGACGGTGAACCGCTGCGAGTGGGGATCCGGGTGGTCGACGAGTCCTGCAAGCCGATCGCCGGCGCCCGGGTCGAGATCTGGCACTGCGACGTCGACGGCGACTACTCGTCCTACACCGACGGCGCCACGAACGACGACGACGGTGAAGGCACCACCTTCCTGCGCGGCAACCAGGTCACCAACGACGAAGGCATCGTCGAGTTCGTCACCATCTGGCCGGGTTGGTACCGGGGTCGGGCGATCCACATCCACTCGGCGATCCACGTCGACGACTCGACCGTGCTCACGACCCAGTACCTGTTCGACGACGACCTGAACGCCGAGGTCATGGCGTCGGGCCCATACGCGGCGTACGGCCAGCCCGACACCACGAACGCCCAGGACGGCGTCACCCGCGGTGCCGCCGAACGTGACGGGTTGCTCTTCACGGTGGCTGATGACACCGCGCTCGACGGTCGACGGGCGCTGATCGTCGTCGGTGTCGCCGCTTCTGACTGAACTGCTGAGAGCGCCCGAGCTCTCGACCGGCCGCAGATCTGGCAGGGTGACAGTGCGTTCACCCCCCTCGACGCGGGAAGATCGATGACGATGGTTCAGACCCCCACCGGTCATCGGTGACGCGCTCGGCACCCGCCTCCCACCCCGCGGTGGGAGGCGGCATCGACAACGACGACGACGTCACGAACTACGCCAGGTCGTCGTTCGACCTGTTGCGCCTGATCGTCTTCGGCGTGCTCGCCGTGCTGGTCGCGCTCGCCACACGGTACCTGGGAGAAGGTGCCGACGGCTTCGAAGAAGAGCTGAGCCGACTCCTCGACGCTCCGGTCGACTGGATGCGCGCCACGTTCGACGTGCTGCTGATCGCCACGGTCGCGTGCTGCGCGATCGCCGTGCTGGTCATCCCGCTCATCACGCGGCAGATGCGTCTCCTGGGCTACGTGGCGGCTGCCATGGTGCTGTCCAGCGTGGTGTTCGCCCTCGCCGGCGGGTGGATCGGTCTCCGCATCGTGACCGTCGACCCAAACGCCAGCACCGAGGCGATCGCCCGGACCTTCGCCGCCAACGTGGCCGCCACAGCGCAGCTCGTCGCCACCTTCGTGACCACAGGACCGTTCGTCACGCTCCGATGGCGACGGCTCGGCCTCGCGATCGTGGCCGCTGTGCTGTTGTTGCAGCTTGCGGTGGTCCCCGGCGAGCCCACCCACGTGCTCCTCGTCCTGACGACCGGCTACGCCGTCGCCAGCGCTGTGCTGTTCGCGTTCGGTCGGCCCACCTCACGTCCCGCACTCGGTTCGCTGATGCGGATCCTGCGCCGCAGCGGCGTCCCGGTGACGTCGCTGCAGCCGACCGGCGTGAGCCGCCGTGGCACCTTGACCTACAGCGGCACCGCCCTCGCCGCACCCCCGACCGGTAGCGACGCTCATGCCATCGGCGGCACCGACGGCGCCGGTGGAGGAGAGAACCGCGAGGACGCGCTGTTCGTACAGGTGCTGGGCTCGGATCGGTTGTCGGCGGACCTGTTGCGCCGCGCCTACCGGGTCGTGCGCTACCGCTCGCCCGGCGACGACCGACCGTTCACGTCGATCCGACGGTCGGTGGAGCACGAAGCGCTCGTGTCGTTCCAGGCCCGCGACGTGGGTGTCCGCACACCGCGACTGCGGAGCCTGGCCGCGGTCGGAGAGGACTCGTTCCTTGTCGCGTTCGACCGGATCGATGGTCATCCGCTCCACGACGTGCTGGCCGACGCCGCGACCACCGAAGGTGACATCGTTCAGAAGGGCGACCTCGACAGCGCAGACCACGACAGCGCAGACCACGACAGCGCAGACCTCGACAGCGCAGACCACGACAGCGCAGGGGTCGACGCCATCCTTCGCAGCGTGTGGGAGCAGGTCGCCATCCTGCAGGCCGGACGGATCGCCCACCGGGACCTGCGGACGCAGAACGTGATCATCGACCAGGACGGTCAGGCCTGGGTGGTTGGCCTGTGGCAGGCCGAGATCGCTGCCGGCGACGCTCAGCTGCGTGCCGACTTGGCCCAGGTGTTGACCGCGTTGGCGATGGCGGTCGGATCCCGCCGCGCCGTCCTCGGCGCGGTCGAGGTGCTGGGAGCTGACGCGGTGGCCGACTGCATCGGGTTGCTGCAACCGCTGGCACTCACCCGCGACACCCGCAGCGAGATGTCGCAGCATCCAGGTCTCCTCGACGAGATCCGCGACGAGATCGAGCGGCGCTGCAAAGTGGAGCACGTCGAGCTCGAACCGATCACCCGCCTGGGCCCGCGCCAGCTGCTCACGATGGTGATGCTCGTGGCCGTCGTCTACTTCCTTGTCCCGCAGTTCGCGGACCTGCCCGGGATCGTCGAACAGGTCGCCCACGCCAACTGGCTGTGGGTCGTTCCCGCGGTGGTCGCGTCGTCAGGCACCTACCTGGCCGCGTCGCTGTCGCTCACGGGTGCCACACCGGGCCGGCTGCCGATCGGCACCACGGCGATCGCTCAACTCGGTTCGTCGTTCACGTCGACCATCGCTCCGGCGGGCATCGGCGGCATGGCGCTGAACGTGAGGTTCCTCCAACGGCAGGGCGTGGATGCAGCGGTCGCCACGTCGTCGGTCGGGCTGGACACCGTCGGCGGCTTCGTCGGCCACATCATCCTCCTCGGCATCTTCCTCGTGTGGGCCGGCCGCGACACCGTCGGTGACGTCCGGCTCCCATCGCCCGTCGCGCTGCTCATCGGCACGGGCGTCGTCGTGGCGATCGCACTGCTCATGCTCGCGCTGCCGTCAACTCGACGGCTCGTGCGCACCAAGCTGGTGCCGACGATCGGCAAGGCGGCCCGCGGCCTCCGCGACGTGCTCACCACTCCGAGCAAGATCGCTCAGATGCTCTGCGGGTCGATACTGGTGACGCTGTTCTACCTGCTGGCGTTCGTTGCCTCGACCGCAGCGTTCGACCTCGACGCCTCATTCGCCACGATCGGTGCCGTGTACCTGTTCGGCTCGGCGATCGCCATCGTGGCCCCTACCCCCGGCGGTGTCGGCGCGACCGAGGCTGCGCTCATCGGCGGCATGGTGGCGGTCGGCATCGGCAACGAGCAGGCGGTGCCAGCGGTGTTCCTGTTCCGCCTCGTCACGTTCTGGTTCCCGATCCTGCCGGGATGGATCGCTTTCAGCTGGCTCCGACGCACCGATCGGCTGTGAGCGTCGCCACACCGCCCGCAGCGTCGGGGAGCGCGGCACCGCGTCGGTGCGGCGGACCTACGTCAGCTCGATGACGATCACCGCGCCCAAGTAGAGGACGTAGAGCGCCATGAGCGCCACGCCCTCCGGCCGTGACACGCGACGACCGGTGAGGAAGATGGGGATGCAGAGGATCGACACCCCCAACATGACCGGGAGGTCGAAGCGAACCAGGTCGGGACTCGCGGTCAGCCCTCCCGGTGATGCCAGGATCGTCACGCCCAGGATGACGAGGATGTTGTAGATGCTGGAGCCGAACAGGTTCCCGACGGCGATGTCGCGCTCGTGGCGCACGCTGGCGACGACGGCGGTCGCGAGCTCCGGCGCAGACGTGCCGATCGCCACGACGGTGAGTCCGATGA
>JAPXRJ010000127.1:0-8427 GCA_033813615.1 Microthrixaceae bacterium | reverse complement strand
AGGAGCGATCCGACGGTATGGGCAAGTGACGACGCGACCACCCGCCGACGCTACCTTGGGCCATGGATCGCCGTTCCCGAGTCGGGTACCGTCGGATCAGCGTGCACCCGTCAGGGGCGCGACCGAACAGGGAGCCAGCGATGACCCCACCGCCTGAACGCGGACCCGTCCGACGGATGTTCGCATCCAAGATCCACCGCGCCACCGTCACCGGCGCGGACGTCGACTACGAGGGCTCGGTCACCATCGATCGCGACCTGCTCGATGCGGCCGGGATCCTCGAGTGGGAGGAGGTCCACGTCTGGGACGTCACGAACGGCTCGCGGCTGGCGACCTATGCGATCGCAGGGGAGCGCGGCAGCGGCGACATCTGCATCAACGGCGCCGCCGCGCACCTGGTGCGTCCCGGCGACCTCGTGATCCTCGCCACCTTCGTCGAACTCCACCACGCGGAGGCCGTCGACCACACACCCACCGTCGTGTTCGTCGACGAGCGCAACCGCGTTAGCGAGCAGCGCGCCGAGGTCCCAGGTCCCGCTCGGGTCGCCTGACCGCGGACGCGCAACCGGCTGTCGTCCTCCGGGGCGGGCCGGGAGGACGACAGCCGGACGGAAACGTGATCAGCGGTCGGTCAGCTCAGGCGCTCGATGACCATGGCCATGCCCTGACCGCCACCGACGCACATCGTCTCCACGCCGAAGGTCGCGTCGGACTCCTGGAGGTTGTGGATCAGCGTGGTCATGATCCGAGCGCCGGTCATCCCGAACGGGTGGCCCAGAGCGATCGAGCCGCCGCGGGTGTTCAGCTTCTCCATCGGGATGCCGAGCTCCCACGCCGAGGGCAGGACCTGGGCGGCGAACGCCTCGTTGATCTCGAACAGGTCGATGTCGCCGACCGACATGCCGGCACGCCCGAGCGCCTTCTTGACCGCTTCGACCGGCCCGAGGCCCATGATCTCGGGGTTGAGGCCGGTGGCGGCCGATGCGACGATGCGGGCCAGCGGGGCGAGGCCCAGCGCCTTGGCCTTGTCCGCGCTCATGACGACGACGGCTGCTGCGCCGTCGTTGAGCGGGCACGCGTTGGCCGCAGTCACGGTGCCGTCCGGACGGAACGCCGGGGAGAGCCCGGCGACCTTCTCGAGGGTGGTGCCGGGACGGATGCCGTCGTCCTTGGTCACCAGGCCGTCGGGCGTCTCGATCGGGGTGATCTCGGCCTCCCAGAACCCGCTGTTCAGGCTCTCCTCGGCCAGGTTCTGGCTGCGCACAGCGAACTCGTCCTGGGCCTCGCGGCTGACGTCCTTGTACTGCGCGACGTTCTCGGCGGTCTGGCCCATCGCCAGGTAGATGTCGGGCAGCCCCTCGGCGGGTGCCCACTTCGGGGCACCGCCCTCGGCGCGCTCGGCGCTGCGGGCCTCGGCATCCGCGAAGATCGGGTTCTTCGGCCCGTCGGCGAGCTGAAGGTGCAGCTGGTTGCGGCTGATCGCCTCGACGCCGCCGGCGACGAAGACGTCGCCGTCGCCGGCCTTGATCGCGTGCTCGGCCATGCGGATGGTCATGAGCGACGACGAGCAGTATCGGTTGACGGTCACGCCGGGGACGTCGTCCAGTCCGGCGAGCACCGCGGCGACGCGGCCGACGTTGTGGCCGGCCTCGACTGCCGGCTGCCCGCAGCCCCACAGGACGTCTTCGATCTGGGTGCGATCGAGTGCGGGAACCTTGTCGAGCACGGCTTCGATGGCGCGGGCAGACAGGTCGTCGGGTCGCATGTCCTTGAGCGAACCCTTGCCGGCGCGGCCGATCGGCGTGCGGGCGGTGGCGACGATCACGGCCTCGGTCATGTCAGATGTCCCCTTGTCTGCGACCCGGGTCCCCCCGGCAGTCGACGTCGAGTTGGCGGTCCGGTCAGGTTACTGACGGGTAACTGTGCGGCCCAATTGCTGCACGGGCAGCTCCGCTCGACGACGGTTCGTCAGAGGCGCCCGTCAGGGGAAGAACCGACTGACGGTGTCGGCGACGCACGTCGGGGTGGAGTCGGCCGTGCCGTCGCCGGTCAGGTCGCGGTCGATCGTGACGCGCACTGTGACCTGGACGCCGCCCTTGACCTCGTCGGCAGCCACGACGGCGCCGCGTGCCCGGACGCGTGAGCCGACCGGGACGGGTGCGGCGAACCGGACCTCGTCGAGACCGACGTTGACGCCCATCGAGAAGCTCTCGACCGTCAGCAGGTCCGGCAGGAACAGGTTGACGATCGCCAACGTGAGGTAGCTCTGGGCGACCGAGTCGTCGGACGTGGAACCCGTGTGGTCCCCGGTGGCCTCGGCGAACTGATCGGTCTGCAGCTGGGTGACCTCGACCCAGTCCGTGGTGCCCAGGTCGGTACCGACCATGTCGAGCAGGGCGGCGGGATCGGCGACAGTCGTCATCGTCAGGGTCCTTCCGATGCTGGCCCCGGGGCGTGCCCTCTGGCCGGCCGGGGGTGGGATGGTCAGGGGTGCTGGCTGGAGACGGCGAGCACCTCGCCGGTCATGTAGCTCGACAGGTCGCTCGCCAGGAACACCATGACGTTCGCGATCTCCCACGGTTCGGCCGCTCGCCCGAACGCCTCGCGTGATGTCAGCTCCTCCAGCAGGCCGGGGGGTGTCACCTTGGCCAGGTTGGCGTGCATGGCCAGGCTGGGGCTGACGGCGTTGATCCGAACGCCGTGTTCGGCGGCCTCGACAGCCGAGCACCGGGTGAGCGCCATCACGCCGGCCTTGGCCGCGGCGTAGTGGGCCTGGCGCTCCTGTGCCCGCCATCCGAGCACCGACGCGTTGTTCACGATCGCTCCGGACCCCTGCTCGTACATCACCGGCAGCACGGCGCGCAGGCACTTGAACGTCCCGGTGAGCGTGACGTCGATGACGCGGTCCCACTCGGCGTCGGTGAGCTCGGTGACCAGGCCGTTGCCACCGAGCCCGGCGTTGTTCATCCAGACGTCGATGCCGCCCATCTCCTCGGTCGCGGTCGCGACGAGCCCGCGGACATCCGCGTCGTCGGTGACGTTGCACACCACGGCGGTCGGTCGGGTGCCGAACTCCTCGGCGAGTGCGTCGGCGGTCTCGCCGATCCGACGCTCGTGTGCGTCGGAGATCACGATCGTGGCGCCTTCGAGCAGGCAACGGCGGGCCAGTGCGCCTCCGATGCCAGTGCCCGCAGCGGCGGTGATGACCACGCGCTTGGCCTCGAGCAGGCCTCGCCCGGGCGGTTCGATGGGAGTCGGTTGCGCAGCCATTTTGGTTCCTTCGTGGACGAGCCGGGGTGGTGCGGGTGTGGCGGACGCGGGGTCAGCGGGGTTCGCGGGGAAGCCCGAGAGCCCGTTCTCCGATGACGTTGCGCTGGATCTCGTTCGATCCGCCGTAGATCGTGTCGGAGCGGCTGAAGAAGAAGAGCTTGTGCAACCCCGACATCTCGAGGTCGCCGGCATCGCCCTCGTCGGCTTCGGAGTACCGGGTGGCGAGCGCTTCCGCGCCGAGGACGTCCATGGCCGCCTCGCCCATGTCACGGTGCAACGTGGCCCAGTAGAGCTTGTTGATCATCGCCTCGCGGGGGAGGGCGACGTCCTCGTCGACACGGAGGGCGCGCACCGCGTTCCAACGCATGATCCGCACCCGGATCCACAGGTCGGTCAGGCGTTGGCGGGTGACGGGGTCGTCGATGGCTCCGGTCCGACGGGCCGCGTCGACGATCTCCGCCAGCTCGCGATCGAACGCCATCTGCTGGCCGAGCGTGAGCACGCCGCGTTCGAAGGCGAGCGTCCCCATCGCGACCTTCCAGCCGTCGCCCGGCTCCCCGACGACCAGGTCGGCCGAGGTGCGGGCGCCGTCGAAGAACACCTCGTTGAACTCGGCCGTGCCCGTGATCTGGCGGATCGGACGCACCTCGATCCCGGGCTGGTCCATCGGCACCAGCAGGTACGACAGGCCCTTGTGGCGCGAGGACCCCTCTTCGGTGCGGGCGACCACGAAGCACCACTGGGACCACTGCGCGAGCGACGTCCACACCTTCTGGCCGTCGATCACCCACTCGTCGCCATCGCGGCGGGCCCTGGTCGACACGTTGGCGAGGTCGGATCCGGCGTTGGGCTCCGAGTAGCCCTGGCACCAGTACTCGGTACCGGCGGTGATGCCGGGCAGGAACCGCTGCTGGATCTCGGGTGACGCGAAGTGGATGAGCGTCGGGCCGAGCAGGCCCTCGCCGATCAATCCGGCGCGGCCAGGTCCCCCGGCCCGCGCGTACTCCTCGTGGAACGCGACCTCGAGGTGCAGCGGCAGGCCTCGTCCGCCGTGCTCGATCGGCCAGCCGACACAGGTCCACCCGCCTGAGGCGAGCTCCCGCTCCCATTGCATGCGTTCGGCGACGAACGCATGCTCGTCACCCGGGCCGCCGCGGTGACGGAGGATCTCGAAGTCACCCCGGAGGTGGTCGGCCATCCAGTCCGCAACCTCCTGTCGGAAGTCGGCCTCGCTGGGGTGCTCGGCGATCGTGGGTTGGGCCCCGGTCGTGCTCACGGTCCACGACCCTAGATGGAACTGACGACCCGTCAGAAGACGAGCCCGTCCTGGCGTGGCCGCTCACGTGATCGGCACCACCGCGGCAAGCGCGTGGCGGACCGAGGGGTGGGCCGGAGAGCGTCCACCGCCGTAGTCGGAGATGGCTCGGCGGAGCGCGGCGACCGGGTCGGAGCCGCGTGCGATCAACCGGTGCGCGGAAAGGAACCGGAGATAGGTGTCGAGCGTGACGGCGACCCGGTCGCCGTCGGGCGTCTCCTTCTCGCAGTCCTGGCACCACCCGGCCAGGTCGACCCAGAGGAGCCGGCCGATCTCCTCCGCTGTCCAACGCTGCGCGCCGTCGGTCCAGCCAGGGCCGAAGGCGTTGCGCACCGCGACGATCGCAGCCAGAGCGTCGCGGTCGCAGGGCCGTCGGTTGGCGAGTGCCCAGCGGGCGACGTCGCGGCGGTGGGCGCGGATCGCCGGATGGGATCTGATGGTGTGGGCTCGCTGGAGTCCGTCTGGTTCGGCGTGCGTCGAGGACATGGGCCCATCATGGCGACGGGGTGTGACAGCGCCGCACCGCTCGGCCCGGACGCGCATCGGGACGGGGCGTGAGCCCCGTCCCGATGCGACGACCTGGTGTCGTCGGTGACGTGCGTCGTTGGCTGACTCAGCCGGCGAACGACATGCCCGCTCCGGCGACTTCGGCGCCCGTGTTGACCGCCGTGGTGCCGGCCACCGTCGCTGTCGTCGGTGCCGGGACGTCGACGTCGATGACGCCCTGGGAGCAGATGCCGATCGGCGGCTCACCGGCGACGAGCGTGGCCGTCGCTGGTGGCGTGCTGAAGATCGCGGTGATCCAGGCGATGATGGCGTTCACGTCGAGCCCGGCAAGGACGGCGTCGGCGTAGAACGGCAGCGTCTGCATCGTGAGGTCGAGCCACAGCGGGAAGTTGAAGCTGAAGAACGCGAGGGCGGCCTGGCCGTTCAGGTACTCGATGGCCTCCTGCGGGGTGGTCGCCCCGCCGGGCAGCACCTCGGGCTCGCCTTCCTCGCCGTTCATCAGTCCCGTGGCGGCGTCGATGATCGCCGCCAGGTACTCCTGCGGCAGGATCGAGTAGTAGCTGCCGATCGACAGCGACGGCACGTCCTTCTCGCCGTTGGATCCGGTGAACTCGATCAGGTAGGGCTTCATGTGGTCGGCCGGGTCGCCGTCCTCACCCTCGGTCACCTTGACGCCACCCTCGCCGATCGAGGGCAGGGCCTCGAGCGCGGCCTGGATGGTGGCCGGCGTCGGCATCGCGAACGGGGCGAAGAGGTAGTTGAAGTACTGCTCGGACCAGTTCGTCGGCTTGGTGAACTGATCGGGGTTCGCCTGCTGGTACGCCTCGTTGACGAGCCAGATCGGAGCGGTCTCCTCCTCGCCGTTCTTGATCGTGAGGCCGACGCCCCGACGCAGGAGGTCCTGCTGCTCGTCGATCATCAACGTCTGCACCTCGTTGGTGCCGGGCAGCGTGCCGGCGCACACCTCGAAGGTGACCGAGGCGGTGGTGCCTGCCTCGCCGGTGTTGACCACGACCTGACCGTCGACGACCTGACCGGGACCCTCGACCACCTTCAGCGAGGTGGGGTCGACCGGGTGCTGCTTGCCGTCATCGTCGGTTCCGGGGGTGACGTACTTGCCGAGCACGTCGACCGACACCGATGAGTTCGCCGTGCCCTCGATCGAGATGGGCTGCACGATGTCGGGCGAGCCCGGGATCTTGATCGAGGTGATGGCCACGGTGCCCGGTGCCGAGCAGTTGACCTTGACGTCGGTCGCCCCCGTGGGCATGTCGATCGAGATCGTCAGGGCGATCGACTTGGCGGAGTACTTGATGATGCCGCCCTTGCCGATCTCGGTCAGGGAGCCGCTGAACGGACCCATGGCCACCGTCGCCGGCTGGCCGGCGGTCACGGCGATGTCGACCGGGGCGGGACGACCCTGCACCTCTTTGGTGGCGGTCGGACCGCTGACGCCGATGTCGAGCACCATGTCCTTGATCCTCAGCAGGGGATCGATCGCCGCGACCTTGCTGGTCATGTCCGGCGAGATCGTGACGCTCCAGGTGAAGGCGATCGGCTGGTCGGGCGCCTCGGGGTCGAGCTGGGCCGGGACGTCGGAGGTGACGTCGAAGGGGATCGTCAACGCGCCGCCGAGCACTCCGAGGATGCCCTTGGAGGCCTCGTCGGCCCCGACGCAGGATCCGGTCAACGTCTTCGTCTGCGGCGCCGCCGAGGTCGGCGTGCCCGAGGCGATCGCGAACACCGTCGCGATCAGTGCGGTTGCGACGGCTACCCGCGTGCCCTTCGCAGTGAACAACCTCGACATGACGGCCCTCCAGACCCTGGTGCGTGTCGCCGGCAGCCCCAGCCGGTGACGCATCGGCTTCGCGCCGATCCGCCTCCCGCAGCCCATCGTCGCCGTTGGTGGCGAGACGGACGACACATCTTGTGCGGTCGAATGAATACGCTGCATCCGGGTCGTGGCGCAAGGGGGTCGTGGCCTGGCGGGAACGTTTCCTCAGGTCTTCTCGACGCATCGTGGTCGGATGCTCACGTAGGGCAGTCATGAGGTGGGGAATCGACCTCTCACGAGGCGCCAGGGTCGCTGTGTACCCTGTGCCCACGGCGTCGCTGATCGGTGCATCGGCACGTCGCTGGGGAAGTGCTGGGAGATCTGTGGCGGACGGTGCGAGCAACCCGGGGGACGACCCCGACGAGCGTGTCGGGTCGGCCGCGTCCGACCCGCTGGAGCCAGAGCGCCGAGTGCAGGCTCCAGCTGTCCCGACCGCCGCTGCGACCGCGCCGGCCGACGGTGACGACGCCGACCGCCTGTCGACGACCGGTGTCGTGCGAGTCCGCGACGAGTTGATCGACCTGAGCGACCTTCCGACCGGAGCGGCGCCGTCGGCCCACGTGGTCGACCCGCCGGTACCCCGGGCAGGAGCACCCGCCGAGGTCGAGCGACGCATGGAGGTGCTGGCCCGGCGTCCGGTCTCGCGGACCGTCCGCATGATGACGGCGGCCATCGCCGGCGTGTTCGTCGCCGGCGCTGTGTTGTCGGTGCTGCTCGGCGCGCTCGTGGTGCAGTCCGACGACGTCGCCCTGCTCGTCGCGGTCCAGGCCGCAGTGATCGTGCCGACGACCGTCGTGGCGTTGGTGCTCGTGGCGCGCCAGCGCGATCGACTCCGGCGACAGCTCGCAGAGCCGGTCGGTCAACTGCGAGAGGTCGCCGCCGCGATGCGCGACGGGGACCTCGGAGCGCGCAGCGGTCGCAGCGGGCCCAGCGACGTGGACGCGCTCGCCGAGGAGCTCGACGGGGCGATCGCCGCGATCCAGGGGCACCTCCGTCGTCTCCGCCAACACGCCGAGTGGGGTGCGCAGAGTCGGATGATCTTCGAGGCGCTCGACCTGGCCGAGGACGAGTCGGCTGCGCACGAGGTGGCCGACCAGGCGCTGGCGATCGTCGATCCGGACCGACCGGTGGAGCTCCTGCTCGCGCCGCACGGCTCCACGGAGCTCACCGTGGTCGCCGCCAACCGCCGCCAGCCGCTTCCCGGTTGCCCCGTCGAAGAGGTGTCGGGCTGCGTCGCGATCCGACGTGCCCAGTCGGTCGTCTTCGACAGCTCCGAGTCGATCAACGCCTGCCCGCGCCTGCGCGGCCGTCCCTACGGCCCGTGCTCGGCCGCGTGCGTGCCGGTGAGCATCGCCGGCCGGCCGGTCGGTGTCCTGCACACCGTCGCTGCCGATCGCCACCCTCCGGGCGATCGCATGGTCGGTCAGCTCGCCACGCTCTCGACGCAGCTCGGCAATCGACTCGGCGCGCTGCGCGCGCTCGAGACGTCGCGGCTCGAGGC
>JAPXRJ010000126.1:0-8436 GCA_033813615.1 Microthrixaceae bacterium | reverse complement strand
GCGGTCGTCGAGCCCGCCGGCGACGGGACCGACGGTGTGGGCGACCCGTACTTCCCGCAGGCCGGCAACTCGGGCTACGACGTCGAGGCCTACGACCTGGTGTTCGACGTGAGGATCCAGGGCGTCGACCACCTCGACGCCACCGCGACGATCACCCTGACGGCCACCCAGCACCTGCGGAGCTTCCACCTCGATCTGCTCGGCTTCGACGTCGGGTCCGTCACCGTCGACGGGGTTGCGGCGACCTTCACGCGCGACGGCAGAGAGCTGATCGTCACGCCGGCCGAGCCCCTGAGCGACGGCGCCGAGGCCACCGTCGTCGTCGACTACGCCGGGACACCCGGCCGGTCCGGCGACCTCATGGGTGACGGCGGGCTGATCGGCGACGGCGGCTGGGTGGACCTGTCCGACGAGTGGTCGACGGTGATCGCCGAGCCGGTCGGAGCGGCGACGTGGTTCCCTTCGAACGACCACCCGTCCGACAAGGCGACCGTCGCCGTCACCGCCACCGTGGCAGCGGGTCTGGAGGCGGTGGCCGGCGGCCGTCTCGTCGAGCGCACCGACGGTCCGACGACCTCCACGTTCCGCTGGGTCGCCGCCGAGCCGATGTCGCCGTACCTGGCCAGCCTGACCGTCGGCGACATGCACCTCGCGGAGCAGGCCGGACCGCCTGGCGTCTCGATCCTCAACGCGGTGCCCGCAGGGGAGACGAACCTCCTGGAGGCGGCCATCTCCCGCTTCCCCGAGATGATCGCGTTCTTCGGCGAGCGGTTCGGGCCCTACCCCTTCGCGGACGCCGGCAACGTGGTGGTTCCCGGCCTCCCACCGCTCGCGCTCGAGACGCAGACGCGCTCGGTGCTGGCGCTGTCGATCATGAACCCCGCCCTCGGCACGACCCCCGACGAGGTCACCGCTCACGAGCTCGCCCATCAGTGGTTCGGCGATGCAGTCGGCCCGGCGAACTGGAAGGCGATCTGGCTGAACGAGGGCTTCGCGACCTACGGCGAGTGGCTGTGGCTCGAGCACATCGGTGGCCCGTCGGTGAAGGAGTCCGCCCAGGCCGCGCACGACGGCGACCCCGACCTGGACGTCCCGCCCGCCGATCCGGGCCCGACGCACTTGTTCGGCCGGACCGTGTACCAGCGCGGCGGGATGTTCCTGGTCGAGCTCCGCACCCTGCTCGGCGAGCCGCGGTTCCACGAGCTGCTGCGCACGTGGGTCGACCAGCACCGCTTCGGAGTGGCGACCACCGAGCAGTTCGTCGCGCTGGCCGTCGAGGTCGCCGGGGACCAGGGCCCTCAGGTCCAGGCGCTCGCCGATGGCTGGCTGTACGCCGACAAGATCCCCGAGCTCACGCCCTAGCGGATCAGTCGTCGACGAGGACGCGGCGCACCGACAACCCGATGCGGTGCTTGGCCGGATCGACCTGCAGGACCTTCACCATCAGGTCCTCGCCGGGGACCACGAGCTGGTCGGGACGGTAGCCCGGCACGTCGGACAGCTCCGACATGTGGATCAGACCCTCGGCGCCCGACTCGAGCCGGGCGAACGCGCCGTAGTCGACCACCCGGGTGACGATGGCCGGGACGATCGCACCGACCTCGATGCCGGCATAGGGGTCCGGCGCCGTTCGCTTGAGCGACAGGGAGACCCGCTTCTTCGGACGGTTCACGTCGAGCACCTCGACGGTGACCTCATCGCCGACCGAGACGACGTCGGACGGCTGGGCGAACCGACCCCACGAGAGCTCGGAGCGGTGCACCAGGCCACGCACGCCGCCCAGGTCGACGACCGCTCCGTAGTCGGCGACCGAGACCACCTTGCCCGTCGCACGGCTGCCGACCTCCACCGACGAGAGCCGGTCCCTCTCCGCCTTGCGTCGCTGCTTGCGCTGCAGGTCACGACGCGACACCACCAGGCGATCCTTGGCCCGGTCCGCCTCGGTGACGAGCACCTCGACCTCTCGTCCCACGAGCGCTGACGGATCCGCGACCTGCACCGTCACCGTCTCGGCCGGCACTGGCTCGACGGGCACTGGCTCGACGGGCACTGTCTCGGCCGGCACTGGCTCGACGGGCACTGGCTCGACCGCGGCTGGCTCCACCAGCGGCGGCGACTCGATCTCGATGTCACCGATGAGCGACGTCGGCAGGAACGCACGGATGCCCAGGTCGACCACCACGCCGCCCTTGACCTGCTTGAGCACCTTGCCGGCGAGCGGTGTGCGCTCGGCCAGCGCCGTCTCCACCCGCTGCCAGGCCAGCTCGGTGCGGGCCCACCGGTGCGACAGCGCGACCCGTCCTCGACGATCGTCGTCGCGGCTCAGCACTGCGGCCTTCACCGAGTCGCCGACCGACGGCGGCGTCGGGAAGTCGCGACGATCCACCACCCCGGTCCGACCGTCGGCGAGGTGCACCTCCACCTCGGCACCGTCGACCCGGGTGACCTCGACGTCGATGATGTGCGCCGGGGGCGGCGCGGCCTGCGGACGCTTGGGTGCAGGACGTCGACTGGGATCGGGCGCGGACGAATCAGCGGAAGGCGCGCTGCTCCCGTGGCCGGGCGGGGGTGGGATGGGCCGCTCGGAGCCAGGTGACGGAGCGATCGCGTCACCGTCCGCTTGCGGCGTCGGTTCGATTGCTGGTTCGTCTGCGTTGCTCACCGGCGAGCCAGCGTATCGGCCCCGGCCAGGCGATCGTCCGCCGCGATCGGTCGAACTACCGTGGACCCGTCGAGCTGAGGAGGACCAGGTGGAGCCGTACGGGGCTGACGACGCGGTGCGCGTCGGGTCGATGCTATACACGTTGGTCGACCCGTCCAGGGGCCACGAGGTGGCCTACAACCGGTGGTACGAGCGGGACCACTTCTACGGCGGCTGCATGGTCGGACCGTGGTTGTTCGCCGGCCGGCGCTGGGTCGCCACCCGCGACCTGAAGGACATGCGGTTCCCCACCGACACCCCGTCGTCGTTCGCGGTCGCGGATCCCGTCGACGCCGGCTCCTACCTGGCGACGTACTTCGTGCACAAGGGCCACGAGGCCGAGCACTTCGCGTGGGCCAACCGGCAGGTCTTCGAGCTGTACGCCAACGGCCGCGGCTTCGACGAGCGCCACCACGCCCACACCGTCCTCTACTTCACCACCGGCTCGGACCACCGCGACCGCGACGGCGTGCCGACCCACATGGCACTCGACCATCCGTACCGGGGTCTCGTCAGCATCCACCTCGATCGGGAGGGTGAGACCTCCCACCCCGACTTCACCGCGTGGTTCGCCGACACCGCCGCGCCCCGGCTGTTCGCGGACGCCGACGACGGGTCACCCTCGGCGATCGACCAGGTGGTGCACTGGCGCCCGATCATCCCCAAGGGAGCCGAAGGCGACGCACCGATGGACCTCGGCACTGGACCGGGTACGCGAGCGCGCTCCATGCAGCTGCTGTTCCTGTCGAGCGACCCTCGTGAGGGCGACGCCTGGGAACGGGTCCAGGACTACGCGGCGCGCGTCGACGACTCCGGCCTTGCCACCGTGCGGCTGGTGGCGCCGTTCATCCCGACTGTGTTCGGCACCGACACCTACACCGACCAGCTCTGGTAGACGTCATTCCGTGTGGGCGGCCAGGAACTCGAGGGTCCGCTCCCACGCGAGTGCCGCAGCGTCGGCGTCGTGGTGCTCACCCGCACCGGGTTCCGCGAACCAATGGGTCGTCCCTTCGTAGCGGTGGACCTCGACGTGCTTGTCGAGCAGCAGCAGGTGGGCCTGCATCTCGACGAGCTCGTCGTCGGTGACCAGTGGGTCGGTCGCTGCGAAGTGGCCGAGCACCGGGGCGCTCAGCGTCTCGAAGTCGATGTTCTGGATGCCGTAGTACGTCACGGCAGCATCGACCGAGTCGGGCTGCCGCGTCGCCGCCCACAGCGCCCATGACCCACCCATCGAGAACCCGACGATCGCCACCGGAGCGTCGGGGTCTGCGGAGTGGGCCCGCAGGGACACGATGCTCGACAGGACCAGGGCGGCGGTCTCGTTCGGGTCGCTGCTCGCCAGCACGTCGCGGGCCTCGTCGCCGTCGGCCGGTAGTGCGCCGCCGAGCAGGTCGGGGGCGAGCGCCGTGTGGCCCGCATCGGCGAGCGCCTCGACGACGGCCTTCACGTCGGGGGTGAGGCCCCACCAGGAGTGGAGCACGAGCACGCCGTGACCAGGACCGCCGTCGGGCACCACCAGGTAGGCGGAGCCCGCCGGTGACCCCGTTCGAGTGCTCGGGCCGTCGGTGCTGCTCGGATCGCTCACACCGTCAGGTTGGCACGCCGCTCCCGCTCCGTTGCACTCTCGTCGGTGGCCACCATCGTCGCCGTCGCCACCCGACCGGGACGGGTGGCAGTATCGGGGGATGTCGACGGTCGCCGTGCTGAACCAGAAGGGCGGCGTGGGCAAGACCACGGTTGCACTGGGCCTGGCCGCCGCAGCGCAACGGCACGGCGACCCGGTGCTGGTCGTCGACCTGGATCCGCAGGGATCGGCCGGCTGGGCGATGGGCGTGGAGGCCGACGACGACCACCTCGCCGTGGGCGACGTTCTGCGGACCGGCGACCCCAAGGTGGCCCGGGCGTCGATCGTGACGTCGGGCTGGGGTGAGGGCATCGACGTGCTGCCCGCCAGCCGGGGGCTGATCGACCGTGAGGCCGACGGCTGGGCGACCGAATCGGTCGAACGGCTGCGGAGAGCGCTGGCGCCGGTCGTCCCCACGTACCGCTACGTGCTGGTCGACTGCGCACCGTCGCTCGGGCCCACGACGATGGCCGGCCTGGCGGCAGCGGACGGCGTGCTCCTGGTGGTCGAGCTGTCCGCCTTGTCGGTGCGCGGCACCGAGGCCGTGATGGACGCTATCGACCACGTCGGTCGCGCCCACCACCCCGATCTCGACGTGCTGGGTGCGGTGGTCAACCGGGCGCCTGCCAAGTCGGCCGAGGCCGATCGCCAGGAGCGCGAGATGGAGCGAGTGCTCGGCCAGGCGACGGTGTGGCGACCGTTCATCCCTCAACGGACCGTGGTCAACGAGGCGGTCGGGATGCGATGCCCGGTGCAGGACCTGGGATACCGGGCACGCGCCGTGATCACCGTGTTCGACGAGCTGTACGAGCACCTCGGTCGGGTCACGCCGGCCGGTCCGACGTCGTGGTCGGCACCGGACGGCAGCGTGCAAGCCTGACGCCATGGTCGACACCACGACCCGGTCGGCCATCACGGCCTGCCCGCTCGACTGCCCCGATGCCTGCACGCTCGCGGTCACGGTGCGAGGCGACGGAGCGGGTCGACGGATCGAGCGCATCGACGCGGCGCCGGTCGCCGACTCCAACCCGCTGACCGACGGGTGGATCTGCGCGAAGGTCCGCCGTTCGGCCCGCAGGGTGCACAGCCCCGAACGTGTCCTGACGCCGCTCGTACGAACAGGCCCGAAGGGATCCGGCTCCTTCGAGCCCGTGAGCTGGGACGACGCCCTCGCAGTGGTGGCGACGCGGATCCGATCAGCGATCGACGACCGCGGTCCGGCGTCGGTCGTGCCGTTCCTCTACAACTCGTCCGCGCCCACGTTCGCCGACCGCCTGACGACCCGACTCTTCACCGAGCTCGGCACGTCGCAGGTCGCCCACACGATCTGCGCGGCGACGGCGGGGATCGCATGGCACGCGACGTTCCCGAACATGGCGTCCGCAGATCCGCTGGACGTCGAGCGCTCCGACCTGGTCGTGGTGTGGGGCGCCAACCCGTCGACCTCGAACACGCACCTGACCCCGCTGCTCGACGACGCCCGCCGGCGGGGCGCTGCGGTGGTGGTCGTCGATCCCCGTCGAACCCCGACCGCGTCACGGTCCGAGCTCCACCTGGCGATCCGTCCGGGCACCGACGTGGCCCTCGCTCTGGCGCTGGCAGCGGAGCTCGAACGCCTCGGCCTCGTCGATCGGGCGTTCTGCGCCGAGCACGCCGACGGCGTCGACGAGTACCTGACCGCGGCGCGGGAGTGGACGCCCCGTCGTGGCGGCGAGGTGTGCGACATCGACGCATCGGCCATCACCGCGCTCGCCGAGCTCATCGGCACCCGTCGTCCGGCGATGCTGCGCATCGGGTGGGGCATGGAGCGCAACCGCAACGGGGGCAGCGCCATCCGCGCCGCGCTCGCCACCTGGGTCCTGGCCGGGCAGTTCGGGGTTCCGGGCTCGGGGGTGATCGGCTCGACGTCCTCCCCTGCGGACGACGACGTGCTCGAGGACCTCCCCGGCGCACCGTCACCGGCGCGGGTGCTCAACATGAACCGGATCGGCCGGGACCTGTTCGAATCGGACCCGGCGATCAGCGTGCTGTTCGTCCAGGGCGCGAACCCGGCGGTCACGGCACCTGATCAGCGGAGGGTGCTCGACGGACTCGCCCGGACGGATCTGTTCACCGTCGTCCACGAGCAGGTGATGACCGACACCGCAGCCCTGGCCGACGTCGTGCTGCCCGCAACGACCTACTTCGAGTCGGGAGCTGACGTCGCCGTCGGCTACGGAGCGTACGCGGCGTCGCCGATCCGGGCGGCGATCGACCCCGTCGGTGAGTCGAGGACGAACGACCAGATGGCCGCCGCCCTGGCCGAGCACCTTGGACTCGACGGGTACCGACCCGATCAGGTGCCCGCGCCGCCGGTGCCGGAACGAGCGGTCCCGACCCGACCGCACGGAACCGTTCAGTTCGGACCGCCCGACGACCCCGCCACCACGGTCCCCGACGGAGGACGGGCCCGGCTGGTGCTCGGCCCTGGCTCGGACGCGGTGCCGGTGCTGCGCACGGGCGCCGAGCGACACCCGCTCGTGCTCCTCACGCCTGCCACCGCGAAGACGATCAACTCGATGTTCGGCGAGTACGACCCCCCGAGAGCCGCCGTCACGATCCACCCCGACGACGCCGCGGCACGCGGCGTCGTCGACGGCGACGATGTGAAGGTGTTCAACGACCTCGCCGAGTTGGTGCTGGCGGCGGCGGTCGACGACTCGGTGCGCCCGGGTGTCGTTGCGATCCCGAAGGGGTTGTGGCGCCGGCACCTCGCCGGTGGCCTCACCGCCAACGCGCTGACCTCCGACGAGATCGAACCGACCATCGGCGGGGCGACGTTCAACGACGCACGCGTCGACGTCGCCCCGGCGTGACGATCAGCCCTCGCCCATGTTCTGGGCCACGAAGTCCCAGTTCACGAGGCTGTCGAGGAACGTCGAGATGTAGTTCGGCCGAGCGTTGCGGAAGTCGATGTAGTACGCGTGCTCCCACACGTCGATGGTGAGCAGCGCCTTGGCGCCGTGCTTCATCGGCAGGTCCGCGTTGGACGTCTTCATGATCTCCAGACCGGAGCCGTTGTCGACGAGCCAGGCCCAGCCCGACCCGAACTGGGTGGTGGCCGCCTCGGCGAACTTGGCCTTGAAGTCGTCGTAGGACCCGAACGCGCCGTTGATCGCGTCGCCCACCGCTCCGGTCGGAGCGCCGCCGCCGTCGGGCGTCATCGAGCTCCAGTAGAAGGTGTGGTTCCAGACCTGTGCCGAGTTGTTGAACAGGCCGCCGTCGGACTTGAGGATCACGTCCTCGAGCGTGGCGTTCTCGTACTCGGTGCCCTCGACGAGCTTGTTGAGGTTGGTGACGTAGGTCTGGTGGTGCTTGCCGTAGTGGTACTCGAGCGTCTCGGCGGAGATGTGCGGCGCCAGCGCGTCCTGGGCGTACGGCAGCGGAGGGAGTTCGAAGGCCATGGATCGTCCTCTCGGGGAACGGGGTTGTGTGGTGCGCCCGACCGAACGGAGTCGCCGGACGCTGCGTCGGGAAACCTACCCCGCTCCGCCCCGATCGAACGCCAGCCGCCCGTCCGGCTATGGATCGATCGGTCAGCGCCGTGTCACGCAGCATCGTGACCACATCCCCTCCCCCGCCCGCGCCGCTGGCCCGCGGCGCGGGTGGGGGGCTGTCGGGTTGCTGGTTGGTTGGTCCCACAGGGTTCCCGCGTTCAGGCGGGGGTGGCCGCTCGCCATCCTGGTCCTCGTTGGTGGCGGGTGTGCAGGACGGCGCCGGTGGGTGTGGTGATCCGGTAGAACCCTTCACCCTCACCAGGATCCGGGTTCGCGGTCATCGACCAGCCGTCCCGGTGCACGATGCCGTGATGACGTCTGCACAACAACGCAAGGTTCGTCATCTCCGTCGGCCCGCCGTCGCTGTGACGGCGGACGTGGTGGGCGTCGCACCAGTTGATTGGTGCGTCACAACCCGGGAACACGCACCCTCCGTCGCGGTGCTCGAGGTTCCGGCGTTGCAGACGCGACGCGTGACGTTCACCGGGTTGACACGCAATCGGATGACCGCCCGCACCCCTGATCGTCCAGGAGACCTCAGCATCACAGGTCAACAGCTCCCACTCCTTCGACAC
>JAPXRJ010000125.1:0-8438 GCA_033813615.1 Microthrixaceae bacterium | reverse complement strand
GACAGGACGACCGCCGCTGCGGTCGCTCCAAGTGCGTCGGTGAGTTCGTCAACGAGCGCAATTGAAAGGTGGTTGGTGGGTTCGTCCAGGAGCAGCACATGCGGGCGCATCGCGAGCACGAGTGCCAGATCGAGCCGGCGCTGCTGCCCCATCGAGAGCTCGCCCACTCGTTTGCCCGCCTCGCGCGGGCGCAGGAGACCAAGCTGAGAGAGGCCGATCGCATCCGATTCCCGCAAGGTGCCTTCGGCCACGAGCGCGCCGACGTGCGTGGCGTACACCTCGCTCGCTCTCCGATCAGGCGGCAGGGTCGTCTCCTGATGGAGAAAGCCGAGGCGCGTGCTCCGAGGCAACCGAACCGCTCCCGTGTCCGGCGACAGCTCACCACCGACCACGCTCAGCAGTGTGGACTTGCCAGCACCGTTCGGGCCGGTCACAACGAGACGGCCGCGGTGGGAGAGTGAGAACGACACTGGCTGGCTCAACCGCCCGGCGACGCTGACGTGATCGACGCTGAGGAGAACCGCGCCAGTTCGTGTGGGGAGTTCGGGGAACCGGAAGAGCTGAGGCGGTTCCGGCACGGTGACGGCGTGGGCTTCGAGTGCTTCCTGGCGTCGGTGCACGTTCTGCACAAGCCCGCCGGCCCGGGTAGCGCGCCCATGCTTGTTGGTGCCCTTCTCTGGTCTCCACCCCGAGACGAGTCGGTTCTGCGCGGCGCTGAGACTGTCCTGTAGCCGAGCATGCTCGGCCTGCTGGCGGTCATAGTCCTGCTCCCAGCGTTCCCGCTCGGCCAGACGTCCCTCCCGGTAGCCGGCATAACCGTTCCCGTACACGCGCGGCCGATCGTCCGGCGTCGGGTCCAGGTCGACGATGGTCTCCGCGATGTCGGACAACAGCGCGCGATCGTGGCTGACGAGGACAACACCCCCGCTCCGCGCTCGGAGCTGCGCGGTCAGGAACTCCAGCCCACTTCGGTCGAGGTGGTTGGTGGGCTCATCAAGCAGGAGGAAGTCGTGATCGGCGCCCAGGAGGCACGCCAGCCGTACTCGATACCGCTGTCCCACCGAGAGGTTTGCGAGAAGCATGGTCGGGTCCGTCTCCGCGTCGAGTGCTTCGAGCGCGATCTGCACGCGCCGTTCGGCATCCCACGCATCGAGCGCTTCGGCGTGTTCCAACGCGGTCGCGTACTGCTCCTCCGCCCGGTCCGTGTTGTCCGCGAGAGCGAGAGCGGCCGCGTCGAGCGCCGCCAACGCGGCAAGTGGTTCGGCGATCGCCTCCGCGACCGCCTGCCCAACAGTTCGACTGGCAGCGGCGGTCATCTCTTGCTCGGCAACACCGATCGTGCCAATGCACTGGACTGTTCCGCTGTCCGGAACCAGGACGCCAGCGAGCACCTGCAGGAGCGTCGATTTCCCTCGCCCGTTCTCTCCCACGATCGCGATACGCGATGAGGCAGTCAAGGTGAGGTCGACATGATGGAGAACGGGTGTGGCTCCGCGCATCAAAGACACGTCGGAAGCAATGAGCTGCGCGCGATGGCGCGCCGGATGACGGTTGGTGGGGGTGAGCATTCGAGTCCTTCGAGACGGCGCACCACGAGCCGTTAGGCACACGGGCACGCAAATGACGGCGACCACAGAGGGGGTCAGAACGAGCGGCCGCCGCAGACTCGGATTACTCAACGAGCGCGGTAGGCCTACTCAGCCGTCACAGGAAGTACAAATGCATAATCCCACTCTACCGCATGACACTGGCCTGCCTTCGCATAGTTGTTGCTGGCCATGCGGTTCTTGTCGCGGGACGGACTGGCGTCAGCGAATGGCTGAGGTTTGGGTCCCAGAGGCCGGTGGTGCGTTCCCTGCTCAGTTTCGGTACGCCCCGGTGAGGCTGGAACGGTGCCAGTCCTGGCACTGCGGCCCAGCTATTTGCGGCGCCCCTGATGGCGAACGGCAGCGACGGTGGGCGGAACTTCTACGGGTCCGAGCTGATCATCGCTCCGGTTATGTACTGCTGACGCAAGGAACTCTCGGGCGGCGTCCTCGTGTCCTTGGGCCACGAGTACCGCAGCCCGGTCGACCCGAGCGATCTCGTCGTAGGGCGAGGCCAGCGTCGCAGTTGAGACCGCCTCGGCAGCTCGGTCCACGTCGTTGTCTCGGAGTGCGGTGGCGGCAACCTCATGCGCGACGTCGACGATCGCGCAGGCCAGGATCTCGTCGTCACGCGACTCGGCGTCGAGTAGCCAACTCCAGCCGGTTTCGCGTAGGTCGGAGAACGGGGGACCGTCAACAAGTCGGAGAGCGGTGTGGAAGTCCTCCTGGCCGTCGTCGCCGCAGGCTTGGCCGCGGGCTCGAAGGCGCCGGAACAGGTCGGCGTCGACGAGCACGTCGTCGACCTGATAGGTCCACACTCCGGCTTCGCCGGCGGCACGACTTTGTGCTGCAAGTGGGAGATAGGGGTGGCCGGTGCGCGGATTCTCGCCGAGCCACTTGCGGACAACGCCGACGTCGATGCGGACCCGGTCTTTGCTCATGGAGAACGCCTCTGCGACTTGTTGGGAGGAGATGCCTTCGGGGTGCAGGGCGAGGTAGGCGAGGAGCTCGACGTAGTGCGGCTTGCGGCGGGCGACCGCAGCTGGGTTTCCGTGCGCCGTCGCTCGTACCGGTCCCAACAGGTGCAGCTTCGGTACGCGGCTGTCGGCATCGAACCAGGTGGCGACGTCTTCGTCGAGCGTGGGGTCGAGTACCTCGGCTGACTCCTGCGGGGAGGGGCCGGTCTCTTCCTCGGTCTCGGTGGCGCCTGCAGTGTCTTCGACGTCGATGTCGGTGGTCGTAGGCGTCGCCATGACTTCCTCGACGGCGGGCGGGGCGTCGGCGTACGTCACCACAAGGCCGCCCGAGCGTTCCGTCGCCGCACGCCATGCTGGTTCGTGGGTGTCATGGACAGGCGTGGGCACGGGTGCAGCGTCACGAGTGACGGCGACGATGGCCGCGGTCGCGGCAGCCTCGTCGGTCGTGAGCCCTGCGCTGGTGAGGTTGAGTCCGAGATCCTGGATCTGCAAGCCGCCGTCCCCTGTCAGATGGAACGCGACAGCAGCGGTGACAGGAGAGTCGCTTGAGGCCACCACGGCGGCGCCGAGCCGGCCGGTGTTGTCGGCGATGACTCGGATCAGCGGCTCGACCGCATCGACGTCGCTCGCGATGACGGCATGGAACAGTTCAGGCTCGTTGTCACCTCGCGCCGCAAGGTCAACCGTGAGACGGTCGAGGAAGTCGACGTCGTCGTGCTCATGGTGGTGGAGGCGCACCGTATCGAGATCGGCGAGTTCTGGGGCGACGCCGACCGTGTCGACATCGGTGAGCATGCTCCACGGGCTGAGCGTGAGTTCGGCCGTCACGGAGCGGGCGAGCGCGGCCGCTGCCTCCTGGTCACCGGTGAGTGCGATGGTGCCGAGTTCCTCCAAGTTGGCCAGCACCAGGTGCCCATCGTCGGTCGCGCCGATCGTGCAGAGCAGCGGCCAAGGCGCCGGACTTCCGGGGTCAGGGAGCGGCTGGTCGAGCTCGAAGGTCCACGCATCGGCCGTGCCACCCCATCCGGGCGGTGAGGCGGCCGGATCGCCGAGGTGGAGAGTCACACGCTGGTCGGCGAGCTCGATGTGCTGGAGATGAGGCCGCGGCTGACGAGTCAACTCCAGTTCGTCGGCGAGGTGCCGCAGCAGGCGGTCGAGGTCTTGGAGTCGCGTCACCGTGCCAGCACTGAGGCGTGCGGTCTTTTCGACGGCAATCAGGTCCTGGGGAGGTGGCTCGATCACTTCGCCGGGGCTTCGGTAGCGCAGTTGGGTACGCCGGTGGGCACGCAGGACGAGGAAGAGGGATCCCGCGAGAACGGCGCCGGCGCCGGTGAGGCCGGGCAGCAGCCAGGTAGGGGTGCCGGAGATCTGGTCGACGTCGCTGGGTTGCTCCTCGCTGGCCGCTTCTGTCGGTGATTCGAGGTCGATGGGTGGGGGAGTAGCTGTGGCTTCCGGAGGGACGGTCGGGGCAGTCTCCGATGGAGGTTCCGGAAGCGGATCTTCGGGCGTGGTCTCCTGCGGGGTCATGTCGTGCGGCGCGTGGTCGGGGATCTCGAGTTCCCAGCCCGGGTAGATCAGGTCGGGATCGGTCAGTGTGCGGCCATCGGGTTGGACGATGTCGTCGGAGGCTTCGAAGATCTCGTCGTATCGGGTCGGGTCTCCAAGCTCCTCGTCGGCGATGTCCCACAACGTGTCGCCGGGTTCGACCACGTAGGGGGTGTCTTCGGGATCGACCGCTGCGCTCGCTTCGCTCGCGGGGAGTTGCAGCACCGTGCCGGCGGTGAGGAATCCCGGTCCGCCGGGGAACAGGTCGGGGTTGAGGTCAACGATCTCGGTGAACCGAGTGCCGTCGCCGAGGTGCGCTTCGGCGATCTTCCAGAGGCTGTCATGTGCCCGGGTGGTGTACGACTCCGTCGCAGGAGCAGGCTTCGCACGTAGGGCTGGATGCGGGGTTGCCTCATCCATTGGCTCTGCAATGGATGCCGCAGGAGGCGGGGCCTGGACTTCGGTGATGTTGTCGGCGTGAGCCGGGGTAGCAGCCAGGGTGATGCTGAGCGGTTGTGCCACAGCGAACAGGACCGCGGCCGAAGTAACCAACTGGGATGCCAGCTGCTGCCCGGCTCCGAGACCTCGCAGCTGTGGCGCGCGCACGCCACGTACGGCAGAGACGATCTCGGTCAGTAGGCAGAAGGCCATCACGGCCCACGCGATCCACGCGGTGGCGCCGATGACAATGAGCGCGACGCTGCCGTCGTCCGGGCTCATCAGGCTGAGCCGCAACTCGGTCAGATCGACGGTCCACGGAGTGGCGCCGAGCGCGACGAGTAGCACCGGCACGCCGGCGAGCGCGGCCACGATCAGGAGGGCGGCAACAAGGCCTCGGGCTCGGGACTGGGTGCGATTCATCGCTCGACTCCTCCAGTTGTTCTGATCAGGCGTGCTGACGCGTCACCGGTCACCGTGAGATCCCCGATGCCGACCATCGCGAGGAAGGTGGGCTCGTAGATGTCGGTGACGCGGACGACCAGGGTGGTGCCGCCGGTGATCGTGACCGTTCCTTCGACCCCGGCGGCTGCTAGGTACTGCTCGGCGGCGCGTTGGGCAGCGGCGGTGTCGAGGGCGACGTACCGGCCTTCCACCGCCGGGGCTGCCTCCACCTGCTGTCCACCGGCGCGGGCTGCTTGGGCCGCGACATCGTGGGCGCGCTGCTGCGCGTGGACCTGACCGCCGAGGTCGACGGCCAGGCCGACTAGCGTCATCATCACGATGGTCGCGGTGACGACCCAGATGCTGATTGAGCCGCGTTCGTTGTGGCGTCGTGTCATGGTGACCGCTCCCGCCACGTGTCGATCGGGCTGGTCATCGTGGCCGAGATGGTCCGGGTGCCTGGCACTCCGGGCACGGACAGATCTGAGAGGTCGAGAAGGCACGACACGGTCACGTCGACTTGTGCTGGTGTGCCGACATCGTGGGAGAACTGTTGGGTGTCGATGTCGACGTCGACGCGGAGACAGTTGATGCCTTGGTTGGCGAGGTTGGTGACGGCCGCGTCCTTGGCTGCTTTCTTGGCGTCGGCTTCGACGCGCAGGATGGAGGCCGAACGGGCAGCGTCCGCAGCGGCGGACTCCACGGAGTGACGTACGACGACGGTGCGGCCGCCGAAGATGATGAGTCCCACGAACAGTGCGAAGGCCGGTACGGCGATGGCGGCCTCGATCGACGCCGATCCCCGGTCGTCTCGGCGCTTCATGGTGCGGTCACCCGTTCGACGGGGACGGTGGCGCTCTGCCGGATCACCGGGCTCCAGCCGGGGATGACGCTGAGGCTGCGGGCCTCGACAACCACGGTGGCGGTGGTCGCCGTACGTTCTGCTTGGGCGACGGCCTGTTGGAGGACGTCGTTGCCGATGTCGTCGATGAAGGCGTTGGCGGCATCGATACCTCGAGATTCGCTGCCTGTCTCCGCCCCGGCTGCTCGGGCGCCCTCTTGCGCGGCGGCGATCGCGACCGTTCGGGCGTGGTAGTAGAGCGCGGCCTGCATCCCGAGGAAGAGGACCGCGAACAGAGCCGGCAGCAGGATCACGAGTTCGACCGAGACCGAACCGCGCTGATTCCGTTGTCGCTCAGTTGATCTTGCCGGCCTGGATCTCGACAAAGGTCTTCACCGCCGCGACCACGATCCCGACGATGGCGATCACCGCCACCGCCCACAAGACGTGCTCAGTGGTGACCGAGCCGCGCTCGTCACGTTTCAGTCGGTCCTCCCACACGAGAATCAGCGTCGTGACCGCCGTCATCAATCGCTTCATAGCTGCTTCCTTCCTTCTGACATTCAGGTGCCGCTGAACATCCGCAGCAGGGACGGCGCCACGAGCAGCGCCATGAAGATGACTCCGAGCAGGGAGCCGGGGATCGTCATCCGTTCGCCGACCGCGTTGGCCTGGGCGACTTCGGCGTTGAGCATCGCCGTGCGCATCGCGGCGGAACGGGCACGCAGGTTGCCGTAGACCGCGGCACCCTCCTCCCCGGAGAGCCGCATGATGTCGGCGAAGTCCTCCAGCTCAGGCAGCCCAAGCTCCTCAGCCAGCGCATGCAGCGCATCCCAGGGCGGAAGCCCCGACCAGCGGGACCGACCGAGCTCCTCACTGAGCCGCCGGAACACCCACGAGTCAGCCACCTCGGCAGCGGACTCCATCGCCTGGCGTACGCCGGAGCCGTTGTGGCGCTCCAGAGCAACCAGATCGATGTAGGCGCCAAGGGCCCGCGCGAACTCCACCCGCGCTCGCTTCGCGTCGTCGACGGCGTTGTAGTTCGGGATGAAGAAGCACACCGCAGCCAGCGCGACCGAGGCAAACGCCGGCACCATCAATGGCAGCCCGATGCCCAACACCTCGAAGAAGACGCCGAGCAGGGGTGGTGCGACAAGCCCGAGTGCGGCGAACGTGAGCTTGTCGCCGTAGAACTTCGCCAGCGGGATCCGCAACAGCGCCAGTTCCCGAGTCGGCGTGCGCACCCACATCCCGGGAGGCAGAACCCGGATCGCCCACACGCCGAGGCGTTCCTTGCCCGTGGTCGACTCGGTGGTGGCAATCAGATCGGCTTGCCGGGATGGCGTGAGCCGCCCGAGAGCCTCGGCGAGATCCACCTGAGCCGGTAGCAACCGCGCGACCAGCAGGACGCCGCCGAGCATCAGCAGCGCGCCGGCCGCCATCGCCAAGGGCAGGCCCGCGATCACGACGCCCGCCCGACAGGCCCCGGTGGACCCACGAGGAAGCGTGCAAGCGGCTTGCCGATCGCCATACGCTTCATCCACACCAACGTCGCGACATACGCAGCCAGCAGCGTCGCCAAGATGACCTGCCCCAGCGGACTGCGGTACGGCTCGACGTACGTCCCGGAGATCGCAAGGATCACCAAGACGCCGACGCTGATGATCGTCACCCACCGGGCAGTGGCGCGGGGCTTGGCGCGGTCAGCCTCGATCTGGCGTCGAGCACGTACGTCGGCAGAGACCGACTCGGCCAGACTTTCCAGCACCTGCGCCAGCCCGGCTCCCCGACGCCGCGCCGCGAGGATCAGGTTCGCAGCCACCAGATCGCCGGTTGCGTCATCGAGTTCGTCAGCGAACGCCCGGATCGCCTCCTCGGTGTTCCACCGCGAACGCAAACGCGCGACCAGTCGCTGAACCTCCGGCCGGATCGCACTTGGAGTTGACCGTTCAGTGGCGACCAGGGCCTGCTCCAGGCCTATGCCGACAGTCAGCACACCGGACAGCGACCGCGTCCACTCCTCCATCGCTTCGAGACGGTCAATGCGAGCCGCTGCGCCGGAGTTGGAGAGCAGCATCGGCACACCCACGCAGGCCAGCGGTACGGCGACCAGCGCGAGAGCCCAGCCCGTCACCAGCCACGCCAAACACCCGCCGACCACGCCCACTAGCAGTAGCCGTTTTGTGGCAGCGCTCATCGGCTTGCGCCGAACCGGGCGAGACCGCGGCCGACGAACCGGCGCCGGTTTCAGTCCGACGACCAACCCGATGATCCCGGTGACGATCAGCGCTCCCGCAACAGCCGGCACCAGGGCAATCACGACAACACCTGCTGCTCACCGAGGAAGCCGCCGAGGTCGAACCCGTAGGGCGCCAGTGCCCGGTACTCCTCGGGGAGGATCGCGGGCCGTGCGGTTCCGGAGGCATCGGGGGAGAACAGGTGCGTCGTGGCGTAGCCGGTCTCGCGTTCGCCCGGCGTCACCGCGATCACCTCACGCACGCAGCGATTTCGCTGGATTCCGTCCGCTGCACGCTCGGTGGTGAGATCCAGTTGCACGATCAGGTCGATGGTCGAGGCGAGCTTGCTCGTCGCCAGTTCGTGGGTGAC
>JAPXRJ010000124.1:0-8557 GCA_033813615.1 Microthrixaceae bacterium | reverse complement strand
GCCCGTCGACGGTGATGGGGCTTCGCCGATCAACACACCGTCGGCCTCCGGAACGGCGACCCAGCGGCAGGCGGCACCCCTCGTGACCGCCCCGCCTCATCGCGCCGCTCCGGTCACCCGGTCGAGCTCGAGCTGACCGGTGATGCCCACTTCGGCTGCTCCCACCCTCGGCACCGTGGCCGAATTGATGGGCACGACCGCCCACGTCGTGCTCACCGGTCCGTCGGCACCGGACGAGGGGTCGGTGATCGAACGCCTGCGCCAATTGGAGACGCGGTGGTCGCGGTTCCGCGACGACTCCGAGGTAAGTCGTCTGAACGCCGCGGGCGGAGCGCCGTGTGTGGTCAGCCCCGACACCGCCACTCTGATCGAGATGGTCCGATGGGCCTGGTATCACACCGCAGGCCTGTTCGACCCGACCGTGCTCGATGCTGTGCGCGCCGCCGGCTACGACCGCAGCTTCGACGAGCTGTCGATCACCGCCGACGCCCTCCCGTCCGCATCGGAACCGAGCGAGACGTTGCCCGCTCCAGGGGCCGGCGGCATCACCGTCGACCCCACGACCGGACTGGTGCAGCTGCCCGACGATGTCCGGCTGGACCCCGGCGGCATCGGCAAGGGCCTGGCTGCGGATCTGTGCGCTACAGCGGCAGTCGATGCAGGAGCCGACGGCGCTCTGGTGTCAGTCGGCGGCGACCTGCGCGTCGCCGGCGAAGCTCCCCCTCAGGGCTGGGAGATCGAGCTCGACCACCACGTGGTGGCGCCCGCACGGGTGAACCTGCGCGTCGGCGCCCTGGCCACATCGACGACGCTTCGTCGCCGGTGGCAGACCCGTCGAGGCATCGCCCACCACGTGATCGATCCCCGCACCGGACGGCCGAGCAACAGCCCCGTCGTGGCGTGCAGTGTCATCGCCGGACAAGCCTGGTGGGCCGAGGCCCTCGCGACCGCACTGATCGTGTCCGGCGGTCCCGTGTCGGCTGACGCCCCGGGCTCGGCGTCCGACGAGGAGAGCACTCCCGACTGGGATGCCCTGCTCACCGACACCGGTGCGCTGCTCACCTTCAGTGACGGCACCAGCCGCGCCGTTGGAGCGCACGCCGGTTCGTTCTCGTCGACCGGGAGGCTCTGATGACCGAGCAGTTCTGGTGGTACATGGCAAGGGCGAGCGGCATGGTCGCTGCCGTGGCACTGGTGTTCACGCTCATCTGGGGGCTGCTCCTCACGACGAAGTTGATCGACCGCAAGGGTCTGCCGGCCTGGTTGACCGACCTGCACCGTTACCTGGGCGGGCTGAGCGTCGCGTTCATCGCGCTGCACATGGGTTCTCTGGTGCTCGACAACTACGTGTCGTTCAGCTGGGCGGACCTGTTCGTGCCCTTCGCCAGCTCGTGGAAGGCCGGGCCCGTCGCCTGGGGCATCGGTGCGTTCTGGGGTCTGGTCGTGGTCGAGGGCACCTCCCTCGCTCAGCGACAAATGGTCCGTTCCACCTGGCGACGACTGCACCTCCTGTCGTACCCGGTCGCACTGATGACGGCCATGCATGCGGCCCAGGCGGGCACCGATGCCGGCAACCCGGTGTTCCGGGTCGTGTCGATCGGGCTGATCGGCGTGCTGAGCGCGCTGACCGTCTTCCGCATCCTGCACACACGACCGAAGCGGACGATCAGGCCCGACGTCGGCTCCACCCCCCGACGCTCCGTGGCACCGGGGGCGCCATGTCCTTGAACAAGGTAGGGATGCCGTCGAGACCACCGCGACGCAGCCGGCCGTCGCGACGCCAGAGCGCTTGCCCGCAGTGTTCAAGAGCCACCGTCGAGATCCGCAGATCGAGCGCCTGAGCCCTGATCGTAGCCCCCCGTGATCTCCGCCACCGACAGGTCACCGCGATCCAGCAAGGCGATGGTCGCAACTGCATCGAGCCGAGCCAACTCGTCTTCGTAGCCGTGAACTTCTGGGCTGCGCTCGGATGAAGGATGAGCCGACCCTGTGATCGCAATCGCCACGAGCGGACCCTACCGGGGCATCAAGATGGGTTGTCCATGCCGTGCGTGCGTGCCCACTGTCGGGAATCCGGTGTGTCGGGATCTGACCTGAACGCCGATTCAGGTCCCGACTCGCGGACCGCCCACTGTCACCCGATCCGAGTGGAAGGCTCTGGGCGTGCGCATCCTGGTTATCGAGGACGATGACGCAGTGGCCGAGGGCTGAAGAGAACCTTGACCGCCGAGGGATTCGAGGTTGAATGGGCACCAAACGGCGATGGGCTGACCGCGGCGCTGGCAGGTCGCCACGACCTTGTGGTGCTCGACCTCGCCAACAGCGAATCCACCGACAGCACCTCGAACGGCGACTCCGGGTCATGCAGGACCGCGAGGATCGAGGTGAACTGCTCGCTGCTGATCCCGTTCGACTTCTTCTCGGCCGCGTGGGCCAACTCAGCCAACGAGACCCCACCCACCCCGACCGGTTCCTCGTCGTCGCTCGATGCCTGCGCTTAGAACGGGATCGTCTGACCGTCTGGCCTCCTTGTCGACCAACCTGATCAAGCGACCTGGACGGCGTCCTTCAGCTTCGTCGGGACCTTCTCGGGGAACGAGACGACGAGGTGCCGGTCCAGCGCGGTGGCCACTCGGGCGAGAGTGTCGATGCGGTTGCGTGCTCCCCCACCTTCCTCGAGGCGGGAGATCACCGACTGGGTGGTTCCCATCCGCTCAGCGAGCTCGCGCTGGGTCATGCCGGCCTCGGTTCGCAGGTCGTAGATGAGCTGACCCAGCGCCAGGTCCTGCTCGATCCCGGCGCGGGTCTCGGCGTCGGGACCGGGGCGCTGCTTCTTGATGTCGTCCCAGCGGGAGTAGTTGGCCATGGTGGTCTCCTTCACGGGTACCGCTCAGCACATGCCGCGGCGGGCTTTGCGAGCTCGGGTGATCTCGGAGCGTTCGTTGTTGCGTTGCTTGCGGAAGGTCGTCAACAAGATGATCCGGCCGTCCTTGGTGAACCGGTAGGTGATCCGACGAGCAGTCGGGCCGAGGGCGAACCTCATCTCGAACAGACCGTCACCGAGACCGCGTGACAATGGCATCCGAGCCGACGAACCCAGTTCGACGAGCCGATCGATGACCACCGCGACGCGGGCCCACTCGGCCTCGTCGAGAGCGGCCACCCAGTCGCGAACCTCGTCATGCAGCTCGATCTCAGCCACACCCTCCAGTATCGCATTCGAGCGATGATCGCACAAGAGCGATGAACAGTGGGCGACAGCCGCCAGGACGCGCTGCACGGTGTCGGCGTGGAGACCCGCTGATTCGAACTGCTCGGGCATGGCTTCCCGACCTCGCTCGGATCCGCGACTACCGACGCGACCACGGCGCGTCGCAACGTCGCTCCCAGTCCACCCCTCGCAGCGACGAGCGCGACCCCGGACCCGGAGGACACCGAGGAGAACCCCTCTGCGGACCATGCCACCCCATGACACCCAGTCCGGAAGGACGGCCACGCTCCGCGGTAAGCCCTTCTGACGCTCATGACGTCCAGTCCGGTCTGGTGTCACCGTGCCCGGGGAGAGATTCGAACTCTCACGGAGCGTGAGCTCCCAAGGGGATTAAGCCTTCGGCCTGCGGTGTCGGCTGGTGTCGCTACGGCCGAGCTCGTGCCGTCCCGGCGGCCATTCGAGGCACCGGAGGGCGGTGTTCGTGACGTCGGGTGCGGGTCAGTCCGGTGGGGTCCGAGAAGTTCGCGACTATTTCCGCGACTACTCGCCGGCACCAGAATCACTCTCAGTGACGATGAAGCGATGCCGGAAACTCCGGGCGAGGGTAGACAACATGCGGGTATGCCTTCATCGATGGAAGGACTGTTCCATATTCGCGCGCCATTCCTGTAGGATCACCACATGGACTTCGTCCGACCGATCGAGGCGATCGTGCCAAGCGCTCAAGGGCGAGTGCTCGCCGTCCTTGTCGAGACCACCGCTGAGCTGAACCTGCGAACCATCGCCCAGCTGTCAGGGGTCAGTCAGGCCCAGACGTCCCGACTGCTACCCGAGTTGGTCGACCTCGGCGTTGTGGAGCGCCGCGAGGTGCCGCCGTCGTCGCTGTTCCGGCTGGTCCCCGAGCACATCGCATCACGAGCGCTGCTCGCACTCGCCCGCTCCGACGAGGCCGTCGTCGACGAGATGGGCCGACTGGCGCGAGACCTCCCCCATCCACCCGTCAGCGTGATCGCCTTCGGATCGTTCGCCCGACGAGAGGCCGACGCCGACAGCGACATTGATGTCGTCATCGTTCGCCCCGTTGAGATCGATGAGGACGACGACGCGTGGATCACCTCGCTCGATTCCTGGCGCAGCGCCGTTCGGCAGCTCAGCGGCAACCCGGTCGAGATCCTCGAGGTGAGTGCCGCAGATGCAGCCACGAAACTTCGCGGTCGCAGCCCGGTATGGACCGACATCCGACGTGACGGACAAGTCGTCCACGGCCTCGACATCGACGCCCTCCGGGGAACACGCCTTGGCTAGGCCGACCCGCACCAGGCCGGTCTCGGCCGCCCAGGTCCGAGCGTACGCGGCCAAGGCCAAGGAGTTCGCCGAGACCGCAGCCAGCGCTCTCGAGGCCGGCCGGAACATCGCAGCCACAAGCCTCGCCATCCACGCCGGCATCAACTCTGCCGACGCCGTTTGCGGCGCCCGGCTCGGCCAGCGCGCAGCTGGCGAGGACCACGACCAGGTACTCGCGCTACTCAGCAAAGCCGGACCCGACGGCGCTGAGATCATGCGCGACCTACGCCGACTTCTCCCACTCAAGACCACGACCGAGTACGAACCAGACGACATCGCACCATCGGCGGCAGCCAAGGCGGTCGAACGCGCCCAGCGGTGCGCCGCTGTGGCCCAGCGAGTGGCCGGCAAGGCGAGGTAGCCCAGCCAGCCGAGGTGCGGATCGGATCGGCACCAAAACGGCATCCGCGTCGTCGCAACGGACATTGAATCGGCTACTGCCGTTGTCCTCGGCTCCCATGGGCTTCTCGCTCGAGGCGCCACAGGCAGTCGCCGACCCGTGGGCCTCACCCGACGGCTGCTACGCCGACTCGAAGCGATGCGCCACCCGCTCCGGCGTCAACGACAAGGTCGTTCTGATCCCTTCCGGATCGACCCGCGGGGAGGTCGCGGAGGACTGACCGAATGGCGCAGATCGCTTCGAGCTGGCGGTGACGATGCACGTCCCGTTGCAGCGACTACGGACGCGACTGCAGCGCGGCGCAATCCACCCGCAATGGCGTCCGCCATTCGCCGCAGCGACGACGACCGAACCGCTGAGGGAGCGTCCCGAGAGCCCCTCTGCGCCTTATGACATCTGGTGCGCTACGGCGCCCGCTACCCGTGACAAACCCCTCGGCGGCTCATGCCGTCCGATGCGGTCTGGTGCGATTGTGCCCGGGGCGGGATTCGAACCCGCACGCTCCGAAGAGCTGAGGGGTTTAAGCGTCGATCCACCGGTCCGGGTGGTTCAAGTGAAGCCCGTTCCGCCCCGTCCTGTCAGGGATCGAACGATCACGCGGTCCGCCAGAAGGCGGCCCGTACCGCCCAGTTCCGGCGCGTTCGTTAGCAATCCGTGGGCAGAAACCGAGTTCACCGAACGTGAACACCACCACGGCCGCAACATGTGGGTCACCCGCAAGGGCGCCATCCGGGCCCGCACCGGTGATCTGGGCGTCATCCCGGGGTCGATGGGCACCCGGTCGTACATCGTCGAGGGCCGAGGGGTCATCGGCGTCGTACTGCTCGTGTTCGCACGGGGCAGGCCGCCGGCTCTCGCGCGGCCGGGCTCGCCGCGAGCTGGATCTGGACGGACTGCGGGAACAGATGGCCGGCAAGGCGTGGAACGACGCTGATGCCGAAGCGCTCATCGACGAGGACCCGCGGTCCTACAAGGACATCGACCAGGTCATGGACGACCAGCAGGACCTCGTCGCCGTCCACCACACCCTGTCCCAGATCCTCAACTACAAGGGCGTCTGACGACATCCGCGACCTGCTCGGCGCGTCAGCCACCCAGGACAGGTCAACGAGACCTGAACGATGCGGCGAGCGTTGGCTTCTCGGCTCTCAGTCGCCGCATTCGGTGACGAGTGCGTCGGTGCGGTCACCCGCCGGGACAGCGGTGATGTCGAGGTAGTAGCCGCCGGCGGTGGAGATCAGGCCGTTGACCCACGGGGTGCCGCCGCTGTCGGTTCCGGTCTTGGTCTGGATCGGGTCATCGCCCGTACTCGACGAGTCGAACCAGGCCACGGTCGCTTCGGGCTTGTCGGGGACGGACACGAGGGCGACAAGTCCGCTGTTGCAGTTGATCAGTTGGGAGGGGGCGACGAGGCTGCGGCCTCCGGCGGGCACCTTGAACGGTGAGCCGACCAGGTACTGGTCGATCCCGTCGTCGATGGGGTCCCCCGGGCCGGGGAGCCGGGTTGGTTCGAGGTTCGTGGGGAGGTTGGCAGCGACCACAGCGCCAGTGGGGATGGCGGCAGTTGGCGGAACGTTGACCTTGTCCGTGCCGGCGACGGAGGCGAGTCCTCGTTCGTAGCGGAGCTGATCCGTTCCGCGCCGTGGGAGGTCGGTGCTCGATGTCGTGGTTCCCGGACTGGACCGGATGAACAGGTGGGACTCGGGTCGAAGTCGGCAACCGGCGGCGGGGGTCAGCGAGTCGCACTGCACCGCGGCCCCCACCGCCATGGACATGGCCAGCGGGCCGTCGGTGAAATCGCAGTCGAGTCGGTTCTCACCGTCCAGGCGCGGTTCGGTGAGGAACCGGCTGGGCGATCCGTCGCCCACCGTGACCACTGCGGTGGTCGAGGTGGTCGATGGATCACCCGGCACGGTGACCGTTCGGACGACGCAACTCTCGGGTGCGTCACCGTCCTTGACACGCAGCACCTCGGCGTACCGGTTCCACACCTCCACCGGATCGCCGTCAACGACCAACAGCGCCTGCCAGCCGACACTGGAACCTGATCCGAAGCTGTCCACAGCCGGGAACACCCGACCGACCAGGCGGGACCCGTCCTGAACCTTCACCCCAGATCCCAACGGGGTGCCAGGGGGCTGCAGGCGTGAGTCATCCACTACGACCAACGCCGCCGGACCTGACTTCGCCTCCGCGTCCGCTGAACTGGAACCGGTGTCGACCCGATCACCACACCCCGAGGCGACGAGCACAACCGCAGCCGCGCTGAGCACCAAACGGATTGAGACAAGACGGCTGCCCGACGAGCGCAACATCACCCCAGCATCATCCCACTCCACCCCCGACCCTTTGCCGCGTCGACGCAGGATCGATGCAGGGGCGGTTGCGACCTTCAGAGGGCTCGCCAACCAAGGCGGTGCGCCTCCGCCTCAGCGATCTCACCGAGGTAGCGAGCCGAGCTCACGCCGAGATCGACCGCGGCGAGCCGGAAGTCCTTCCACCTCGCATCGTCGACCTGGATCCGGAGGAAGCGCTGGCGCGGTGACGGTTCACCTTCCCCCGGACCCCGTCGACGCCGCGACGACGGTCGACCGGACAAGTTGCCGGCGGCGAGTTGATCCATCTCGAAGCGCACCAGCTCCCCCATCCTCCAGATCAGGTACGTCCCTTGCGCGACGACATCGCGCTGCAGCACCGCCCACGCATCGTCATCCACATCGACCCTGACTGGACGACCATCTCGGGGACCGTTCCGACGCTGACCCAGCCGCTCGAACCGTCGCCGCTCGAACTCCAACCGACGCTCCGCCGCACGAGTCTCCTTCTCCGCCTCGGTACGCGCCCGCTGCATGCGGGAAATCTCTGCAAGCAGCTCACGCTTACGCGTGAGAAGCCGCTCCATGTGGGCGACCTTCTGCTCCTCGGCGTCGGCCCGGTCCTTGAGGTCGACCAGGTCCTGCGCCGTGTCGACCAGATCCAGGTCGAGGCGCTCCTGTCGACGTCGTTCCCGCTCGCGCTCCTGGGCCTTGCGTTCGGGCGTGGGCTCCCACGGCCGATCCCAGCTCACCGGGCGCCCCGGTCCACCCGGAGCCGGCGCTTCCACCGGCCGCTTCCGCCAGTGCCGCTTGCGGCACTTGCCAGTCTGTGCCATTCCCTGAGGAACCTCCGAAGCAGCGGAGGGTAGGCCGGAACGCCGATTGCAGCACGCAGGAGGCGCCTCACGGGCGGTCGCTGCCGGCGCCGGCCAGCAGCGCCTCGATCGCGGCGCGGGGCACGACGATGCGACGGCCGAGGCGGACCGATGGCAGCTGCCCGGTCCTCACGCACTCGTAGGCCGTCGTGCGGGACACTCCCAGGAGCCTCCCGGCCTCCTCGACGGTGTACACGAGTCGTTCTGGTTGATGATCCATGCGGGCCCTCCAGGGGTCGACGAGTTGCGACCTCCTAAGCGCGCATCCGCCGCTTCTCAGCTCGATACCGGGCGTGGTCAGGGCTGACCACGCCAGCGGTCATGGGCTGGTTAGCCCTGACCAACGCGTGGCTACGCGAGTGAAGTACCAAGAATCTCCGTGCCCCACCGGCGGTTCGGTGGCACACTGGAC
>JAPXRJ010000123.1:0-8601 GCA_033813615.1 Microthrixaceae bacterium | reverse complement strand
CTTCTTCTTGGAGCCGGCCTTCGCCGTTCCGCTGCGGGCGGCGCCGACGCCGGTGCCGGTCGACTTGGCGGACTTGGTGGAGCGGACGTCGACCGCGTCGTCCTTCGACGCAGATGCTGCACCACCGCCGCCACCGAGGAGCCCGCCGAGCAGGCCACCACGGGACCCGGTCGAGGCCGCGGGGTCAGGTTCGGCCATCGAACGGCCGATCGAGCCCTTCGCGACGCGGATCACCACGTCGTGATCGATCTCGAGGTGGACCAGGTCGTCCTCGACGACGGTGATCTGGCCGACGATGCCGCCGGTGGTCATCACCTCGTCGCCGACGGCAAGCGAGGAGACCAGCTGCTGCTGACGCGCCTTCTGCTTGCGTTGCGGGACGACCATCAGCCAGATGAGCAGGCCGAACGGGATGATCAGGATCAGGATGCCGAGCGGGCTGCCCTGGTTCTCCTGGGCGAGCAGGGTGGCGAGCGTGTTCACGTCTGCAGATGCTAGGGCCGGGCGGTGGGCCAAGGGCAATCAGGGCGTTCCGTCGTCGTAGGTGCGCTGCTCGACCGGCAGACCCCGGCACGCACCCGCGGCCCGGGGCTTCCTCGCGTCAGCTCGGGTTGAGGCCCGGGCCCGACCCGGACCACACCTCGGCGACCTCTCGGCGGAGGTCGCCGAGCGTGCCGTCGGCGATCGCGGCACGGATGCGGCCGACCAGGGTGAGCATCCACGTGAGGTTGTGGACCGAGCACAGCGACGCGGCGGCCGGCTCGCCCACGTTCGCCAGGTGGCGGAGGTAGCCACGGGAGTAGCGACGACACGTCGCGCAGGGGCACTCACGCTCGATCGGATCGTCGGAGCGGACGAACTCGGCCCGCTTGATGTTGAGCCGTCCGGAATCGGTCATCAACGTGCCGTGCCGGGCCAGGCGGGTGGGCAGCACGCAGTCGAACATGTCGATGCCGAGCGCCACCGACTCCACGATCGACACCGGGTCACCCACGCCCATCAGGTAGCGGGGCTGATCGGCCGGCAGCTGGGCGAGCGCCGCCGCGAGCGCCGGCAGCATCTCCTCGCGGGTCTCGCCCACCGACAGCCCACCGACCGCGTAGCCGTCGAAGTCGAGCTCGACGGTGCGCTGGGCTGACTCGACGCGAAGGTCGAGCTCGGCGCCGCCCTGGACGATGCCGAACTGCGCCTGGTCCTCGGTGCGACGGTGCACCTGGCGGGCGCGCTGCGCCCACGACGCGGTCAGCTCCAGCGCCTCGCGCAGGTCGCTCCGGCTCGACGGCAGCGGCGCGCACACGTCGAGCACCATCTGGATGTCGGCACCGAGCAGCTCCTGTGCCGCCACCGCACCTTCGGGGGTGAGCATGTGCGTGCTGCCGTCGTAGGTAGATCGGAACTCTGCACCTCCGTCGTGCAGCTTCGGCTCCAGCGAGAAGACCTGGTAGCCGCCCGAGTCGGTCAGCGTGAGTCCTTCCCAGCCGCTGAAGCGGTGGAGGCCGCCGAGCTCGGCCACGACGTCCGCGCCGGGCCGCAGCATCAGGTGGTACGTGTTGCCGAGGACGATCTCGGCAGCCGTGCCGTCGGCGCCCGCCAGCGCGGCGAGCTCGTGGGTCATCAGCGCGCGGATGCTGCCACGGGTGGCGACCGGCATGAACACCGGCGTGCGGAACGTGCCGCGGCTGGTGGCCACGATGCCGGCGCGTGCGGCCCCGTCGCTGGCCGTCACGTCGAGCGTCAGCCTCATCGCCGCGGTCCTCCCGAGTTCTGCGATGGCGTCGGTGTGCCGTTCGCTGCCAAGAGCATCAGGGAACCCCTGTCGGTGGTGGCGGGAGAGCAACTCGTTCGAGGAGCGCGGCTCGTTCGAGGAGCATCGCGTCGCCGAACGACAGGAACCGATAGCCGTCGGCGAGCGCGACAGCGTAGAGGTCGCGCCAGCGCGGCCCGACGAAGGCCTGCACGAGGGCCAGCAGGCTGGTCCGAGGCATGTGGAAGTTCGTCAGCAGCAGATCCACCACCCGGAACTCGAACCCAGGCGTGATGAACAGGTCGGTCCTGCCCCCGGATTCGCCGCGTGCGGCCCTCGACTCGAGCGCCCGGACCGAGGTCGTCCCGACCGCGACGACCCGGCCGCCGGCGGCTCGCGTCCTGTGGACCGCGTCCCACGTCCCATCCGGAACGGCGTAGCGCTCGGTGTGGATCACGTGGTCCTCGACCAGGTCGCTCGACAGAGGCCGAAAGGTGTCGAGGCCGACGACGAGCTCCACCGGCTCGACGCCGATTCCCCGCCCATCGAGCGCATCGAGCACGGAGTCGGTCAGGTGGAGGCCGGCGGTGGGGGCCGCGGCGGACGCCGGCCGACGGCTGAACACGGTCTGGTAGCGCTCGGCGTCATCGAGGCGCTGCTCGATGTAGGGTGGCAACGGCATCTGCCCGGCGCGCTCGAGCGCCTCCTGCAACGGGATGTCGGTGACCGGCAGCACGAGCTTGCGCCCGTCGCCCACATCGACACCCACGCGGAACCGGAGCCCGCCCGCCACCGCGTCGACCACGTCGCCCTCGCGGAGCTTGCGCGCAGGACGACACAGCACCTCCCACCAACCGTCGGCCCGCTCTTCCAGCAGGAGCACCTCTCCTGCGCCCCCGCTCGGGCGCAGGATGGGGACGCGGGCGGGCAGGACGCGGGTGTCGTTGACGACCAGCAGGTCGCCCTCGCGCAGCAACCCCGGCAGGTCCGCCACGCGGCGATGCTGCAGTGGCTTCCCGACGCCGCGGTCGACGAGCAGCCGAGCGCGGTCGCGTGGTTGCACCGGCACCTGGGCGATCGCTGCGGGCGGCAGGTCGTAGTCGAGCTCGTCGGTGCGCATGTGGCGGGAGGAGCAGAACGGCGGTGCCGCTGCAGGCTCCGGTCAGGAGCCTCAGAACCCCATGGAGCGCCCGATGATCTCCTTCATGATCTCGGTGGTGCCGCCGTAGATCGTGGTGACGCGGGCATCGGTGTACGCCCGTGCGATCGGGTACTCGTTCATGTAGCCGTAGCCGCCGTGGAGCTGCACGCAGGTGTCGGCCGTGCGCTTCTGGAGCTCGGTGGTCCACCACTTGGCCATCGCCGCCTCTTCCGCCGTCAGAGCACCCTCGTTGAGGAGCTCCACGCAACGGTCGACGAACGTCTCACCGATCGTGATCTCCGTCTCCATCTCGGCGAGCTTGAAGCGGCTGTTCTGGAAGCTGCCGATCGGCTGGCCGAACGCGGTGCGCTCCTTGGCGTACTCGGTGGTCCAGCCGAGCATCGCACGGGCGTGCGCCACACCTGCGAGAGCGATCGACAGGCGCTCCTGCGGCAGGTTCTTGACGAGCAGGTTGAAGCCCTGGCCCTCTTCGGTGAGCAGGTTCTCCACCGGCACGCGCACGTCGTTGAAGAACAGCTCGGCGGTGTCCTGTGCGTGCATGCCGACCTTGTCCAGGTTGCGGCCCCGCTCGAAGCCCTCCATCCCCCGCTCGACGATGAGGATCGACATCCCCTTGTGGCGCTGGGACGGGTCGGTCTTGCACGCAAGGATGATCAGGTCCGCATTGATGCCGTTCGTGATGAAGGTCTTGGAGCCGTTGACGACGTAGGTGTCGCCGTCGCGGACAGCCGTCGTCGCCATCGACGCAAGATCCGAGCCGATTCCCGGCTCGGTCATCCCGACCGCGGTGATGAGCTCGCCAGAGGCGATGCCCGGCAACCACCGCGCCTTCTGCTCGTCGTTGCAGTAGTCGAGGAAGTAAGGCAGGCAGACGTCGTTGTGCAGCGTCAGGCCGAGGCCGGCGGCGAAGAGGTCGGCGCGGCACAGCTCCTCGGTGATGATCTGGCTGTAGCGGAAGTCCGACACTCCGGCGCCCCCGTACTCCTCGGGCACCGCCATGGCCAGGAAGCCGGCGGCCCCAGCCTTCTCGAACACGCTGCGGTCGACGATCTCCGCCTCGCTCCACTCCTCCCGGTAGGGCACCATCTCTCGCTCCAGGAACGTCCGGAACGCGGACCGGAACATGTCGTGCTCGTCGGTGAAGATGCTGCGCTGCACTGCGGACCTCGGCGATGTGGGGTGTGGAGGTGCCAGGTTCCCACGCGGAGCGGCCATGTTCCCAACAACGCGCCCGAAACACGTCCGCCAGTGGGAACCGGGTCCGCCGGTGGGCACGGGCCGGGCCGGGCGGGGTCCGGGCCGGGTCCGATCAGTCGAAGAGGCTGGGGTCGACGGTGCCGGGCAGCGCGGAGGGCGGGGGGACCAGACCGAGGTGCTGCCACGCCGCGGCGGTGGCCACGCGGCCCCGAGGTGTCCGGATGAGCAGGCCCTGCTGGATGAGGTAGGGCTCGTACACGTCTTCCACGGTCTCGGGCGGCTCAGCGACGGCGATCGCGAGCGTCGACAGGCCGACCGGTCCGCCCCCGAACCGGGCACACAGCGCGGTCAGGATCGACCGGTCGACCTTGTCGAGGCCCATCTCGTCGATGCCGAACATCTCCAGCCCATCCCGGGCGGTGGCGGCGTCGATTCGTCCGTCGCCCTCCACCTCGGCGACGTCTCGAACCCGACGCAGCAGGCGGTTGGCGATGCGCGGCGTGCCACGGGACCGGCCGGCGATCTCGGTGGCGCCGGCTCCGTCGAGCTCCGCGCCCAGGATCCCGGCGGCGCGCAGCACGATCGCCCGCAGGTCCTCGGGCTCGTAGTAGTCGAGCCGGGCCACGAGCCCGAACCGGTCGCGCAGCGGCCCGGTGATCAGGCCGGTGCGCGTGGTGGCGCCGACCAGGCAGAACCGGGGCAGGTCCAGACGGATGGAACGTGCCGCCGGTCCCTTTCCGAGCACGATGTCGAGCTGGAAGTCCTCCATCGCCGGGTAGAGGACCTCTTCGATCGATCGTGAGAGCCGGTGGATCTCGTCGATGAAGAGGACGTCGCCGTCACCGAGCTTGGTGAGGATCGCAGCCAGGTCGCCGGGGCGCTCGAGCGCGGGTCCCGACGTGACCTGGATCGTGACGCCCATCTCCGTGGCCACGATGCCCGCGAGCGAGGTCTTGCCCAGACCGGGCGGTCCTGCGAACAGGAAGTGGTCCGCGGCCTGGCCGCGTCGTCGGGCGGCCTCGAGGATGATCGACAACCGACGCTTCAGCTCGCTCTGGCCGACGAACTCGTCGAGCGTGCGGGGCCGCAGCGTGGCCACGGGGTCGTGCCCGTCGGTGAGGGTGTCGCTCGCCGAGGACACGAGCGCGTCCACGTCGAGCTCGACCGAGCAGTCGTCGTCGCCTGCCGACGGGTCGAGCAGCTCCTCTCGCGCCATCAGGCGGCCGCCAGACGTTGCAGCGCCTCGCGGAGCAGGTCGGAGGTGTCGCCGTCCTCAGGCAGGTCGATCAGCACCCGCCCGATCTCGTCGGGGCCGTAGCCGAGCTCGGACAGGGCATCGCGGACATCCGCGCGCGTGCCGCCCGACGGGCCGCCGGAGATGGCAGCGACCGCAGCCGACGCATCGACCTCGCCCGCCGCCATGCGCGACTTCAACTCGACCAGCAGACGCGCCGCGGTCTTCTTCCCGACCCCTGGGACCAGGCAGAGCGCGGCGACGTCATCTGCGGCGAGGATGCGACGGAGCTCCACCGGAGAGTGCACCGACAGGATGGCGAGGCCCATGGACGGCCCGACGCCGTGGGTGCCGATGAGCACCTCGAACACGCGGCGGTCCTCGATGGTGGTGAAGCCGTAGAGCGTGAGCGCGTCCTCCCGGACCTGCTGGTGCACGTGGAGGAACGTCTCGGACCCGATGTCGCCCGCGCCGGCGGACGTGGCGGGAGTGACCTGCAGCCGATAGCCCAGACCGCCGACCTCGACCAGCAGCTCGGTGCCGTCACGGTCGAGCAGGGTGCCGCGCAACGAGCCGATCATCTGCTCACCCCACTTGCCGGTAGACCCCCACTTGTCGGTAGACCCCCACTTGCCGGAAGACCCCTGCTCATCGCCACGTGCGTGAGCGCGACCGCGGCAGCGTCCGCCGCATCGGGCGGCCGGGGTGGCGCCGGAAGGTCGAGGAGGATCTGGACCATGCGCTGCACCTGCTCCTTGTCGGCGTCGCCGTGGCCGGCGACGGCGTCCTTCACCTGGTTCGGCGAGTACTCGACCACCTCGGTGCCCCGGGACGCGGCTTCCGCCATCAGCACGCCCGACGCCTGGCCGACGCCCATGGCCGTGCGGACGTTGACCTGGAACAGCACCCGTTCGATGGCGACTGCGGCCGGCTCGAACTCGTCGAGGAGCGAACGGAAGTCGTCGCGGAGCTCGGCCAGCCGACGGGGCACCTCGAGCGCTGCATCGGTGCGCAGCACCCCGAGCGCCGCCGGCCGGGGCGTGCGGCCGTCGGTGCGCAGCACGCAGTAGCCGCAGCGCGAGAGACCGGGGTCCACACCGAGCACGAACACAGGTTCGATCGTAGCGATGCCGCGACGGTGCCGGGTGGATCCGAGGCGCGCGACGTCGACATGGCGGATCGTGCGCAGAGGGGGCGCAGATGCGGCGGCCCCTACAGAATGCAGCGCCGGCGCCGATATGACCTGGGATGGAGTCGCCGCCCGCCCCCGAGGACGCAACCGAACCGAACCCGCTGCCACCGCCCTTTCGCGGGCCGCTCCCCCAGGTGCACCCGGGTGCGGGGGTTGGTGCGGTCGTTCCAGCCACGGTCCGCTCCGCCGTCGAGACCAGCGGGGCCATCGCGGCGACACATGTGGCTGAGTTGACAGAGGTGGCAGAGGTGCCACAGGTGACAGAGCTGACAGAGGGCGTCGCGCCGGAGCCTGTGGTGGTCGCGACGGGCGTGGGCCATCGCTTCGGCACCAACGATGCGTTGCGCGACCTGAGCTTCGAGGTGCCCGACGGCCAGATCACCGTCCTGCTCGGCCCGAACGGCGCCGGCAAGACGACCGCCATCCGGGCCATCACCGGTGCGCTCGCCCCGATGTGGGGCGCCATCCGCACCTTCGGCCTCGACCCCGATGACGACGGCCACCTGGTCCGACCGCGTTGCGGTGTCGTGTCGGCGAAGCCCGCGCTGTACGACCGCCTGAGCGGGCGCGACAACCTGGCCTATGCCGCCGAGCTGTACGGCATCGGCGACGCCGCGCCCGGGCGGATCGAGGAGGAGGCCGCCCGCTTCGGGATCGCCGATGCGCTCGATCAGAAGGTCGGCGGGTACTCGACGGGCATGAAGACCCGGTTGGCGCTGGCGCGTTCGGTGCTGCACGACCCACAGCTCCTGCTCTACGACGAGCCCACTTCCGGCCTCGACCCCGAGTCGTCCTATGCCGTGCTCGACCTGATCCGGGAGATGACGTCGTACGGGCACACCGTCGTGATGTGCACGCACCTGCTGGCCGAAGCCGAGGGGCTGGCCGACCACATCGTGATGATGGAGGCGGGAACCGCGCTGATCTCCGGATCCCCCGACGAGCTCACCCGACGGTACTGGCCGCACCCGATCGTGACGATGGATGCCGAGGACCCACGCGGCCTCGACCGCGCCGCATCGTTCCCCGGGGTGGTCGGCTACCGCCGCGACCCGTCGGGCGCACGGCTGGAGGTCGACGACCTGCGGCGGGTTCCCGACATGGTGTCATCGCTGATCGCCGACGGCGTCCGGCTCACCCGGGTCGACCCCCACTCCCCGACCCTCGAGGACCTGTACTTCACGATCCGTCGGGCCTCCGGCGTGGTCGCGACGATCGGCGGACCGTTCGCACCGAACGACGACGATGCTCATCGTGGCAGCGCCGGACCTGGCGGCAGCGCCGGGTCACGGCCTCGGGGTCTGGCTCCGATCAGGACGGGCCACGGCGACCTGGAGCCGCTCCCACCCGCAGCGACACCACCAGCAGCACCAGTAGCACAGGCAGCACCAGCAGCAGCAGCACCGACGAGCGGAGCAGGCCGATGACGACCGTCGAGTTCAGCGGATCAGGCGGACCCAACGGCGATCCTCGATCCGCACCGGCCCGATCGGCGCGGCATTCCCGTCGGACACGAGCGGCCAAGGACTTCGAGCTCCGTCGCATGTGGGTCGTCGCTCGGACCGACCTGCGCCAGCTGCTGCAATCGAAGGACTACTGGATGCCGATGGTCGCGCTCGGCTCGCTGTTCTTCTTCGTGATCCCCACCGTCCTGCTGCTCACGATCACCTCGATCGGCGACATCAACGTGGTGCAGCAGGCGAGCCAGGCACTCAAGATCCTTCCGCCGCAGGCGCAGGAGCAGATCCAGGGGACCTCGCCGCAGGGTCGCACGGCGTTCGCGTTGGCCGTGTACCTGTTCGCGCCGGTGGCGGTCGTGGTGCCCCTGACGATCTCGACCGCTGTGGGCGCAGCGACGCTCGTCGGTGAGCGCGAGCGAGGAACCGGCGAGTTCCTGGCCCACTCCCCCGCCTCGGTGCGCGAGATCTACCTCGGCAAGCTGTTCGCGAGCTTCGTCCCCGGCTACGTGACCACACTCGTCGGATTCGGCGTGTACTCCCTGGTCGTGAACCTCGTCGTCGGTCCCGACGTGGGCGGCTGGTTCTTCCCGACCACCGCGTGGTGGGTGCTGA
>JAPXRJ010000122.1:0-8668 GCA_033813615.1 Microthrixaceae bacterium | reverse complement strand
GGCCGGTCCCGCAACGACCAGGTGGCCACGGCGTTCCGCCACCATGTGGTTGGCGAGCTGGCGGCCACGGCGGAGCTCGTCCTCGGCCTCGTCGACGTGCTCGCCGAGCGCTCCGATCGTTCGCTCACCGAGGCCCTCGACGGCGGCGCGATCCGCCTCCCTGGCTACACGCACCTTCAACGGGCGCAGCCGGTGCTGCTGGCGCACCACCTGATGGCCCATGCGTGGGCGCTGCTCCGTGACGTCGATCGCCTGGCTGACTGCCGACGTCGCACGAACGTGTCGCCGCTGGGAGCCGGGGCGCTCGCCGGCACGTCGCTGCCGCTGGATCCCGACCTCTCCGCCACCGACGCCGGGTTCCCCGTCCGCTTCGAGAACTCCCTCGACGCCACCTCGGATCGTGACTTCGTCGCCGAGTCGCTGTTCGTGCTCTGCACGATCGGGCTGCACCTGTCGCGCATGGGTGAGGAGGTCGTGCTCTGGACGACCGATGAGTTCGGCTTCGCCGTCCTCGACGACACCTACGCCACGGGCTCGTCGATGATGCCGCAGAAGAAGAACCCCGACGTCGCCGAGCTGGCCCGCGGCAAGGCGGGACGCCTGATCGGCGACCTGACAGGGTTCCTGGCGACCATGAAGTCCCTGCCGCTCGCCTACAACAGGGACCTCCAGGAGGACAAGGAGCCGCTCTTCGATGCGTTCGACACGGTCCGTCTTGGACTGCTGGCCATGGCCGGCTTGTACTCCACGCTCACGTTCCGGCCCGGGCGCATGGCCGACGCGGCCGACTCGCCGTACGCGGCCGCGACCGACCTGGCCGAGCTGCTCGTGACCGACGGCGTCGCCTTCCGGGCCGCTCACGGCATCGTCGGCGCGTTGGTGCGCCGGTCGCTCGACGAGGGCATCGCCCTGGTCGACCTGGTGGCCGCAGAGCCCGAGCTCGGAGCGCGCGGCGTCGCCCTGCTGGCTCCTGGTGCCGGTGCGGCGAACCGTCGCAGCCCGGGTGGCGGTGGTCCGGGACCGGTCGCTGTGCAGCGGGCGCGGCTCGCGGAGCGGATCTCGCAGGAGCGGCAACGGTGGGCGCCGACCGGGGTGTGACCGGTGCGGTCGTCGTGCCGGAACGCTCGGCTCTGACCGGCGACGCTCGCCAGGTCGCCCGCCGACTCCTGAACGCGCTGCTCGTGGTGGGTGGGCGCATCGGACGCATCGTGGAGGTCGAGGCCTACAGGGGAGCACAGGACCCAGCGAGCCACGCCCACCGCGGTCCGACGCGGCGCAACGCCACCATGTTCGGTCGGCCGGGTCTCCTGTACGTCTACCGGTCCTACGGGATCCACTGGTGTGCCAACGTCGTGGCCGGCGTCGAGGGAGTCGCCGAGGCGGTGCTGGTGCGCGCCGTCGATCCGGTCGCCGGCATCGCGGACATGCGCGTCGCCCGGGGCCCCAACGTCGCGGACCGCGACCTGGCGAACGGCCCGGGCAAGGCGTGCGCGGCGCTTGGCATCGACGGTGGCATGGACGGGGTCGACCTGCTCGATCCGCGCTCGCCGGTTCGTCTTCTCCGCGACGATCTGGCACCGCCGTCACGTCCGCGTGCGACCGCTCGCATCGGGATCTCCAAGGCGGTGGATCGCCCGTGGCGCTACTTCGTGCCCGATCACCCCGGGGTGTCGCGTCGAACGCCGGCGGCGCCCCGTCGCGGTGGATCGCCGGCGGCGCCCCGTCGCGGTGGATCGCCGGCGGCGCCCCGTCGCGGTGGCCGGGAGCTCGACGATGGGTGAGTACCGGTTCCTGGCAGTGGGCGACGCGGAGCTCGCCACATCGACGGATCCGGAGCGCTCACGCCGGCGCCTGCGGGAGGCGGTGTGGGACGACCGCTCCCGAGATCCGGAGCGTGATCGCGTTCTGGCCATGCTCGACGAGCACGGCGCCGCGCTCGCACTGCGCAGCACCGCCCCCGGACACCTGACCGGATCGGCCCTCGTCGTCGACGCCGACCACGAGAGGGTCCTGTTGCTGCTGCACACCAAGCTGCGTCGATGGCTACAGCCTGGCGGTCATGCCGACGGCGACCACGAGCTCGCCGGCGTGGCCCTCAAGGAGGCTACGGAGGAGACGGGCATCGCCGGGCTGGAGGTGATGGTCCCGGCGGTCGACCTGGACGTCCACGCCGTCGACCACGGCGACGAGCTCGGCGAGCACCTCCACCTGGACCTGCGCTTCGTGGTGGTCGCGCCGCCTGGAGCGCTCGAGGCGCCGAACCACGAGTCGCTGGAGGCACGTTGGGTGACCTGGGACGAGTTGCCGGGCGCAGTGGACGAGGACGGGATCGTCCGTCTCGCGTCTCGGGCCCGGGACGTGCTCACCCACTCTGCGGCGAGTTCGCGCTGAACTTGGGGGGATCGGTCGGCTGAGACGTCGGTTTCCCCCGAGTTCGGACGCGTGCGCTGAACTTGGGGGGATCGGTCGGCTGAGACGTCGGTTTCCCCCGAGTTCGGATGCTCGCGCTGCCTCAGCCCACGTCACCTGGGACGGTGCAGCTCGGCATCCGGTTGACCTGGGCGAACGCGTCGATGGCCCGGGAGATCTGGCGGTTGGACTTGAGCGACTCCGTGAATCGCCGATCAGGGTCGTTGCGGAGGTCGGCCGCGTAGTCCTCGCGGTCGGCGATGAACGTCCCCCAGTCCTCGACCCACTGGCGGATGCCGTCGTTGATCCGGCTCTCCTCCGTCGGGACGGCGGTGCCGAGCTGCTCGTGCATTCGGCGCAGCGCATCGTTTGCCTCGTCGACCACGTCGGCCCGCTCGTCAGCGGTCGGCGTCTGCTCGGCGGTCGGAAGCGCTTCGATGTCGACCCGTGCCCGGTGGCAGATCACCTCGGCGGCCTCGGGGAACGTGGTGTCGGCCAGCTCGTCGATCATGAGGCCCGGGTCGTAGATGAACAGCGCATAGAGCCAGACGCCGAACGTGGCGGCGACGAACGCCAGACCGGCGGCGACCAGGATCGTCCGGCCGACGGAGCGCTCGGGAGCGTCGTCGCCTGGCCGCCTGTCCAGTTCGCCGTCGGATCTCGGAGCGGTCTCGGGGGCGTCGCCGGGAGGCACGGTCGGGGGCACGGAGGACAGCTTGCCAGTGCGACGCGTCGTGGAGCGAGCGGGCTCATCGGCGCGCCCAGCGGGCACCTGCCGGATCGAACGGTCCGTGATGGTGCTCAGTCGTTGGGTGTCCCACGGCGCGGCGCCGTGGTCGGCGGCGCCGCCGTGGTGCTCGGCGCGGCGCTCGCGACCTGGTAGCTCAGCACCACCACGCCGTCGGTCGACTGGGTGCCCGCCGCCGGTGTGGTCCGCCAGATCTGACCGGCCTCGAACGGCTTGCCGTCCTTGCGGAGCGCGCCGTCGGGTGCGGCGACCGCCTCCAGCTTCACCGTGAAGCCGAGCCCCTCAAGCTGCTGGCGGGCTTGTCCGGTGCCGAAGCCGATCACGTCCGGAACGGTGTCGGGGGGAACGAAGGTCCCGGGCGTCGACTCGACGAACACCTTCGATCCCTTTGCCGCTGCCGTTCCGGGAGCCGGGCTCTGTCCGGTCACGGTGCCCGGTCCGACACCGTCGACGGTCGCGTCGATCCGCACCCCGTCGAAGCCGGCGGAGCGCAACGCCGCCAGGGCCTTGCGCGTGTCTCGGCCGCCGAGGTCGGGCACCTTTGCCGTGCCCGGCACCGTGACGGGGCTGAGTGCCGCCTCGTTCGAGGCTGGCACCGTGGTGGTGGGAGGTGCGGCCACCGTGGGGTCGACGAGGGGGAGCACCGGCTCATCGACCAGGGCCTTCTTCATGAACGACGCCCAGATCATCGCCGGGTAGGTGCCGCCGTAGACGGTGATGCGGGTGTTCGGCGACGTCATCGACACCGGCTGCAGGCGACCGTTGCGGTCGGGTCGGGGCTGGGCGAACCCGACCCACACGGCGGTGGCGAGCTGCGGCACGTACCCGCAGAACCAGCCGTCGACGTTCTGCTGCGACGACCCGGTCTTCCCGGCGGCCGGGCGCCCGATGTCGGCTCGGGTGCCGGTCCCGCCGGCGATGACCCCCGGCAGGATGCTCGACACCTCTGCTGCGACCTCGGGCTCGAGCACCTTCTTCTGCGTGTGCTCGTGCTGGTAGAGCATCGTGCCGTCCGGCCGGTCGACCCGGGTCACCAGCACAGGTGGCACGTGCACGCCTTGGTTGGCGAACGTGGCGTAGACCGAGGCCATGTCCTGCACGGTGGCGTTGTTCGATCCCAGGACCGCGGAGGGCACGGCGCTGAGCTTGGTCGACACGACCCCGAGCTCCTTGGCCATGTCGACCGAGCGCTGGGCTCCGACCTCCGGGTCGAGGACGATGTTGGCGTAGCAGGTGTTGGAGGAGACGATCGTGCACTGCGCCATCGTCCCGCCACCGATGCCGCCGCCCTTGACCTTCCACGTGGAGCCATCGGACAGCTTGTGGATCTGCGACGACGGTGCATCGAACACCTTGGTCGGCGAGACGCCGTTGGCGAGCGCGGTGGCGAGCACGACCGGCTTGAAGGACGAACCCGTCTGGCGACCAGCGCCCCGGGCGAGGTTGGTCTGGCGGTAGTCGGAGGTCCCGAAGTAGTCCCGACCGCCGACCATCACCTTGACCGCGCCGGTGCGGGGGTCGATCGACACGATCGACGCGTCGGGCATCTTCGGGTCGATGCCTTGACCGGGCAGCACCTGGGCGATCGACTGCTCGGCCTGTGCCTGCAGGTCGAGGTCGATCGTCGTGTGGATCTGCAGTCCTCCGCGGTAGAGGTTGTTGTAGCGCTCGCCCTGGGTCTCGCCCAGCACGTCGGAGGTCTTGAGCAGGTACTCCTTCACGGCGTCGACGAAGTGAGCCGCGGGGTAGGGCACCTGCTCCGGCAGCGGCTGGGGCGGAACGAGGTCGAGGGGTGCCGATGCTGCGGCATCGTGCTGGGCCTGGGTGATGTCGCCGAGCTCGAGCATCCGGGCGAGGACCACGTTGCGCCGCCCGATCGCCGCGTCAGGGTGCTGGCGCGGGTCGTAGCGGGAGGGGGCTTGGATGAGGCCGGCGAGGAGCGCCGAGCGAGGGAGGTCGAGCTCGCTCGCCGGGATCCCGAAGTACGAGCGTGCTGCCGCATCCACCCCGTATGCGCCGCCTCCGAAGTAGATCGTGTTGAGGTAGAGCTCGAGGATCAGCGACTTCGAGTAGTTGCGCTCGATGGACAGGGCCATCGAAGCCTCCTCCAGCTTGCGCTGCAGGGTCTTCTCCGGTGACAGCAACGCGTTCTTGACGTACTGCTGGGTGATCGTCGAGCCGCCCTGGGCGGTGTCGCCCTCATCAGCGTTCGAGCTGGCGGCGCGGGCGACGGCTCGGGGATCGACGCCCTTGTGGGACCAGAACCTCGAGTCCTCGATGGCGACGACGGCGGTCTGGGTGATGTTGGGGATCTGCTCCAGGGGGACACTGGTGCGGTTCTCGTCGCGCAGCACGGTGATGACCCGGCCCTTGGCGTCGTAGACGGTGGTCGGCGCCGCGTTCACCGGGAGCAGCAGGGGAGGGGCGTCGCGAGCCGCTCCGGCACATGCGACGGCGACGGACGCGACGAGGCACAGGCCGACGACGGCAGCGAGGGAGCGGGAGGACCGTGACATGGCGCGTCCAGTGTTGCCGAACCAGTCCTCGAGATGGTGCCAGGAGCTCAGGAGAGGGCGGTACCCTCTCAGGTCGGCCGAACCGGCCACAGGAGGTGTCCCCACGATGACCGGCGACGTCGGGCGCAGCGGCGGTGACGTGATCGACGACCTGGTCGCCCGAGGGCTGGTCCAGGACCACACCGACATGACGGCGTTGCGTGAGCGCCTCGACCGCGGTCCGACGCCGACCTACTGCGGCTTCGATCCCACGGCGGACTCCCTTCACATCGGGAACCTCCAGTCGATCATGCTGCTTCGGCGCTTCCAGGACGCCGGGCACCCGCCGATCGCCCTCGTGGGCGGAGCGACGGGGATGATCGGCGACCCGTCCGGTCGGTCCTCGGAGCGTACGTTCCTCGACGCCGAGGTCCTCGACGCCAACCGGTCGGCGATCGCCGGGCAGCTTCGCCGGTTCCTGGACTTCGACGGTGGCGCGTCGGCCGTCGTGGTCGACAACCGGAGCTGGACCGAGCCGGTGAGCGTGCTGGAGTTCCTCCGCGACGTGGGCAAGCACGTCACGATCAACACGATGCTGGCCAAGGACTCGGTCAGGAGCCGGATCCAGCGGGAGTCAGGCATCTCGTTCACCGAGTTCAGCTACATGCTGCTGCAGGCCAACGACTTCCACGTGCTGCACGTGGAGCGGGACTGCGACCTCCAGGTGGCGGGCTCGGACCAGTGGGGGAACATCACGGCGGGGATCGACCTGGTCCGCCGTCGCACCGGCGATGTGGTCCACGGTCTCACCGCGCCGCTCATCGTCCGCGCCGACGGCACCAAGTTCGGCAAGAGCGAGGGCGACAACGTCTGGCTCGACGCGGATCGCACCTCTCCGTACCGGCTCTACCAGTACTTCCTGAACGTCGGCGACGACGACGTCGAGCCCCTCATGCTGCGCCTGAGCACCGTTCCGGTGCACGAGTGCCGCTCGATCGCCGCCGAGCACGCCGCGGCGCCGGAGCTCCGGCAGGGGCAACGTGCACTGGCCCGTGCCCTGACGACGCTCGTCCACGGCGCAGCGACCGTCGCCTCCGTCGAAGAGGCCGCAGTCGTCCTGTTCGGGAGCCACCCGGTCGCGGACGCATCGCCGGAGGCGTTCGACATGCTCGCCGGCGAGGTCCCGACGACCGACCTGTCCTCGAACGACGTGCTGGGTGCCGAAGTGCTGGACCTCCTGGCGCGGGAGGAGATCGGACTGGCGCGTTCGAAAGGGGAGGCGCGGCGCAACCCGGACGGCTACTCGGTGAACCAGGTGCGGCTTCCCGAGCGGGCACCGACGCTGTCCGAGGCCGACGTCCTGCACGGTCGGTACGTCCTGCTCGGCCGGGGCAAGCGCAACCACCGCCTCGTCCGGATCACGCCGACCTGAGGTTCCCCGCCAGCTCAAGCCTGAGGTTCCTGCACAGCTCATGCTCGAAGGTCCTCGTGGCATGTGACGCCCGTCTCGCAGAATCGAGTTGACCGCACGAACCGGGTGTCATAGAGTCTCTCTTCGCCCCGCACGGCACCCTCGACTACGGCTCCGGCCGCAACGAGGGCACCGGAACGGGGAACGGAACCCCTGGCGCACGCCGGTCGCTACCGCACAGCACTCCTCGCGGAGATCGCTCACGGGACGCATCGACCGAAGCCCCATGTTCCAGCTCGAGCCCCCCTCGTGGAGCTCAGGCGTTTCTTGACAACGGAAGACAGGATGCCAAAAGGCGAGTGCGGGAGGCTACGCGTGGGTTCACACCCACGAGCAGTCAACCCGATCAATTCAATTAGTAATGCACTTTCCGGATGATGATCCGCCGGTCTTCGGATCGGTGGACCAACGCCAGTCTGTGCCAGTCGGTGAAGAGGTTCAGGCCTCCCACCGGCTCTCCGATCGACGGACGAGCTCTTCGGAGCAGATCCCGAGGTCTTGATGGAGAGTTTGATCCTGGCTCAGGACGAACGCTGGCGGCGTGCCTAACACATGCAAGTCGAACGAGATCCATGGGAGCTTGCTCCCGGAAGATCTAGTGGCGAACGGGTGAGTAACACGTGAGAAACCTGCCCTGGAGTGGGGAATAACTCGGGGAAACTCGAGCTAATACCGCATACCCTCGGATGGTCGCATGGCCGACCGAGGAAAGATTTATCGCTCTAGGAGGGTCTCGCGGCCTATCAGCTAGTTGGTGGGGTAACGGCCTACCAAGGCAACGACGGGTAGCTGGTTTGAGAGAACGATCAGCCACACTGGGACTGAGACACGGCCCAGACTCCTACGGGAGGCAGCAGTGGGGAATCTTGCGCAATGGGCGAAAGCCTGACGCAGCAACGCCGCGTGCGGGATGACGGCCTTCGTGGTTGTAAACCGCTTTCAGCAGGGACGAAAATGACGGTACCTGCAGAAGAAGCCCCGGCTAACTACGTGCCAGCAGCCGCGGTAATACGTAGGGGGCAAGCGTTGTCCGGATTCATTGGGCGTAAAGAGCTCGTAGGCGGTTCAGTAAGTCAGGTGTGAAAGCTCCGAGCTCAACTCGGAGAGGCCACCTGATACTGCTGTGACTTGAGTCCAGTAGAGGAGCGTGGAACTCCTGGTGTAGCGGTGGAATGCGCAGATATCAGGAAGAACACCTGCAGCGAAGGCGGCGCTCTGGGCTGGAACTGACGCTGAGGAGCGAAAGCATGGGTAGCAAACAGGATTAGATACCCTGGTAGTCCATGCCGTAAACGTTGGGCACTAGGTGTGGGGAGCCGTCAACGCTCTCTGTGCCGTAGCTAACGCATTAAGTGCCCCGCCTGGGGAGTACGGCCGCAAGGCTAAAACTCAAAGGAATTGACGGGGGCCCGCACAAGCGGCGGAGCATGTTGCTTAATTCGAGGCAACGCGAAGAACCTTACCTAGGTTGAACTATGCAGGAAAAGCCACAGAGATGTGGTGTCCTTCGGGGCCTGCGATAGGTGGTGCATGGCTGTCGTCAGC
>JAPXRJ010000121.1:0-8682 GCA_033813615.1 Microthrixaceae bacterium | reverse complement strand
CCGCCTCGTCATGTCCGAGCGGTGGTCCTACCTGCGCGAGGGGTGCTGAGGGTGTCGGACTTCGAGGTCGACCCGATGGACCCCGACAGCTCCGGGCGGGGCGAGGGTGCACCGATCACCGCACCGACGACCATCGTCTGCGTGGACTGCGGCGGCACCTGCCACCTGCTCAGCACGGCCTACGAGGGCGAGGACGGCCGCGTCGGGTTCCGCGCCGGCGACATCGTGTCGTACCGGTGCTCGGACTGCCTCGACCGCTGGGACATCGAGCTCGAGGAAGCTGACGCCTGAGCCTGGTTATACTCACCGGTATGACCATGCACAAGGTCGGACCCAAGGGCCAGGTGGTGATCCCCAAGGAACTGCGCGACGCGCTCGGCATCGAACCGGGCGACGGCGTGACGTTCTGGAAGGAGGGCGACCACATCGCCGTTCGACCGGCCGCCGACCGGCCGCCCCTCCGCGGCCGACACCGAGGTCTCCGCCTGACCGAGCAGCTCGAACGCGACCGCGCCGAGGACCGGGCCAAGGAGGATCGCCGATGAACGTCGTCCTCGACTCGTGGGCCGTGATGCGCTATCTCGACGATGAGGGGCCGGCCGCCGACGAGGTCGACGCGCTGCTCGCCGAAGGACGCCCCCTCATGTCGTGGATCAACCTCGGCGAGCTGCACTACGTGCTGCGCCGGGCGCTCGGCGAGGAGGCCGCGCTCGCAACCGTCAGGGACGTCGCCGCCTGCGTCGAGCACCGGATCCCCGATCAGGCGATGATCCTCGCCGCAGCCCGGATCAAGGCCGACCACCCGATGGCGTACGCCGACGCGTTCGCCGCGGCGCTCGCCCAGTCGACCGGCGCCACCCTCTGGACGGGTGATCCCGAGCTCCTGGTCGACGACGCCGGTTGGGAGCACCGCGACCTCCGCTGAGCTCGAGCGGGAGCGGGACGCCCGCGTTCGCCGGAACGCCGAAGTTGGGGGATTCGGACCGCTCAGCGACCGGAATCCCCCAAGATCGACCGAACGCCGAAACCGCCTCCCGGGGCGAATGGGGGCCGCCGCTACGCTGGAACGGCCATGGTCGACGCCGATCCCCCCTCCCCGCCGCCTCCCGACGCCGCCGCGAGCCAGCCGTACCCGACGGTCCCGTCGCGGCCCGACCTGCCCGCGATCGAGACCCGCCTGCTCGACCGCTGGGCGGAGCAGAAGACCTTCGAGCGCTCCGTCGAGCAGCGTCCCGCCGATGACGAGTTCGTCTTCTACGACGGCCCGCCGTTCGCCAACGGCCTCCCCCACTACGGCCACCTGCTGACCGGCTACGTCAAGGACGTCGTGCCCCGCTACCAGAGCATGCGGGGCAAGAAGGTGGAGCGTCGCTTCGGCTGGGACTGCCACGGGCTACCGGCCGAGATGCTGGTGGAGAAGGAGCTCGGTGTGTCGGGCCGGGCCGCGATCACCAGCTACGGCATCGACCGCTTCAACGACGCCTGCCGCACGTCGGTCATGCAGTTCACCGACCAGTGGGAGCGCTACGTCACGCGCCAGGCCCGCTGGGTGGACTTCGCGGACGACTACAAGACCATGGACCTCCCCTACATGGAGTCCGTGATCTGGGCGTTCCAGCAGCTGTGGGACAAGGGCCTGGTCTACGAGGCCTACCGGGTCATGCCCTACTCGTGGGGCGCCGAGACCCCGCTGTCGAACTTCGAGATCCGCCTCGACGACGCCACCCGCCCCCGACAGGACCCGGCGCTCACCGTGTCGTTCCAGCTGCTCGCCGAACGCGGCCACGGCCGAGCCGCCGAGCTGCTCGGCGACGGGCCGGCGGAGATCTGGGCATGGACCACCACCCCGTGGACCCTGCCGTCGAACCTGGCGCTCGCCACCGGTCCGGACATCGAGTACTCGGTCATCGACGTCACCGCCGGGCCCCGCGCCGGCCGACGCGTGGTGCTCGGCTCGGGTGCGCTCTCCCGCTACGGGGCCGAGCTCGGCCTCGCTCCTGGCGACGACGCCGCCGCAGCGGAGGGCGCCTCGAGCGTTCTCGGCACGCTGAGCGGAGCGGACCTGGCCGGGCTCGGCTACGAGCCGATGTTCGACTACTTCGCCGGCCGTGACCGCAGCTTCGTCGTGCTCAACGACGACTTCGTCACCGACGACGACGGCACCGGCGTGGTGCACATGGCACCGGGCTTCGGCGAGGACGACCAGCGCGTCTGCGAGGCCAACGGCATCGTGTTGGTCTGCCCCGTCGACGACAGCGGACGCTTCACCGACGAGGTCCCCGACTACCGGGGCCAGAACGTCTTCGACGCCAACCCGAACGTCATCGCGGACCTCAAGTCCCGCGACCTCGTCGTCCGCCACGACACCTACGACCACAACTACCCGCACTGCTGGCGGACCGACACGCCGATCATCTACAAGGCCGTCTCGTCGTGGTACGTCGAGGTCACCGCGTTCCGCGACCGGCTGGTGGAGCTGAACCAGGAGATCAACTGGATCCCCGGCCACGTCCGCGACGGCCAGTTCGGCAAGTGGCTGGCCGGCGCCCGCGACTGGTCGATCAGCCGCAACCGGTTCTGGGGATCGCCGATCCCGGTGTGGCGCTCCGACGACCCCGCGTACCCGCGCACCGACGTGTACGGCAGCCTCGACGAGATCGAGCGCGACTTCGGCGTGCGCCTGACCGATCTGCACCGACCAGTCGTGGACGAGCTGACCCGACCCAACCCCGACGACCCGACCGGCCGGTCGACGATGCGGCGCGTCCCCGAGGTGTTCGACTGCTGGTTCGAGTCGGGGGCCATGCCGTTCGCCCAGGTGCACTACCCCTTCGAGCACGCCGACTGGTTCGACGACCACTCCCCCGCCGACTTCATCGTCGAGTACATCGCCCAGACGCGCGGCTGGTTCTACACGCTGCACGTCCTGTCGGTCGCGCTGTTCGACCGACCAGCGTTCTCCAACGTGATCTGCCACGGCGTCGTGTTGGACCACGAGGGTCGCAAGCTGTCGAAGAAGCTGCGCAACTACCCCGACCCCGAGGAGGTCATGGGGACCCTCGGTTCCGACGCGCTGCGCTGGTACCTGATGGCGTCACCGATCCTGCGGGGCGGTGACCTGCGCATCGCGACCGACGCGTCCGACATCTCCGAGGTCGTGCGCCTGGTCATCAACCCGATCTGGAACGCCTATTCGTTCTTCACCCTCTACGCGAACGCCGATGGCGAGGCAGGGCGGTTCCGCACCGACAGCACCGACGTGCTCGACCGCTACGTGCTGGCCAAGACGCGGGAGCTCGTCGAGAGCACCCAGGCGCGCATGGACGCGTTCGACATCGCCGGCACGTGCGCGGAGGTCCTCGCCTTCCTCGACGCGCTCAACAACTGGTACATCCGCCGCTCCCGCGAGCGCTTCTGGGGGACCGGCGTCTCCGACACCGACCGGGCCGACGCCCGCGACACGCTGTTCAGCGTGCTCACCACGCTGGTGAAGGTGACGGCGCCGCTGCTGCCGTTCATCAGCGAGGAGCTGCACCTCGGTCTCACGACCGGCGCCGGAGCGCTCGACGACGGGGCGTCGGTCCACCTCGAGGACTGGCCCGACGCCGCAGAGCTGCCCGCGGATCCGAGCCTCGTCGCCGCCATGGACCGGGTCCGGGAGGTGTGCTCCACCGGGCTCGGCCTGCGAGAGGACAACCGGCTGCGAGCCCGCCTGCCGCTGGCGTCGGTCACCGTCGCCGGCCGCGGCGTCGCCGCACTCGAGCCTCTGGTGGGGCTCGTCCGCGACGAGCTGAACGTGAAGGAGGTCGTGCTCACCGAGGACCTCGACGCCGTCGGCACGTTCCAGCTCCGGCCGAACGCCCGGGTGCTCGGCCCGCGGCTCGGGAAGTCGGTGCAAGAGGTCATCAAGGCCGCCAAGGCCGGCGAGTGGACTTCGGAGGGCGACGGCACCGTCGCCGTCGCCGGCCAGACGCTCACCGAAGGGGAGTTCGAGCTGACGCTCGTCGCCCGCGAGGGCGCGGCCGCGGCGCCGCTGCGCGACAACGGTGCGGTCGTGGAGCTCGACGTCGAGGTCACACCCGAGCTCGCCGCCGAAGGACTGGCCCGCGACGTCGTCCGCATGGTGCAGCAGGCCCGCAAGGACGCGGGGCTCAACGTGACCGACCGCATCGCCGCAGCGCTGTCGCTCCCCCAGGACGCTGCCGACGCCGTCGCCACCCACCGGGGCTGGGTGGCCGAGCAGGTGCTGGCCACGTCGCTCGACGTCACCGTGCGCGACGGCGAGCCGACGGCCACGGTCGCCGTCGCCGGCTGACCGCACCCCCGGCCCGTTCTGTTCCTCGATATCGACGTCCACGCGTCGATATCGAGGAACAGAACGGGCGGGACGGAGCGGGCCGGGCGAGGTCAGCGCGCGGCGAGCAGCTGGGCTTCCGCCACGTCCCACACGTCGTACAGGCGCATCACCCGCCGCCCGTCGGACACCTCGATGACGATCGAGCCGTCATCTGCATCGAACAACGCCACCGCCGTGGCCGTCGGGTGCAGTGACTCGACGACCGGATGCACGGGCCGGTCGGCGACCACCAGGAGCCGCCTGTCGGTGAGTGCCACGATGCAGGCCAGGCCCTTCGCCTGGCCGGTCACGAGCCGAAGGACCCGTTCGTCGTCGACGAGCACGCCGACGGCGGCCCGCAGCGCACCCATGGCCGGCTGCACCGACCGGGGGTCGAGGCGACCGACCGCGGCACCGAGCGGCGCCAGCGGCGACTGGACCTCGACGGGCGGCAGAGGCGGAAGCCGCGACGGGACGAACGGCGGCGGGACCTGCGCCGGAGGCACGAACGGCGGCGGTACGACCGGAGCTCGTGCGACCGGAGCTGGTGCGGCGTGGACTGGAGGCACGGACGGCGGCCGCACGATCGCCGGGGGCACGATCGCCGGGGGCACGGACGACGACTGCCCGGCAGGACCCGGCGCGTCGGCGGGCGACGCGTCGATCGTCGGCAGCGGCGCCACCCGAGGCACGCGAGGCCGCGGCGGCAGGTCGTAGGTCGCTGCCTCCTCAGCCGAGCTCGCCGTCGGCGGTGCGGGCTCCTCTGGCGGCCGTGGGAGCGGTGCCGGCAGGTGCCCGACCGAGGTCGGCAGCACCATCCCGACCGGGATGGGGGGCGGTCGGGATGCCGCGCGTCGCGCACCGAAGACCGCGTCCGGTGCTGCCGGATCGGTGATCAGCGCTGCGTCGTCGGTCCAGTGGAACCCCGCCCGGCCGAAGCGGTGAAGGCGGGGGCGTTGGGCACGTCGGGGCCGCGAGCGGAGGTCGCCGTCGTCGAACACCGCCTCCAACGGCGGCACCGACGCCGCCCAGCGCGCCGGGGCGACGGTGGCGAGGATGCCCAGGACCGCTGCGGCGACGCCGACGAGCACGACCGATCCGATGGGCAGCGTGAACGAGCTCAGCCCGAGCGAGCTCAACGACGCGACGCCGACGCGAGCGCCGACCACACCCACGACCAGACCGACGACGGTGCCGACGACGGCGAGCGAGACGCCTTCCCCGAGCACCATCCGCAGCACCTGGCGTCGGGAGGCGCCGCTCGCCCGCAACAGCCCGAGCTCGCGGCGGCGCTCGCCGATCGACAGCAGCAGGGTGTTGACCACGCCGATCAGCGCCTGCACCAGCGTGAACAGCAGCATCCACTCGATGACCCGTTGGAAGCCGGTCAGCACCTCGGAGCGACGGTCGACGAACGCGGCCGGTTGCAGCACCGACGTGACCCCCGATCGGGCGGCCAGCTCCTCCACCTGTGCTCGGGCCGCCGCGTCGTCGGGTTCGAGGGCGACGAGCGCGGCGATGTCGGTGGTGGCCGGTACCTGGCGTCGCAGCACGGAGCGGTCGAGGACCAGGTCGCCGAGCAGCAGGTCGCCGGTCGTGTAGATGCCGGCGACGCGGAGCGTCTCGGAGCCGGAGCTGGTGAAGGAGACCGGCAGCTCGGAGCCGACAGCGACGCCGAGCTCGTCGGCCAGGCGCGACGACACGACGACGCTGCCCGGATCGATCGAATCCGGCTCGCCGCCGGCCCAGCCGGGATGGAGGAGCTGGGAGAAGCGCGCCATGTCGAAGCCGGTCATCCGCACCGGACGCTGTCGGACCCACCCACGGCCGATCTGCCATCCGCTCACCGCGGCCACCGGCTGCAGCTCGGCGATCTTGGCTGCCAGGTCGTCGGGGAGCCCGCCCTTGGTGAACGTGCCGGAATCGACCACCAGGTCGGCAGCGACCAGGTCGCGCACCTGAGCGTCGACCGACGTGGCGAACGACGCCAGCAGCACCGCAAGACCCGACACGACCGCGGTGGCCAGGATGAGCGCGGCGGCGGTCGCAGCCGTCCTCGACCGGTGACGCTCGACGTCGCGGGCGGCGATCGTCCGCAGCGCCACCGGCTTGAGCGGCAGCAGGCGGATGGCTCCAGCGACGGCCCCCGACAACGCGAGCGGGACCAGCCCGGCCACGACGACGACGGTCGCGGTGAGCAGGCCGAGCGTCACCGGGTGCAGACCGGCTTCGCCGCGCGACACGACCATCGCGGCGAGCAGGCCGAGGACGACGGCCACGATCCCGGTTCGCAGCAAGGACTGCGCCACGCCGTGGGATCGCGCGGCTTCGGCGTGGCCGACCGCCTCGATCGGGGGCACGCGACACGCCTTCGCCGCCGGGATGACGGCGGACAGGACCGTGGCGACCGTCCCGATCACCACCGCCCAGACGAGCGCGGTCCACGACACCGACGCGCCGGCCACGGGGATCGACGTGTTGAGCGCCCCGAGCGCGGCTTCGATCAGGCGTCCCAGGAGCAGTCCGAGCGGCGCACCGAGCAGCGAGGCCACCAGTGCCAGGAGCGCGGCCTCGACCAACGCCGCGAACAGCAGCTGGCGCGGCCGCGCCCCGACCAGGCGCAGACCGGCGAAGGTGCGGCGACGCTCGGCGTAGAGCAGCGCGAGCGAGTTGCCGACCGTGACCATGCCGACCACGAGCGCCAATCCTGCGAAGCCGAGGATCAGGCTCCGCACCAGCGTGAAGCTCCGGTCCAGGCTGGCCTGACGGTGCTGCGCAGCGGTGACGCCATCGACGATCTCGACCCCGGCCGGCAGCAGCGGGCGGATGCCGTCGGCCACCTCCTCGGGGTCCGCGCCTGCTTCGACGAGGATGTCGATGGTGTTGTCGTCGGCCGGCCGGTCGAAGCGGACACGGGCCTCCTCGGTCCTCAGCAGGGCCAGGCTGGCGCCCGGCGGCAGACCACCCCCTTCGGTGCGGACCACTCCGGACACGGTGTAGGGCGCGGCGCCGGCGCGGCCGACCACGATCACCTGGTCGCCGACGGCCACGCGGCCCTCCGTGGCCGAGCGCTCGTCGATCGCCACCTGCTGGTTCGTGCTCGGCGGCTCGCCGCTGACGAACTCGTAGGAGGACAGCTCCGGGACCGTCGGGAGGTTGGCACCGATCGGCTGCTCGGTCAGACCGAGCGGCACCAGGGTGGTGCCGTCGGGTGCCACCAGCGGCGCGGTGTCTTCGATCCGCGGCGACACCGCCGCCACCCCCGGCGCCGTCGCCACCGTCGCCTCGATCGACGACGGCACCAGTCGACGCACCTGCTCGGTCGGCGACTCGTAGGCGATGCTGCCCTCGATCACCAGGTCCGCAGTTCCGGAGCCCGACGACGCAAGGGCGTCCAGGCCGTTGCTCACGCGGTCGAGCAGGTTCAAAGCACCGGCGAGGTACCCGACCGACAGCGCGATCGCGATCGTCGCCAGGAGCAGCCGGCGGCGTTGGCGCAGCAGGGCGGCCAGCATCGGGCTGACCCACCCTCCTGGCCGGCTCCGGGTCCCACGCACCTCGAAGCGGCCGGAGCCTCTTCCGGCCACCTCTGACACGGGTTCCACGCTACCGGGGTCCCGGTGCGAGGACGTGGGCTCGGCGCGTCCGCTCCGACGGGTCCATGACGATCCGAGCCGGTGCGTCGGCTCAGGTTGTGGCGACGTCGAGCACGGCGTCGACGTCCTCGGAGCACAGGACGCCGTCGACCCCGCGTCCGTCGACGACGAGCGCCCACCACGAAGCTCCTCGGCCCAGGCGGCCGACCACGGACTGCACCGACTCGCCGGGATGCACCCGCGGCAACGCCATCAACGGCTCCGACAACGACCTCACCGGCACCGCCCGGCGATGCGCCGGTGGGATCCGGGCCACGGCGTCGCGGGTGACGAGCGCTCCGACCGCGCCGCGGTCGTCGAGGACGGGCACGAACACCGCGGACGGCTGCGACGCGAAGACGCGTTCCAGGTCGGCCACCGACGCACCCGGTGCGAGCGGGTCGGGCAACGTGCGCTGGAGCTCGCCGACGGGCCGCTCCAGCAGCTCCGGGCGATCCGCAGCGTCACGCCATTGCGCCCGTGCGGCGATGAAGAGGAACAGTCCGAGCGCCAGGATCCACGCACCGCTCCAGCGGTCGCCGACGGGGAAGAACAGCACGATCGCGCCGATGACCATGATCGCGGCCAGCACCTGGCCGATCATCGAGGCGGTGCGCGTCGCCGGGCGCTTGCGCCCCGATCGCCGCCACAGGAACGCCCGCAGCATCCTGCCCCCGTCGAGCGGGAACGCGGGCAGGAGGTTCGACACGG
>JAPXRJ010000120.1:0-8711 GCA_033813615.1 Microthrixaceae bacterium | reverse complement strand
CCATCGCCTCGCGCTGTTCCTGGGTCAGTACTGGGGCGGCCCGACCACGTACTCCGACGAACGGGGTCACCCACGGCTGCGCATGCGTCACCACCCCTTCGTCGTCGGCGACCGCGAACGCCGACACTGGCTCGACGCCATGGAGCCGGCGCTGGCCGAGACGATCCCGGAGGCCCCGCTCGACCAGGAGCTGCGCGACGCCGTGGCTCAGCGCATGTGGGAGTACTTCGAGATGTCGGCCGCCGCCATGGTCAACAGCGACGCCTGATCACCCCGATCCCGGATTCTGACGAGAAGTCAGCACCGGAACGGTCGGATCCCTACCGGAGAAGTGCAGGGATGGTGCGAGGGTCGTCCCGACATCGAGCCCCATCACTGCCGATGGAGGAACGACCCTCGGTCACGTCGCCCATGGGAGAGGAAGGGTGGATGGGAGGACGACGCAGCCATGGCCGAAGCCACGCAAGGCATGATGCCCCATCCAAGAGGCGCTGTCAGGCTTTGACCGAAGTTATGTGGGCTGATCGACGTCGGCAAGCCACCGATGCCCACGCGCCGAGCGCGATCGAGGCGGCAGCGAGCACCACGTGGACCGCCACGAACGCCGGCTCGTGGCCCCCGCCGAGCGCGATGTCGCCGGCCCGGACGACCCAGACGACCGTGGTGTAGCCGGCAACCACCCACACCGCGTCGCGCAGCGCGCCGGCGCTCGAGGCACTGGCGACCACGTGGTCGCGGTAGGCCAACGCGGCGACGACCACGGCGCCGATCACGAACACGATCGACATCGCCAACGGCCCCCAGCGGTCCGCACCGCTCAGGGCTGCGTCAGCGGTGACGTTGCGGATCCGACCGATCCACACGAACAGCGTCCACGCGACGAACGCACCCACGGGCACCAGGACCGAACGTGGCTGCCGGGTACCGACCGCACCGGAGCCGACCGCACCAGAGCCAGCGTGGGAGCCCGTCGCGCCGGCGCTCACGCCACGCCCGACTCGGGAGCGACGGGTCGCGCCTCGGGCCGGACGCTCAGACGCACCGCCGGCCGCATCTCGCCGATGCCATGCGCGTGCACCGCCACCGTGTCGTCGATCTGGACCCACTCCGGCAAGTGGCCGACGACGTCGAGCGCCAGCACCTCACCGGGGCCGGCCGCATCGCACAGTCGGGCGGCGTGGTTGGCCGACGGGCCGACGTAGTCGTCGCCCTCGAACAGCAGCACGTTGCCGCCGGCGATCCCCGCGTGCACGTCGAAGGGGTCGTGCTCGAAGCGCGTGGCGATCTCGCACACCGCGGCGGTGAGCGGACCGGGCGCTGTGCTGACGAGCATCACACCGTCGCCCAGCCACTTGAGCACCCGCACGCCTCGCCGGCCGGTGACCTGGCGCACAGCGGAGCGGAACCGAGCCAGCACCTCGAGCGCGGCCTGGGTGCCGTGGGCCTCGGTGTAGGAGGTGAAGCCGGTGATGTCGATGAAGGCGAACCAGCGGTCCAGCGTCTGGGAGACCTCCACCCACTCGGGAACGGGGGGACCCATGCCGGTGCCGTCCGCCTCGTGCAGGTGGGTGTTGCGTGGACTGCCGAAGCGGATGCCTCGGGTGGGGTTGTCGCTCACGGTGGTCGCCTTTGACCGGGGGGTGTGTCCTCACCGTCACCGTCGGCTCCCGGGAGCAATCCCAGAGGGGTGAACGGCAGGCGAAGGACTTCTTGCTGCAGCAAGCGTACGCCGAAACCGGTCGTCGCGGCCTGACTTCGAGCGATCTCTACGTGAACTGGCCGTGAAGGGATGCGCCCAACCACTCCCGAGTCGGTCGATCCAGGTTCAGAAGAGGGCCGACTGCTCCAGGTGGCCGGGCAGCCGCGCCCCCCATGGGATGTGGTCCATGAACACCCAGCTGCGACGATGGATGGCAGTGGGGCCGTAGCCTTTGAGCGCCATCCGGTGCCGTGGGCACGGGTAGCCCTTGTTGCGGTCGAAGTCGAAGCCCGGGTACGCCTCGGCACCGGCGCGCATGATGCGGTCCCGCGTGACCTTGGCCAGGATCGATGCCGCGGCGATCGAGAGGCACGTGGCGTCGCCCTTCACGATCATGCGGGTCCGTCCTCCGCCGACGAAGTCCCATCGACCGTCCACGAGCACGCGGTCCGGCACCACGCCCAGGCCGTCGATCGCACGTCGGGCTGCCAAGCGCTGCGCGTCGGACATGCCGAGGTTGTCGCACTCCTCGTGCGACGCGTGACCGACCGACCAGGCCACGCACCACTCCCCCACGCGGTCGAAGAGCTGCTCTCGCCGGAGCTCGGTGAGCTGCTTGGAGTCCCGCACGCCGTAGACCCGACGGTCCCGCGGCAGCACCACGGCGCCGATCGTGAGCGGACCCGCCCAGGCGCCGCGGCCGACCTCGTCCACGCCGACCACGAACTCGTCGCCTTGGTCCCACAGCTCCTTCTCCACCGCCAGAGTGGGGCCCTTGCGACGACCGCCCATGCATCGAACGCTAGTGCCCCTGCCCGTTTCGGGTTCGCTCACCATTCGTCAGCGAATGCCGATCGGGATGGTGTCGCCCACCGTGGACCCGTCCGCGCCGAGCGATCGAGCCGGTGAGACGAGCAGCTGCCGCACCTGAGAAGAAGTGTCGGATCAGGGCTTGAGTTCGGGCCGTGACCTGACCGAAGTTGGGAGGACGCCATGGCGACCAGGACCGGAACAGCCATCCAGGTGATCGACGTCGCGGTGCCGCCGCACCGTCGGGCGGATCGACCGGACGGGCGCGACGAACCAGGGACCGACGTGCAGGACAGGACCGACATCGTGATACGTCTCGGACGACCGCCCGACGTGGCCGACGCACCAGCGACGATCCGCTCGGGTGCGTCGGTCGAGGTCCTGTGCCGCTTCGACGGCCGTTGGACCGCCGGGTTCACCGTGGTCGACGTCTCCGATGCCGGCTACCGGCTCCGGCGCCGCTCTGACGGGTCCATCCTCCCCGCGTGGTTCCCCCACGACCAGGTCCGCCCGGCTCCACCCACCCCGTGAGCTGACCGGCGACGGCCCACAACGGCCGACAGGCCGCTCGGTACGCTGCGACCATGACCGACCTCGGGGCATCGGATGGCGAGCGGGTGCTGCACCGCGTGGACGTGGTCCCCCACACGCACTGGGACCGGGAGTGGTACTCCCCGTACCCCACGTTCCGCCTCCGACTCGTCGACCTGCTCGACGAGCTCCTCCCCCGTCTGAGCGACGACGCCGCGTTGGCCCACTTCCAGCTCGACGGGCAGATGGCCGTCGTCGACGACTACCTGGGCCTGCGGCCCGAGGAAGCGAGCCGCATCCACGACCTCGCCGTCTCCGGACGGCTGTCGATGGGACCCTGGTACGTGCTGCCCGACGAGTTCCTCGTGTCGGGCGAGACCCACGTGCGCAACCTGCAGCTCGGCTTGCGCAAGGCGGCCGAGTTCGGCGGCGCCATGGCGGTCGGCTACCTGCCCGACATGTTCGGCCACATCGCGCAGATGCCCCAGCTGCTCAGCCAGTTCGGCTTCTCCGACGCCGTGGTGTGGCGCGGCGTGCCGTCGTCGATCCAGAGTCCCCTCTTCCGCTGGATCGCCCCGGACGGGTCGTCGGTGCGCACCGAGTACCTGCCCGCGGGCTACGGCAACGGCTCGGAGCTGCCCGCTCACCCCGACGGCGTGCGGGAGAAGATCGACGTGTTCCGGCTGCTGCAGGGTCCGCTCGCCGGCGACCCGATCCTGCTGATGGCCGGCATGGACCACGAGGTGCCGCCGGCACACCTTCCGGCCGTCGTCGCCGAGCTGAACGAGCAGGAGGCGACGCGCACCGACGGCGACGTCTACGAGCTGCGCATCCGGTCGCTGGCCGAGCACCTCGCCGACGTGTCCACCACGCACCTTCCGGAGCTGCACGGCGAGATGCGCTCCGGGTTCCGGGCGAACGTGCTGATGGGGGTCGCCTCGAACCGGGTCGACGTCAAGCAGGCGGCCGCACGCGCCGAGCGTGGCCTCGAACGCTGCGCCGAACCCCTGGTCGGGCTGTGGCTCACCGACCAGGGCTCTGGCGATCGAGTGGACCGGTGGCAGTCGATCCTCGACACGGCGTGGCTCGACGTGATCCGCAACGCCGCACACGACTCGATCTGCGCGTGCAGCCACGACGAGGTCGTCGACGCCGTGCTGCATCGCTACGCCGAGTCGATCCGCCTGGCCGAGGGCCTCGCCGAGCGAGCCGTCGCCGCCGCCGCGTCACGGGTCGCGACGTCGGGCGCCGTGGTCCTCAACCCGAGCCCGCGGACTCGGACCGGCGTGGTGGAGATCGACATCCCGGGCCCGGGCGACGACGAGCCGCTCGAGCACCCCGCGGTCCAGGTCCTCTCCGCCGTCCCGGCGGTGGAGGCGATCGACGGCAGCATCGGCGAGGACGCGCCCATGCGCCTGGCCATGGCTGCGCTCGCCGAGCACCCCGACACCCGGTCGATCCGCTTCGTGGAGGGGCCCCGATCGGACGGCTCGACGTTGGAGGCGCACCTCCATCCCGATGCTCCCGGGGACGGTGTGGCGGCAAGCACGTCGGACCTGCTGTCCCCCTCGGAGGCGCTCGCCATCGTCGGACGACGCGTCGCCGAGGACCCGTCGCTCGAGCTCCGCCTCGTCGTCCACCGTCGGCACCCGAGCCGGCGGGTGCTGACCCTCGCCACCGACGTGGCGGGCTACGGCTGGTCGAGGTGGGAGCCGGTCGAACCGCGTCACCCGGTGGCCCCCACCGTCGACGGGCCAGCGGGTGAGCTCGGACTGACGAACGGCCTGGTCACGGTGGTCGTCGATCCGACCGACGGCACGTTCTCCGTCGACGGAGTGACCGGCTACGGGCGCCTGGTCGACGACGGCGACGCCGGCGACACCTACAACTGGTGCCCTCCGGAGCACGACGAGGTGGTCGACCAGCCCGTTGCCGTCGATGTGAGCATCGACGACACCGGGCCGATCCGGGGTCGCCTGGTCATCCGGTCCACCTACGTGATCCCCGAGCACTGCACGATCGACGGCCAGGACACGATGACCACGGGATGGGCCGGCGGCGAGCAGTACCGACGGACCGGCGAGGTCACCCAGGTGATCACGACCACCGTCGAGCTGCAGGCGGAAGATCCCGTCGTCCGGGTCACCACTGCGTGGGACCAGCGGGCGCGCGACCACCGCCTGCGGGTCCACCTCCCGCTCCCCCGGCCGGCGACGCACAGCTCGGCCGAGGACGCCTTCGCCGTCGCCGTGCGGCCGTTGTGGATCGAAGGGGGTCCGGGCGAATGGGGTGTGCCGACGTTCCCGTCACGGCGCTTCGTCCGCGCCGGCGGACTCACCGTGACCCACGAGGGGCTCTGCGAGTACGAGCTCGTCGGGCTGCGCACACCGGACGGCACGGCAGTCCCCGACACCACCGGGATGACCGCCGAGCAGGGGTTCGGGCTCGGGGCTCCGCTGCCGGCCGGCACCACCGCGTCGGCTCTCGCGCTCACGCTCGTCCGCTCGACCGGCTGGCTGTCGCGTGGGCCGATGCCGTCGCGACCCCAGCCGGCCGGCCCGTTCGACCGGCTCGTCGGCGCACAGACGCTGAAGCCCCTCGAGCTCCGCTACGCGATCCAGCACGACTCCGCTGCCGGAGCGCTCGATCCCCATGCACTGGCTGATCACGTGTGGAGCCCGCTGCTGCCCACGGTCGCACCCGGCGGCGGCGACCTGGGCGACAGCGGAACGATGCTGGCCCTCGGCGGCCTCGACGACGGTTCGCTCGAGGTCGATGCGCTGCGACGTCTCCCCGACGGCCGGTTGGAGTTGCGGGTCCACGCGACCGGTGCCGCCACCGGCCATCTGTCGGTGCCGTCGCGGGCCGGTGCGGTGGTCGACCTGCTGGGCAGAGAGCTCGACACGTTCGCCGGCCACATCGAAGTCGACGGTCACAGGATCATCACGCTGCACCTCGACCGACGGTGACGACGACGCTCGCACTGCGGTTCTGGCTGTCGATTCGGCTGCTGGAACCGACAAGCTGCTGGAACCGACAAGCTGCTGGAACGGCCGGGGTGACAGCCAGAGCGTCAGCCGCCGCGCCTTGGTGCAGACTGAGTCCATGTCGGGGGACTCGGTCAGCAGTACAAGCAACGGCAGTGCAGCCACCCTGTCCGCAGCGGAGGCCGACGGGCTGCTGGCATCCACGATCCTGACCGACGAGGGACGCCAGGATCCCTATCCGTCATACGCCCGTCTACGGGCAGAGACCGAAGTGGACGGCGAACCCGGACGGTGGGACACCGCGTTCGGCCTCCTCGGCCTCGCCGGCTACCACGACTGCCTGGAGGTGCTGCGCCACCCCAGGCTCGGTCGACCCGAGGCCGACATGGACCAACCGCTCTCGCTCAGCGGCCAGGCCCGAGGCCGGAGCCTGGAGGGCGTTCCCTCCATGTTGTTCCTCAACCCGCCGGACCACACCCGCATCCGTGGCCTGGTCAGTCGGGCGTTCACGCCCAAGCGCGTCGAGGAGCTGCGTCCGCAGATCGAGGTGCTCTTGGCGCCAGTGCTCGACCGCGTCGCCGAGCTCGGCGGCGGCGACGTGATGGCCGAGTTGGCGATCCCGTTCCCGGTGGCGGTGATCAGCGAGCTGCTCGGCGTTCCGAAGGAGGGCAACGAGCACATCCGCCCGCTGGTCCGCGACGTCACGGCGTTCATCGACCCGGCTGCCGACGACGAGGCGATGCAGCGCGCCACGACATCTGCCGCGCTGCTCGCCACGTACTTCACCGAACTGATCGAGGAGAAGCGCACCCACCCCGACGACCGCCTGCTGTCCGCGCTCATCCAGGTGGAGGAGGCGGGCGATCGGCTCGCACCCGACGAGCTGCTCGTCAACACGTTGCTCCTGTATGCCGCTGGGTTCGAGACCACCTCGAACCTCATCGGCAACGGGCTGCGCCTGCTCCTGGCCAACCCGGACCAGATGCAGCGCCTTCGCGACGACCGCGACCTGCTGGGATCGGCGATGTGGGAGATCCTGCGGGCGGACTCGCCCGTCCAGCTCAACAACCGGGTGGTGCTGGAAGAGGTGGAGCTGTTCGGGCAGCGCCGCTCGCGAGGTGCGTCGTTCATCGTCCTGCAGGGAGCGGCCAACCACGACGAGCGCGTCTACCCCGACGCCGGCCGCTTCGACGTCGGCCGCTTCGCACACACCGGCGATACCGGCTCGGACGACGCAGCACCGCCACCGTTGAGCTTCGGGTGGGGTGCGCACCACTGCCTGGGTGCGCACCTGGCCCGGGCCGAGGGCGAGATCGCGTTCGGAGCGATGCTCGACGCCTTCTCCTCCATCGAGCTCGACACGAACGAGCTGGTCGATGGCCGGCTGCACTACCGGCCGAGCTTCACGCTGCGCGGCCTGGACGCCCTGCCGATCGCCGTCTCGACCGCTTGACGGTGACGACGACGAGCGGACCAGCGCCCGCCCGCGTCAACGACCTGATGGCGACACGTGCTGGTAGTCCTTGAGCGACGTCCAGTCGCCGCCCCAGCCCCACTTCACGAACTTCACGACGTTCCACACGATGCTGCCGGGAACGATCATCCCCGGGCGCACGTTGCCGCGGTCCAGGTAGGCCGCGCCCGCCGCGGGCAGCACGACCGAGTTGGTGACGTAGGGGTTCTGGACCGGGTTGATGTCGATGGCCCGGCCGTACGCGTGCTGGGACCAGTTGGAGCCGCCGGTCGCGGCACGGCAGTTGAACGCGGAGGTGTTGTTGGCAGCGATCGACGCGTCGTCGCTGCCGCCGTAGTCGTCGACGAGACGCATGCGCTCCATCGGGAAGCGGTGCTCCCACATGCCCTTCAGGAGTGCGACCGTCACCTGCGCTGCGTCACGGTGGACCACGATCTCACCGGTCTGCTCGCTGCCATCGAAGGCCATGAACGACGCCCGGATGTAGCGCAGATCCGACAGCGGTACAGGACATCCCGGTCGCCAGGACGTGGGCGTCATCCGCGCTGCGAGCGCTGCGTCGATCGGCAGCACGTCGGCATGGAAGCGACCCTTGCGGAACACCTCTGCCCAGTAGTCGGTCGCGACCGCGGCCAGGCGCGACAGCTCGGGTTCGGGCAGCGGTGCGTTGCCGCGCTCGGTCCACCAACGCTGGAACTGCGCCGGCGTGCACCCGCCGAGGAGGGCCATGGCCACGGCTGTCGCGACCACGACGACGATCGTCTTCGAGCGATTCATCCGAACGAGTCGCCTTCCCCGGGGAGGTCCTGGTCAGCTCCGAGCACGCCGACGGCTGGTGCTGCCGGAGCGGTCGCCGCCGCCGGCTCGAGCCCTGCCGGTGCGGCGAGGAGGGCTTCACCTTCGCGACCGTCACCACGCCAGCCGGGGTCCAGGCCGGGAGCGGTCACGATCACCCGCCCTGTCGCAGCCGCGGCGCCTGCTTCGGCGTCCGCCTCGGTGACGCCTGCTTCGACGGCGGTACCCGTCAAGGCATCGGTCGTGACCTCCCACAGAAGCGCCGGACGGGCACCGTGCCATCGCAGCGCGAACGACGTCGCGCCCCACGAGGTGCACATCCCGTGGGCTTCGACCGGTTGACCCGCCCACGACGCATCGAACGCCGAGAGCACCGCGGGTCCTTCCGGACCGTCGACCACGAACACGTCGAGCA
>JAPXRJ010000119.1:0-8784 GCA_033813615.1 Microthrixaceae bacterium | reverse complement strand
GAGGAGTCGATCGCCTACGTCGTGCGCCAGGGCCGGGGCTCGGCCAGAGACACGCTGTCAGCACTCGACCAGGTGGTGGCCGCCGGCGGCGTGGTGACCCGCGTCGCGCCCGTCGACCAGCTCCTGCAGGCGCTCGCGGATCGCAGCAGCGGCAGCGCCGTGCTGGCCGTCTCCGATGCGCTGTCCCTGGGCCACGACCCCCGGGTGCTCGCGGATTCGCTGCTGGCCGAGCTCCGCGACGCGTTCCTCCTGTCGCTCGGCGTCGAGGTGCCGCACCTGGTGGACGCCGATTCCGAGCGACTGGGTGAGTGGGCCCACACGTTGGGCACCCCTGCGTTGACCCGGGCGATGGAGGCAGTGGGGGCGGCGACGGTCGACATGCGCCAGGCCGCAGATCCGCGGGTGCCGCTCGAGGTCGCGCTGGTGCGGCTGTGCTCATCGGACTCGGGCGCCGCGGCGGGCCCGTCCTCGACCGGCCCGGGTGATGCCCCCGACGGCGCGGTGATCGCGCAGCTGGTCCGTCGCATCGACGCGCTCGAAGCGGCACTCGCCGACGGTGGTGGCCGTGCCGCGGCAGCGACGGCCGGACGAGCGGCGTCGACCGCCTCGCCGAGCGCCCGACCCGAGCCGGCCGCGGCAGATCGCGCCGCTGCAGCCGCTCCGGCCGAATCCGCATCCGGCGGAGCCGCGTCCGGCGGATCCGCGTCCGGGGGAGATGTGGGAGCCGACGCCGGTGCGGGTGCCGTGGAGTCATCCGGCGACGGACCGGCCCGGGCGCGCGCCGCGCTCGGCGCACTGCGCAAGAGCAAGGCCGAGGCGGCCACGTCGCCATCGGGGACCTCCGCCGCGCCACCCACCGCGCCACCCACCACGCGACCTTCCACCGCTCCGTCGTCCGCTCCGGCGCGGCCGTCCGCTCCGCCGAAGGCACCGTCCACCGAGCGATCCGCGGCGCCGGATGTTGGCGCATCGCCGGCCGCTCGCTCGGGTGGGAGCGTGCCTGCCGCGCCGGGTCCTCGGCCACCCGCCGGTGACGCTCCGGTCGCTGGCGCCGCAGGCACTGGCCCCCTTGCCGTCGATGGGTCTGCGTCGGCCGAACCCGTCGACGACCGTCCTGCCCCAGCACCGACGGGCTCGTCGGCCGGCCCTGATCTCGACGCACTCGCCCTGGCCTTCGGTGAAGTCGTGGTGCCGCAGCTCAAGGGCATGGCCAAGGCCATCTACGGCGCCGGCCGCTTCGTCGCCGTGGGTCCGGCCGGGGCGGTGTTCGCACTCGACAACGCGCCGACCGTGGAGCGCGCCGAGCGGTTCCGCTCCGACGTCGAAGCGGCGCTGTCGCAGCACCTGGGGACCCCGGTCACGCTGGTGCTCATCGACGGCACCGACCCGAACGCTCTGGACGACGCCACGTCGGCGACCGCTCCCGCAGCGACGACGGAGCCTCCCCGACCGGCCGCCGCGTCGTCACCGGCACCCGAAGTCGGCGATGCCGCGCCTTCAGATGCCGCCCCGTCGGACGCCACCCCGTCAGATGGTGCCGCGAATCCTGACTCGGAGTCCGCTGGCACTGGGTCCGATGACCACACCGACGACGACGAGTCGGCCATCATCGACGTGCACGAGCTGGAGGATGCGGACGTCGCCGCCACCGGCATGGACAAGCTGACCAAGGCGTTCCCCGGCGCGGTGCTCGTGGACGGCACCGACGGGGCCTGAAGAGAGCAGAGGCGCAGACCGATGAGCGGTGAAGGCGAACGGGACGACGCGGCCACCGATGGCGACGCGACCGCAGACGGGACGTCCGACGCGATCGTGGTGGCGGGTGAGGTCGTTGCATCTGGTGAGGTCGTTGCATCTGGCGAGGTCGTCTCCGACTCGGGCGGCGGGCTGGACCTGAGCGCCCTGGGCTTCGGCACCGGTCCCGGTGGTGGGGTGGACGAAGGTGCGGGTGGACTGGGTGCGGGCCTGGACCTGGGGTCGATGTTGCAGATGGCTCAGGACATGGGTCAGCGCATGCAGGAGGCCCAAGAGGAGCTGAGCTCGACCGAGGTGCAGGGCACTTCCGGCGGCGGCGTCGTCAGCGTGACGTTGAACGGCCACCTGCACCTCCTCGGCGTCCACATCGATCCGACCGCGGTCGACCTCGACGACCTGACGATGCTCGAGGACCTCATCGTCGCGGCGTGGTCCGACGCTCGGGACTCGGTAGCCGAGCTCCAGGCCCAGGCCGATCCGCTGGGCGGCATGGGTGGCATGGGCGGGCTCGGCGGACTGCTGGGCGGCTGAGTGGGGACCACGTACGCGACCTCTGTCCAGGACCTGATCGATGCGTTGGGCCGTCTCCCCGGCATCGGCCCCAAGTCCGCGCAGCGCATCGCGTTCCACCTGCTCAAGGTCGACGCCGAGGAGGCCAACCGGCTGGCGTCGGCCATCGTCGAGGCCAAGGCCCGCGTCGGGTTCTGCTCACGCTGCTTCAACCTGGCAGAGGGCGACCTCTGCACGATCTGCGCAGACGACCGGCGCGACGCCCACGTGCTGTGCGTCGTCGAGGAACCTCGCGACGTCGTGGCGATCGAGCGCACGCGGGAGTTCAAGGGCCGCTACCACGTGCTGCAAGGTGCGATCGACCACCTCCAGGGCGTGGGGCCCGAGCAGCTGAAGATCAAGGAGCTGCTCGCCCGGATCGGTGAGGAGGCCGTGACAGAGGTGATCCTCTGCACCAACCCGAACATCGAGGGTGAGGCGACCGCGCTGTACCTCACCCGGCTCCTGACGATGCCGGGGTTGACGGTCAGCCGCATCGCCAGCGGGCTGCCGGTCGGCGGCGACCTGGAGTACGCGGATGAGCTGACGCTCGGACGGGCGCTCGAGGGCCGTCGCGTCGTCGAGCATCCGACGGCCCCCACCACCTGACTGTCCCGCGCCCGCCCCGCCCCACCCTGCCCCGCCCCCTGACTGGCGAAATTGCGTGAGTTGGCGTCGCTGAGCGACGGCAACTCACGCAATTTCGGAGAGGAGGGGAGGCTGAGCGACGTTCGTCAGCGGCGCCGTCGCAGGTCTGCACCTCTCGACCGGAGGGCATCGCCGGCCTCGTCGAGCAGCAGTCTCGGGTCGCTCCGGCGCCGGCTCCACGTCTCGTGGAGGACGATCCACCCCTGCAGCGTCAGTCGGTTCCGGCGCTGATCGTCCCACTCCAACTGCTCGGGCGTGCGATGGAAGCGGAAGCCGTCGCACTCGACCGCGACCTCGAACTCGGGCCAGGCGATGTCGAGGACGTACTCCACCTCCGTGGTGCGCACCCGGTGGTGCAGGACCGGGTCCGGGCCCAGCGAGCGAAGGTCGTTGAACACGTCCATCTCGAACGCGCTGTCGGGAGCGACGGTGCCGCATGGGCGGTCCTCGAGGACCTCGCGCATGGTGGCGATGCCGTCGCGGCCGCGTCGTGCGAGCTCCACGAACCGGAGGTGTAGGTCCTCGTACGAGGTCAGCTCCCGGACGACGGCATCATCGACCATCGAGCCGAGCCGCCTGGGTGGCAGGTAGCGCGCCACGTCGATCAGGGTCCTCGTGGGAGTCATGATCGGCATGCCCCGGTGCACCGTCACGTCGCGTGACGGGAGCGAGAGCGACTCGTGCACCTTCCAGTCAGTTGCCGTTCGGCGTCGCCAGCGGACAGTGGTGATGTCGACGCTGGTGTTGCGGTAGCGGTGGAGGCGCCAGATGGTGGCGGCCGAGCGGTGGCTCACCGCCGCGTCGGGACCCGACGCCAGGACCGCGCAGTGCAGGTCGTGGTCCCAGGTGGGTGGCGTTCCGGCCAGCGCGTACACGGACCGGCAGCGTCGGACGAGCACGCCGTTGGCCACGAGCGTGCGGACCTGTCGGTCCGAAAGGCCGGCGGCGGCGAGCTGGTGGGTGGTGATGAGGCCGTGCTGTTGGCGGGCGACCTGGGCAACTGCATCGAAAAATGGCACTGCTTCCCCTTCCGGAGTCGGAGGGGGAAGCAGTGGATTCGCTCGAACCGAGCGATCTTGCGTGAGTTGGCGTCGCTCAGCGACGGCAACTGACGCAGTTTCGAGGAGGTGGGTGAGAGCGTGCGGTCGGCTCAGATGGTCTCGAGCAGCAGGGCGTCGCCCTGGCCGCCGCCACCGCAGAGGGCGGCAGCGCCGACACCACCGCCGCGGCGCTTGAGCTCGTTGAGGACGTGCAGCGCCACGCGGGTGCCGGACATGCCGATCGGGTGACCCAGGGCGATCGCTCCGCCGTTGACGTTGGTGACCTCGTCGGTGATGCCCAGGTCGGCCATGGAGGCGACGCCGACGGCGGCGAACGCCTCGTTGAGCTCGAACAGGTCGACGTCGGACACCGACTTGCCGGCCCGCTCCAGCGCCTGCTTGATCGAGCGCGACGGCTGGGTGAGCAGCGAGGCGTCGGGCCCTGCGACCTCGCCGAAGCTGACGATGCGGCCGAGGGGGTTGCCGCCGATGCGCTCGGCGGCGGCGGCCGACGCGACGACCACGGCGGCGCCGCCGTCGGAGATCTGCGACGCGTTGCCGGCGGTGATGTTGCCGGCCTTGTCGAACGCCGGACGCAGGGCGCCGAGCGAGTCGAGGGTGGTCTCGGCGCGCACGCCCTCGTCGGTGGAGAAGACGACCGGGTCGCCCTTGCGCTGCGGGATCGACACCGAGACGATCTCGTCGTCGAACAGGCCGTCCTTCTGGGCCTTCGCCGCCCGCTCGTGCGACTTGGCGGCGAGCTCGTCCTGGGCCTCGCGCGAGATGCCGGCGGTCGCGGCGTACTTCTCTGTGCCGGCACCCATCGCGACCTGGTCGATGGCGCAGAACAGGCCGTCGTGCATCATCGAGTCGATGACCTTCTTGTCGCCCATGCGCATGCCGCCGCGGGCGTCGGGCAGCAGGTACGGCGCGTTGGTCATGGACTCCATGCCGCCGGCGACGACCACATCGGCCAGGCCGGCCTGGATGAGGAGGTCGGCGAGCATGATCGAGTGGATGCCCGACAGACAGACCTTGTTGACCGTGGTCGACGGGACGTCCATCGGGATGCCGCCGGCGATCGCGGCCTGACGGGCGGTCATCTGGCCGGCGCCGGCGAGCAGCACCTGGCCCATGAACACGTAGTCGACGTCGGAGCCGGCGACACCGGCACGCTCGAGCGCGGCCTTGATGGCGATGCCGCCGAGATCGGACCCCTTGAAGCCGGCGAGCGAGCCGGCGAGCTTGCCGATGGGGGTCCGGGCCCCCGAGAGAATCACCGAACCAGGCATGTCCACTCCAGACGATCCGGGAGGCCGCACGGCCCCCTCCTGCGGTCCGGCGAGGTTACCGCCGGGTAGCCACGGCGTCCCACTCGACCCGACTCAGCGAGTACAGGACGTGGCGCACCAGGTGCGGGGCGGCGACCGGATCGACGAGCGGGTGGTCGAAGTCGCGGTCGGGGCGATGCGTCATGCCGATCTTCTCCATCACCCGACGGCTGTTTGCGTTCTGGGGGACGGTGAAGCTGACGACCTCGTCGAGGCCCAGGTCCTCGAAGCCGACCTGCAAGGCCGCCCGGGCGGCCTCGGGTGCGTAGCCGCGACCCCAGGCTGCGTGCGCCAGGCGCCATCCGACCTCGACCGCGCCGGTCTGCACGTGGTCGGCGGGCAACAGCCCGACCTCGCCGACGAAGCCGCCTGATGCTGCGACCTCCACCGCCCACAGCCCCCAACCCCGCTCCTGCCAGCCCGCCTCGATGCGGTCGACGAAGGCGTCGGACGCGGTCCGGTCGAGCACCGACGGGAAGTGCTCCATCACCGCGGGGTCGCCGTTGATGGCGGCCATCGGTGCACGGTCCTCACCGGTGAACCGCCGGAGGACGAGGCGATCGGTCCGGACCGACGCCAGGTCGCTCGGATCCTCGATCATCGGTGTGCAGCGTAGGCATCGGCGGTGCGGGGAATCGGACAACGCGGTCCCGGCCGACGACCGTTCGGCGGGAGGTTCCGCCCTGTCCGCGCTCGAACCGTGCGCTGAAGGCGAAAGCTCCGCCCGTCGTGCCGAGCCGAAGCCCCGAGGCGCCGATGGGCGCGCCCAGGTGACCGACGGGTAACTTGCGCGGCCATGCAGGAGATCCTCGAGGCCATCCAGAACGACGCGTCCGGCGACGACATCGCCAACCTGGCGATCCCCGAGTCCACCCGGGCCGCACACGTGCTGCGCTCTGAGTCCGACATGTGGGAGGGCGTCGAGTCCTGGGACAAGGACCCGCGCCAGAGCCTCCACGTCGGCGAGATCCCCCTTCCGGAGATCGCGCCCGACGAAGCGGTGATCGCTGTGATGGCGAGCTCGATCAACTTCAACACGGTGTGGACCTCGATCTTCGAGCCGCTGCCCACGTTCGGCTTCCTCGACCGGCTGGGCAAGGAGTCGGTGTGGGGCGCCCGTCACGCGCAGGACTTCCACGTGGTCGGCTCCGACGCGTCCGGCGTGGTGCTGCAGGTCGGCTCGGCGGTGCGCAACTGGAAGCCGGGCGACCGCATCACGGCGCACTGCAACTACGTCGACGACCAGGATCCCTCGGCGCACAACGACTCGATGCTCGCCGCCAACCAGCGCATCTGGGGGTTCGAGACCAACTACGGCGGCCTGGCGGACCTGGCGATCGTCAAGGCCAACCAGCTGATGCCGAAGCCGAGCCACCTCACGTGGGAGGAGGCGGCGGTGAACGCGCTGTGCGCGTCGACCAGCTACCGGATGCTCGTCGGGGACCACGCAGCCCGCATGAAGCAGGGCGACAACGTGTTCATCTGGGGGGCCACCGGCGGCATCGGCGCCTACGCCACCCAGCTCGTGATCAACGGCGGCGGCACGCCGATCGGCGTGGTCTCCTCGCCGGAGCGGGTGAAGCTGCTCCAGGCGATGGGTTGCGACGCCGTCATCGATCGCAAGGCCGAGGGCTACAGGTTCTGGTCCGACGAGGTCACCCAGGACGAGTCGGAGTGGCGTCGTCTGGGCAAGAAGGTCCGCTCGCTGGTGGGTGAGGATCCCGACATCGTCTTCGAGCACCCGGGCCGCTCCACGATGGGCGCCTCGGTGTTCATCACCAAGCGCGGCGGCAAGGTCGTGACCTGCGCGGCGACCTCCGGCTACATGATCGAGTACGACAACCGCCACCTGTGGATGAAGCTCAAGAGCATCATCAGCTCGCACTTCGCGAACTACCAGGAGGCGTGGGAGATGAACCGCCTCATCGACCAGGGTCGCATCCAGCCGGTGATGAGCGAGGTCTTCGCGCTCGACCACGTGGGCGACGCAGCGCTGAAGGTCCACCACAACGAGGGCGAAGGCAAGATCGGTGTGCTGTGCCTGGCCCCCGAGGCGGGACTCGGTATCACCGACCCCGCCAAGCGCGAAGCCGTCGGCGAGGACAAGATCACCCTGTACCAGCGCCACGCCCGCGGCGAGCTCTGAGAGGATCGGTCCCATGAGCGAGAACCCCGACGCCACCTCCGGACTGCTGACCGAGATCGACCACATCGCCATCGCGGTGCGGGACCTCGACGCCGCGGTCGACTACTACCAGCGGGCGTTCGGCGCCACGGTCGCCCACCGCGAGGTCGTCGAGAGCGACGGCGTCGAGGAGGCGTTGGTCAAGGTGGCCGACAGCTACATCCAGCTGACCGCCGCCACCAACGACGACTCGCCGATCGCCAAGGCGATCGAGAAGCGCGGCGAAGGCCTGCACCACGTCGGCTACCGGGTCGACGACTGCCAGGTCGCCCTCGACGCCATGGTCGCCGCCGGCGCCACCCCGATCGACAAGGCCCCCCGGCCGGGCTCCCGGGGGACGACCGTCGCGTTCATCCACCCGAAGGGCTCGTTCGGCACGCTGATCGAGCTCGTCCAGGAGTAGGCGGGTCGGGGCCGGCGCCGTGGTCGCTCCGGTGTTCCGTCGCTCGGCGCTGCGTTCCCGCTCGACTGCAGCGGCGGCGATCGTCGCGGGCCTCTTCCTGGTCGGCTGCTCATCCGGCGAGGCCTCGTCGGGAACTGTCGCGGAGGGCTCGAAGCCCACGACCCCAGCGCCGGCATCGACGACCACCACGGTCCCGCCCGCGGCTTGCTCGCGGGGCGGTACGTCACAGGTCGGTTCCCATGCGGTGGGTCGGATCGAGCGGAGGACGACCGACCCCAGCCGTCCGACCACGCCGCGACCGCAGTGGGCCGACCGCGCCGCGCCGGATCGCACGTTGCCCTACGTCGTGCTGTACCCGGCGGCCGGCGAACCGGAGCCCGGCGAACCGGAGCCCGGCGAACCGACGGCCGGCGAACCCGACGCCCCGCCGTCGGACGACGGTCCGTTCCCCGTCGTCATGTGGTCCCACGGCATGGGCTCCCACGGCGGTGAGCGCAACGACGTGCTCGCCCGCTGGGCCAGCGCCGGCTACGTCGTGGTCGCGCCCACCTTTCCGCTGAGCAGCCGGGCGAGCGACGCCTCGGACCTTCCGAACCAACCGCTCGACGTGGCGTTCGTGCTCGACCAGGTCCGCGCCGCGAACGCCGATCCCGCCGATCCGCTGCACGGGCTCGTTCGCGCCGACTGCGTCGCGCTGGCGGGTCACTCCATGGGCGGCGGCACCACGCTGGCCGCCACGTTCGACCCCCGCACCGCGTCGATCGCTCCCGAGGCGTTCGTCGACGTCGCCGGGCTCATGCCCGACGAGGCGGGTGGCGTCTCGCTCGATCAGGCGCCCCCGGTGCCGGCGCTGGTGGTGCACGGTGGCCTCGA
>JAPXRJ010000118.1:7228-8845 GCA_033813615.1 Microthrixaceae bacterium | reverse complement strand
GGGATCGTCCCGGCCGACCCGCCCCCGATCCTGATCGCAGCGCTGCGCGAAGGGATGCTGCGCCTGGCCGGCCGCGAGGGCGACGGCGCGATCGTCAACTGGCTGTCCGCCGACGACGTGTCGACGGTGGCGCCGATCGTGCAGGCCGCCGCCACCGAGGCGGGTTCCGGTTCCAAGGAGGTCGTGGCCCGGATCTTCGTGGCGCCGACGACCGATCGGGACCTGGTGATGAAGATGGGTCGGTACGCGATCGCGGCCTACCTGACCGTGCCGGTGTACGCAGCGTTCCACGAGTGGATGGGTCGTGGGGAGGAGTTGGCCGACATGTGGCGACTCTGGAAGGAGGGCGACCGTCCCGGCGCGCTGGCGGCCATCCCCGAGACGCTGGTCGACGAGCTGATCGTCTGGGGCAGCCCGGAGGAGTGTCGCGAGCACATCGGCCGCTACGTCGCCAACGGCGTGACCACACCGGCCATCGCGATCCTTCCCTTCGGTCTGGATCAGCGACAGGCCGTGCGGGATCTGGCACCCGTAGGCTGAGCGCATGGTGCACCCCGTGACGATCGTCGACGTCGCTCCCCGCGACGGTCTGCAGAGCGACGGTCTGGTCGTGTCCACCGAGGCCAAGCTGGCGCTGATCGAACGGATCGTCCGCGCCGGGATCACCCGTGTCGAGGCGACGTCGTTCGTGAACCCGACCCGCGTGCCGCAGATGGCCGACGCCGCCGAGGTGATGGCCGGTCTGGCCGCACGGCGGGCCGACCTTCCGCCCGAGGACCCCATGCAGTCGGCGTCGTTCATCGGGCTGGTCCTCAACCGTCGAGGCCTCGACAGGGCGCTCGAGGCGGGTTGCGACGAGGTCAACGCGGTGGTCGTCGTCACCGACACCTTCGGGGAGCGCAACCAGGGAACCACCACCGAGCAGGGCATCGCCGTCTGGGCCGACATCGCGGCGGCCGCGGCGGCCGCGGGGGTGTCAGCGAGCGTCACCCTGTCGGCCAGCTTCGGATGTCCCTACGAGGGCGAGGTGCCGGTCGGTCGCCTGGCCGATGTCGTCGCCCGTTGCGTGGAGGTCGGTGGACAGGAGATCGCGTTGGCCGACTCGATCGGGGTGGCGGTGCCCACCGACGTGCGCGAACGACTGGGCGTGACCCGTGACGCGATCGCAGCGGCGGGCACCGGTCAACGCATCCGGGTCCACTTCCACAACACCCGCAACACGGGCCTCGCTGCGGTCGCTGCTGCGGTCGAGGACGGTGTGGACACCGTCGACGCCTCGCTCGGCGGGATCGGCGGGTGCCCGTTCGCACCCGGTGCGACCGGCAACGTGGCGACCGAGGATGTGGCGTTCCTCCTCGATCGGATGGGCTACCGGACCGGCGTCGACCAGGACGCACTCATCGACGCCGTGCGCTGGATGCAGACCGACGAGCTGCTCGGTCGGGCGACGCCGGGGGCACTGGGTCGTGCCGGGCCGTTCCCTCGCCCGGACGACCGCTCTGCAGCCTGACATCTCAGCGATGTCAGCCTGATGCCTGATGCGGTGCCGGTGCATGCGGTGCCGGTGCATGCGGTGCCGGTGAATGCGGTGCCGGTGAATGCGGTGCCGGTGAATGC
>JAPXRJ010000118.1:0-7218 GCA_033813615.1 Microthrixaceae bacterium | reverse complement strand
TCCGTGCCATCCCTCCCGATGGCACGGACACCGACACGCGAGGTCGGCCCCAGCATCCGACCGACGCCTCAGGGTCGCGGAGCCGACCGACCTCCGGCATCCGTAACAGCTACGCAAGTACCGCGATCGGCCTGTGACGTGGGGCATGCCCCGCGTCGGTCGCCGACATCTACCTGAGGCCGAGGTGGTCCCGGATCGCCCGTTTGTCGACCTTTCCGGAAGCGTTCGTCGGCAGCTCCGGAGCGCTCACCACGACTCGCGGGCGTTTGAAGCCGGCCATCCGTCCCTCGGTCCACTGCACCAGCGCACGGGCCCGGGCATCGCTGTCGGTGGCGACCTCATCGCCGTCAGTGCCGTTCCCGGCCACGGCGTTCCACACGACGACAGCGCACACCCGCTCACCCCAGCGGTCGTCGGGTAGACCGACGACCGCGACGGCGGCGACCTCCGGGTGCTCGGAGACGATGTCCTCCACCTCCCGCGACGACACGTTCTCGCCGCCTGAGATGACGATGTCCTTCGCCCTGTCGACGATGTACAGGTAGCCGTGCGCGTCGAGGCGCCCGATGTCGCCGGTCCGGAACCACTCGCCGTGGTGCGATTCCACGGTGGCGCCCGGGTCGTCCCAGTAGCCGGCGCACACCTGGTCGCCGCGCACGAGCACCTCGCCGGGTTCGCCGGCATCGACGTCGTTGCCGTGTTCGTCTGCGATGCGGATCTGCACGAGCGGCGCGGGTCGTCCGGCGGCGCCCAGCAGCCAGGGCTCGTCGGCTCCGGCCCGGCGGTGCTCGTCGGGGCCGAGGAACACAGCGTTGCCCGACAGCTCTGTCATCCCGTAGCCCTGTGCGAGGCCGACGTCGGGCAGCTCGGCCAAAGTCCGACGCAGCAGGTCGAGCGGCATGGCCGACGCGCCGTAGCCGATGCGCCGCAACGAGCCCAGGTCGTCGATGCTGCGTTCGGGGTGATCGAGCAGCATCGCCAGCATCGTCGGGGCGAGCGAGATCGTCGTCACGCTCTCGTCGCGGATCGCGGACAGGACCGCATCGACCTCGAAGCGGGGGAGCAGCACGACCGGGCGCCGGCCCAGGTGGTGGACGACCACGTTGTAGGCCGCCACGTGGAACAGCGGGAACGGGAACAGGTAGACGTCGTCGTCCCCGATCGGGCGAGCCAACGCGGTGTTCGCCGACGCCGCGATGATCGAGCGGTGCGTCAGCAGTGCACCCTTGGCGCGGCCGGTGGTGCCGGACGTGTGGATCAGCCACACGTGGGTGTCGTCGTCGAGTCCAGAACGGGGCGGCTCGCAATCGACGGCGAACAGCTCCGTCGCCGGCCGCGTTCCCGGCGGGAGGTCCTCGGGGCCGTCGGTGCCGTCGAGGCAGTACCACCGGCGGACGTCGTGGAGCTCGCCGGCGTGGCCGGTCAGGCGGGACAGCTGCTCGGCGGAACCGACCACCACCGACGCCGAGCTGGAGCGCAGCATCGCGACCTGCTCGTCGGGGGTGTGGCGTATGTTGCCGAGGACGAGCAGCGCTCCGGCCCGCGGCACGGCGTAGAGCGCCATCACCATCTCGGGGCGGTTGTCGGAGAACCACGCGATCCGCTCGTTGCGGGCGGCGGCGTGGGCGAGCTTGGTGCCCATGCGCGCCACGTCGCGCTCCAGCTCGGCGAAGGTCCAGCGGCGGTCCTCGAACACGAGCGCGTCGATGTCCGGGCACGCGCCCGCGGCGAACTCCAGCACCTGGTGCAACAGCATCGTCCGACACTACCGGCGCTCGCCCCTCGTTCTGTTCGTCGGAACCGACCGGTTTTGGTCGGCTCCGACGAACAGAACGAGGAGGGGCGTCGGATCCCGGCCGGCTACTCGTCGAGGCCGACGGGACCGCCGTCGACGATCTGGTCCAGGTACTCCGACAGCCCGTGACCGACCACGGCCGACTCGTCACGGCCCAACGCCCGGTCGAGGCGCCATCGCGTGAGACCCTCCGAGATCCGCGTGACGCGGCCGTCCCGACGGTTGCGCAGCGGGATGAGGTTGAGCACGTCGCCGGTGACGGTGCGGGTGATGCCGCCCTCGCCGTCGAGCCCGGTGCCGTCGGGCGCGCCGCCGCCCTGCGCACCCGAGCCGGGCGTGGCGGTGGAGAAGGTGGCGTGCACCTTGCGGTGGTAGGCGTCCTCGGTGGACCACTCCGTGTGGATCGACACGTCCTTGACCAGGTGGATCTGCGCACCGTCCCACACGAAGCCGCCGCGGGTGCCCGGTCCGTCGGGGCGGGCGACGCGGGACAGCATCAGCCCGGTGCCGTCACCGAAGTTCATCGTCAGCCAGCGGTAGTACCAGGGGGCCTGCCACGTCCGAGGGCCCCAGGAGTGGTCGCGCAGCCCGAGCCCGTCGACGGTCCAGCTCTCGCCCTCGACGCTGATCGTGCCGGTGGCCGCGACGAGCTGCTCGTAGTGGCCCTTGGCGAACTCCTCTCCCGGGCGTTCGTGTGACTCCTCGGGCTCGCCGCCGAACGGTCGGGCCATCCCCCGGTAGGTGAGGTCCACCGTCGCCGCACCGTACGGGTTGTCGGTGAACGCCTGCCGGGGGTCGGCCATGTCGAGCGGCTCGCTCAGCAGCACGACCTTGCCCTGGTAGCGGACTCGGATCCGGCCGCCTCCCTCGCCCTCGGTGCGGAACGGCTCGAGGACCTCGAACGCGGCACCGCCGGCGTCGAAGCGCTCGTTGCCGTCGATCTCGGCCCGTCGGAACATGAACGCGACACGACCGTCGGGCAGGTAGAGGCAGACGGTCATCTCGGCGTGGCCCTCGTTGGGACGGTTCCCGATGCGCACGAACCCACCGAGGTTCGCACCGGGGTCGTACACGTTGAAGTACATCGACTCGTTGAACGTGGGCTCGGGGCCCGGGTGCATGTACTCGTCGGACGGCTCCAACCGGACCTTCATGCGATTCCCCCGACCATGCGATTCCCCTGATGTCGTGCGACGCGCTGCACACGGGCACGCGTCACCGTCGGCAATGTACGCGCCGAGTCGATCGAGCGACGCCGATCCGGACGGCGCCGTCCTGGTCCGGTCGACCGTCAGCTCCATCGCTCGCTCCGACCGTCGTGACGATCCGAACGAAGTGGACGGCGTCGGTGCCGTCGGTAGGTCAGGCGCCGGTGAGGTCGCGTACGGCGCCTGGGGTGTCGAGGTCGACGAACGCCTCGGCATAGCGCTGAGCGAGCGGGAGCGACACCTCGGGACGCTGCCAGTCGTCGGACGACGCGGTGGCCATCCAGACGGCCAGGCCGTGCGAGGCAGACGCCCGGTAGTGCAACCAGACGTCATCGACGGTCGGCTGGTCCTGTGCTGGGAGGTCGAGCGCGCCGTGGTAACGGGCGACGAGCTCGACCTCGCCGCCGCGGCGATCCTCACGGGTGAGGGCCCCCTGGAGGAAGTAGCCGAGGTCGAGGGCGTGGTGGCCGCGGTGCAGGACCTGCCAGTCGAGGAAGCCGACCCGCTCGCCGTCGACCACGTAGGTGTTGCCCACGTGCGCATCACCGTGCAGCACGGTGTGCGGCTCGTCCGCCATCTCGTCGATGTAGGCGACCCAGCAGTCCTCGATCTCGACGGCGCTGAGCCGGCGCACATCGGTGGGTAGGTCGGTGTCGAGACGCTGCAGTCCGGCGGCGATGCCTGACTCCATGCCCCGCCACGCGACGAAGGGCTCGAGCCAAGCGAGCTCGTCGCCGTGGCGGTCGAGGCCATCACCCCAGAACCGGCTGTGCAGGCGGGCCAGACCCTCGACCCCGTCGGCGGCCTGCTCGACCGTCAGGGGCCGGGTCGAGTCGCGGGGATCGCCACCGCGCAGGGTCACATCCTCCATGAGGAGGAGGAAGTCGAGACCGGGCTCGTCGATGAGGGCCAGGTGCACCGCGGGGTGCTCGATGGGCAGCGAGATGTCCGTGCGGAACATGCGGGACTCGTTGAAGAGTCCCCCGGTCGCGGCGTTGAGCTCGGCGTGGTCGGGGTCGGCGGCCTTCACGAACACCGCCGAAGGTCCGTCGCCCGCGGCGTAGCTCAGCGCGAGTCGCGCTCGGCGGTTGGTTCCGTCGTCGCGCAGCACCACCTCGACGGTGGAGACCTCCGCGCCGGGGAAGTCGCGTTGGAGAGCGGCTGTCATCCACTCCGCGGTGACCTCCTCCCAGGTCGCAGGGATGGTCAGCTCGGTCATCGGAGTCACCTCATCGAGGCACGTCGGCGCGGTCATGCGGGTTCAGGCCTCCCCCGCAGTCCCTACCGGGACGTGACCAGCGACGTCAACGGTGCAGGTCCACGAGGAAGGATGCCGAGCTCCGGTCGACCGTCAGCGGTCGGAGATCGCGGCAGCGGCGTGCAGGTGGTGCACGAGGTCGTCGACGTTCGTGTGGGCGTTGAGGCCGCTCGGGTTGGGCATCACGTAGACCGGCCGGCCGCCGAGCGTTCGGTCCTGCAAGCCGAGCCCGGCCGTCCTGTCGCCCACAGCGGAACGCCAGCCGGTCACGCCGAGCACGCAGATCGCTCCGGGCCGCAACCAGGCGCACAGGGAGTCGAGCCGGTCGAGGCCGTGGCGGAACTCCTCTGGTGACAGCTCGCTGGCCTTCGCCGTGGCTCGCTTGACCAGGTCCGTCATGCCGATCCGGTGCGTGCAGAGGAGGTCGAGCGGGTCGCGGTCGGTCGTCGCCAACCCGGCGGCGAGCAGCGCCGGCCACGCCCGGTTGCCGGGCCGAGCGAACCCGACACCCACGTCCGCGGCGTAGATCGACGGGTTGAGCCCCACGATCATGAGGCGCATGCCGGAACCGACGGTGTCAGCGAGGGAACGCTGTCTGTCGACCCTCACCGAGACACCGTCGCTCAGCGCTGCACGAACGTCCGGCGTGGCCGTCGCAGACCACGACGTGGCGGTGAACCCTGCACCGTCCACCAACCGCCCGAGCATCTCGCGGTTGCAGCGGGCCACGTGCAGGTCGGCGGAGGCCCCTACCCGTAGGACCTGATGCAACCCCCACAACGCGACCGGGAGGTCGACGGGTTCGACGTCGATGGTGGCGGTCGCCGCATCGAGCGCGACCTGCCACGGTCGCCCGCCGGCAGGCAACGACGCCTGGACCGGGGCCGTCATCGCCCGGTCAGCTTGGCCTGCAGCCGTCGCATCGCCCGGAGCCAGCGCTCCCGGTCGGTGGCCTTGGCCTGCTCGTAGCCGGCGACCTCGGGGTGCGGAAGGATGAGGAACCGCTCGTCGGCGAGTCCTTCCACGACCACTTCGGCGACCTCCTCGGGCTCGATGACCCGCTGCGCCTTCACCACGTCGGTGGAGAGCGCCCCCTCGCCGGCTGACCCGACGGCGCTGTTGCCGCCCCGCCCTCGCTCGGCTCCGCCGAAGAGCAGGGGAGTGCGCACGCCTTGCGGGCACAGGCAGGCGACGTGCAGACCCCGGTCGCCGTAGGTCGCCGACAGCCACTCGGCCAGGCCGACGGCCGCGTGCTTGGTGGCGGTGTACGGCGCGTCGCCCAGGTTGACGAGGAGCCCCGCGGCCGATGCGGTGATCAGCAGGTGACCCTCACCCGCCTCGAGCCAGGCGGGCAGCAGTGCCCGGGCTGCATACACGTGAGCCATCACGTTGACGTGCCAGATCTGGTCCCATGCGGCGTCGGAGGCCTCGACCCCCTGGCCGGTGCCGATGCCGGCGTTGGCGCAGAACAGGTCGAGGCCGCCGTGCTCGGCCCTCACCTCGGTCACGAGCGCACCGAGCTGAGCCTCGTCGGCGACGTCGACGGCCCGGGACGCCACCGCGGTGCCCGGCCCTGCGGTCCGGACCTCCGCCGCCACCGCGGCCGCCTTCAGGCCGTCGAGGTCGGCGACGACGATCGCCCGCGGGGACTCCTGGGCGAACCGCCGGCACATCGCCGCGCCGATGCCGCTGCCGCCGCCGGTCACCACGATCACCCGGTCGTCGAGTTGCACGGAGCGACCCTATGCCGATCGGGCCCGAGCCCGGTTCGGGCTGTCGTTCCGGCCGCTGGAACAGCCACGGTGACGGCCAACACACCGGCCGAACGGTCGGATCAGGCGGTGACGGCGTCGATCGTTGCCTCGATGGTGGCGACGCGGTCCTCGCCCCACGGCAGCGGCATGATCACCGGATCGTCGACGCCGGCATCGCGGTAGGCCTGGACCGCTCGGGCGACGTGGTCAGCGTCGCCGCAGATGTCGATCGCGTCGACCATGCGGTCCGAGACGGCGGCGACCGCCGCCTCGCGGTCGCCGCTGCGGTGGGCAGCGCGCAGCGCGGCGACCTCGTCGGCGAACCCGGCGCGTTCGAAGGCACGCGCGTACGCGTCGACGACGGCATAGGAGAACAGGTCCTTGCGTCCCAGGGGTCGGGCCGCGTCAGGGTCGCACACCCCGACGTGGACATACGCGTGGATCCGACACGACCCGGGTTCGCGCTGGGCGAACCCCTCGCCGGCCCGGATCTGCTCCACGCACCACGGCACCGCGCTGGCCGGGAGGTAGTTCAGGAGCACGCCATCGGCCAGCTCACCGGCCAGGCGCAGCATCCGCCGGTTGAGCGCACCGAGCACGAGCTTGGGTCGACGGTCGCTGAATCGGATGCCCAACCGGAAGCGGTCGGCCCGGTAGAAGTCCCCGTCGTAGGTGACCCCCTCGCCCGACAGGCACGCCGCGGTGAGCTCGAGGAACTCGCGAACCTGGGCGACCGGCCGACTGCCGTACTCGGCGCCGTGCCAACGACCCACCACCACCGGTGACGAGATGCCGACGCCCAGCAGCACGTCGCGGTCGGGAGCCAGGGCCTGGAGCGTGGCCGCACCCATCGCCGCCACCTGCGGCGTCCGCAGCTGAAGGGCGAGCACACCGGTGCCGAGGTCCAGCCCGCCGACCCCGGCGGCGACCGCGCCGAGGGTGGCGAAGGCCTCCGTGCCGACGGTCTCCGCCGTCCAGAACGAGGAGCAGCCGGCGTCTCTGGCGGCGCGGGCCATGGCCAGTCCGACGTCGATGCCGAGCCCCTGGAAGCTGGCGAAGGTGAGCCCGACGGAGCGCTCGGCGGGTGTGGAGATCGACATGGCGCGCCACGGTATCCCGCGTCGCGACTGTGAACCCTCCGTGAAGCAGCGGGAATCGACCTCCGGATGTCAGAGGAGCGGGGTACCCTCGGTCCAGACACCG
>JAPXRJ010000117.1:0-8882 GCA_033813615.1 Microthrixaceae bacterium | reverse complement strand
GGATGGCCGGCATCTTCACGCCGCTCGGCGCCGTGGTGAACGGGACCAAGGGCTGGTACCGGTTCGGTCCGTTCTCGCTCCAGCCTGCCGAGTTCGCCAAGTTGGGCGTGATCATCGCCGTCGCCGCGTACCTCAGCCAGGTCGAACGAGTCGACCTCCGGCGCCTGGGCGTCGCCCTCGGCCTGTTCGCCGTGCCGACGGCGATGACGTTGCTCCAGCCGGACCTCGGCTCCGCGCTCGTGTTCATCGTGATCGCCATCGGGATGCTCGTCGTGGGCGGCGTCCGGATGCGTCACCTGCTGGTCCTGGTGGTCCTCGGACTCGTCGCCGTGTTCGGCATCCTCAACTCGGGCACGCTCGACGACTACCAGAAGGATCGGCTGACGTCGTTCGTCACGCCCGACGGCCAGTCCTACAACGTCGAGCAGGCCCAGCAGGCGATCGGATCGGGCGGACTGACCGGCTATGGGTTCACGAACGGCCCTCAGACCCGCGGCGGCTACGTGCCCGAGCAGGAGACCGACTTCATCTTCACCGTCGCCGGCGAGGAGCTGGGCTTCGTCGGTGCCGGGGCGCTCGTGGTGCTGCTCGGCCTGCTCGTGTGGCGGGTCTGGCGGGTGGCGCAGCTGGCGTCGGACCAGCTCGGCACCCTCATCTGCGTCGGCATCATGTCGATGCTGCTGTTCCACATCTTCGAGAACATCGGCATGACGCTCGGGATCATGCCGGTCACCGGCATCCCGCTGCCGTTCGTGTCCTACGGCGGGTCGTCGCTGATGACGTCGTTCGCTGCGGTCGGGCTGGTGCAGTCCGTGCACATGCACCGCTACTCCTGATCCTCGTTCTGTGTGCAACCGGTTCGCCTCCGGCGAACCGGTTGCACACAGAACGGGCGTGCTGGGACGCCGGTTCCGTCGGGTCGGTTCCGTGCGGACGCTGCTGCGTCGGTAGACTTGCCGGACCATGTCCGTCCACCAGGCCGACCCGCTCGGGGTCAACTCCGGTTCGGGCGGCTCCATCTGGGACCGCCTGGAGCCGCTGTTGCACCGGGTCCAGAAGCCTGCCCGCTACATCGGGTGCGAGGACGGAGCGGTGAGCCCGGACTGGTCCGGACTGGGCCCCAACAGCCCGGTCGTGTCGTGGCTGATGACCTACCCCGACACCTATGAGATCGGGCTGCCCAACCAGGGTCTGCAGATCCTCTACGAGATCCTGAACGAGCGACCCGACGCCGTCGCCGAGCGCGCCTACGCACCGTGGATCGACCTCGAGGCCGAGCTCCGCGCAGCGGGGCTGCCGCTGTTCAGCGTCGACACGCACCGGCCGGCGGGCGAGTTCGACGTGCTCGCGTTCAACCTCTCGGCCGAGCTCAACTACACCAACCTCCTCAACTGCATCGACCTGGCAGGCCTGCCTGTCCGGGCTGCGGAACGTCGAGCGCACCACGGCTTCGTCGCCGTGGGTGGACACTGCACCTTCAACCCCGAGCCGATCGCCGACTTCGTCGACCTGGTGGTGCTCGGTGACGGCGAAGAGGTCGTGTCGGAGATCAACCGGGTGCTGTCCGCGTGGAAGGCCGCCGGCCGCGACGACCGCCGCGAGGCGCTGGGGGCGCTGTGCTCGATCCCCGGCGTGTACGTTCCAGCGGCCTACGAGGCGACCTACGACGGTGCCGACCTGGTGGCCGTCGAGCCGGTGTGGCCCGAGGCGCCAGAGACGGTGGAGAAGCGGACGATCGCGGACCTGGCCGAATGGCCGTACCCCCGAAACCAGCTCGTCCCGCTGACCGAGGTCGTCCACGACCGGCTCAACGTCGAGGTCTTCCGGGGCTGCACCCGCGGCTGTCGCTTCTGCCAGGCCGGGATGATCACGCGCCCGGTGCGCGAACGCCCGGCGGAGCAGGTGCGTTCGATGGTGGCCGAGGGCCTCCGCCGCACGGGATACGACGAGGTGGCGCTCACGTCCCTGTCCACCGCCGACTTCTCCGGCATCGCGGACGTGGTCGGCGGGATCGTCGACGACGACGCCTGCGGTCGGGTGTCGGTGTCGTTGCCGTCGCTGCGGGTGGACGCGTTCGGTGTCGACATCGCGTCGCAGCTGCAGAAGGGGCGGCGCACCGGGCTCACGTTCGCTCCGGAGGCCGGCACCTGGCGGATGCGGCAGGTGATCAACAAGCTCATCCGCGAGCAGGACCTCTACGACGCCGTCGAGTCCGCGTACTCCCAGGGTTGGCGGCGGATGAAGCTGTACTTCCTGACCGGACTGCCGACCGAGACCGACGAGGACACCCTCGGCATCGCCGAGTTGGCTCGCAACTGCGTCGAGGTCGGCAAGCGCCACCACAAGAGCCCGTCGGTCACGGTGTCGGTCGGCGGGTTCGTGCCCAAGCCGCACACGCCGTTCCAGTGGTTCGGCCAGAACACCGCCGTGGAGCTCCAACGCAAGATCCACCTGCTGCGCGACGCGGTCCGTCGCGACCACGGCGTGCAGATGAAGTGGCACGACCCCCGAGCGACGCTCGCCGAGGGGCTCGCCAGCCGCGGCGACCGTCGCCTGGGCCCGGTGATCGAAGAGGTGTGGCGTCGGGGCGGAACGTTCCAGGAGTGGTCCGAGTGCTTCCGCCTGGACCTCTGGGAAGAGGCCATGGCCTCCCACGGCCTGTCGATCGAGTGGTACACCTACCGTCACCGGACCGAAGACGAGGTCCTGCCGTGGGACCACCTGCACGCCGGACTCCACAAGGACTTCCTGTGGCAGGACTGGACCGACGCCCTCGCCCAGGTCGGACTGCCCGACTGCCGCTGGACCCCCTGCTACGACTGCGGGGCGTGCACCGGCTACGGCGTGGAGCACGTGGTCGCATCGGCCACACCGCCGGCGGGCGGCAGCCAGGGGACCGGTCAGGACCTCGCCATCGGCGGTGCGGTCCCGGTGGCGTTGCTGAGCCGGCCGGGGGCGGTGCGCTGATGGGTGGCGCACCGGTTCGGATCCGGGTCCGCTACGCCAAGGTCGGCAAGGTCCGGTTCCTCTCGCACCGAGACCTGGCCCGCATCATCGAGCGCGCTGTCCGCCGGGCGGGCCTTCCCGTGGCCTACAGCCAGGGGTTCTCACCCCGGGCGCGGCTGCACTTCGGGCTCGCGCTCGCCACCGGCTACGAGGGTGTGGCCGAGTACTTCGACCTCGACCTCGATCCCGACCTGGACCGCGATCCCGATCTGGACCTCGGTCCGGGGCTCGCGAGCGTCGACTCCATCCGCAACCCGGAGGGGGTGGCGCAGCTGCTGCAGCCGGGGCTGCCCACCGGGATCATGGCCACCGGCTCGCAGCTGCTCGAGCCGGGTACACCGTCGTTGCAGGACGCCGTGACCTCCAGCACCTGGGAGTTCCTGCTCCCCGTCGACGACCACGAGCGAGCCGCTGAGGTGGCGGCCCAGATGTTGGCCGCTTCGGCGATCCCGATCGAACTGGTCCGCAAGTCGAAGCAGGTCAGCGAGGACCTGCGACCGCTCCTCCTCTCGTTGGAGGCGGACCGCACGCCAGACGGCACCGTGCTCACCGTCGAGCTCGGAACGAAACCTCGCAGCGTCCGACCCGCAGAGCTGCTCGCCGCCATGGGGCTGGATGAGCATCCGTTGCGGGTCGTCCGGACGCATCAATGGATCCAGAGCGACGGCGAACGTCGCGAGCCGATCGAGCTCGCCGCGCTGTCCCCGCACGCATCGGTGCGTGCGTCATGAAGGGAACGTCCCATGTCGGACACCGAATCGAACGACCGAGCAGACTCGCCCAACCGGCCAGACCCGCCCAACCGACCCGAACCGGCCGGCCAGAACGCGACTGAAGGAGCCGCGCCCGCGCCCAAGCCCAAGATCGGCGACAGTCGACCCGCTCCCGTGAGCGCCACCGACTCCGGCGCCGGCAACGCCAACCGAGGCGGGACCGCCACCGCTCCCGACCAGCGTTCGTCGCAGTCGGGTGAGCCGGGCCAACCCGGCGCAGGACAGTCCCGCAGCAGTCGGCGCCGACGTCGCCGTCGGGGTGGCGGAGGCGGAGGCGGCCAGGGCGCCGGCGGCAACCAGGGTGGACAGGGCGGCTCCGAGCGCAGCCAGGGCGGTCAGGGCAACCGGGACCAGGGCCAGAAGCGCAGCCAGGGCGGTCAGGGTCAGCAGAAGAAGGGTCGCGGGTCCGGCGGTGACCAGAGCAAGAGCGGCGGCGACCGTCGCAGTCGCCCGACGCCGGTCGAGGCGGTGCTCGTCGACGACGCCCCGGTCCAGCTCGACGACGAGACGATGGAACGTCGTCGCGGGCGCCAGCGCAAGGGTCGGGCGATCGGTCGCTATCAGATGAACGTGAACGTCACGCCGGAGGCGACCCACATCGCCATCCTCGAAGGCCGGTCGCTCGTCGAGCACTTCGTCAGCCGCCCTTCCGACGACGTGTCGCAGATCCACGGCAACATCTACGTCGGCAAGGTCGAGAACGTCTTGCCCGGGATGGAGGCGGCGTTCATCGACATCGCCACCCCCAAGAACGCGGTGCTCTACCGCAGCGACGTCCAGTACGACCCCGACGACGTCGAGTCGTCCGGGGGCGACCAGCCGAGGATCGAGGACGTGCTCAAGGCACGGCAGCTGATCGTCTGCCAGGTCACCAAGAACCCGATCGCCCACAAGGGGGCTCGGCTCACCCAGGAGGTCTCCCTCCCGGGCCGGTTCGTGGTGCTGGTGCCGAACTCGCGCACCTACGGCATCTCCAAGCGGCTGCCCGACGACGAGCGCAAGCGCCTGCGCCAGATCCTCGACCGCGTGAAGCCCTCCGAACACGGGCTCATCGTTCGCACCGCCGCGGAGAACGTGACCGCGGACGAGATCGAGCGCGACATCGCGCGACTGGTCAAGCAGTGGGAGCGGATCGCCGAGCTGGTGGCGCAGCAGCAGCGGCCCGGTCTGGTGTACCGCGAGCCGGAGATGGCGGTCCGCGTCATCAGAGAGGAGTTCAACGCCGAGTACCGAGCGGTGCTGATCGACGACCAGGCGCTCTACGAGGACATGCGCGACTACGTGTCGGCCGTGGCTCCGGCGCTCGTCGACCGCATCCAGTTCTTCGACCGCGCCGCGGAGGCGCTGCCGATGTTCGAGCGCTTCCACGTGTCCGAGCAGCTGGTGAAGGCGCTGGACCGCAAGGTGTGGCTTCCCTCCGGTGGTTCCTTGATCATCGAGCACACCGAGGCGCTCACCGTCATCGACGTGAACACCGGTCGCAACGTCGGATCGTCGAGCCTCGAGGAGACGGTGTTCCGCAACAACCTCGAGGCGGCCGAGGAGATCGCCCGGCAGCTCCGGTTGCGCGACATCGGTGGCATCATCGTCATCGACTTCGTGGACATGGAGGTCAAGGAGAACCGGGACAAGGTGGTGAAGTCGTTCCGCGACGCGCTGTCCCGGGACAAGACCCGGACGCAGGTGTTCAACATCTCGGAGCTCGGTCTGGTCGAGATGACCCGCAAGAGGATCGGTGAGGGGCTGCTGGAGTCCGTCGCCCACCGCTGCGACCACTGCGACGGACGAGGCTTGATCGTGCCCGAGGAGCTCATCGGGTGAGGTGTCCGTCGATCGATCGGCGCACGCCGACTTCCCCGCCGACTCCGTGAGCCCTAAGATGGCGGGCCGTATGTATGCAGTCGTGAAGACCGGTGGCAAGCAGTACCGCGTGGAAGAGGGTCAGCGCCTCTCCGTGGAGCGGCTCGGCGAGACCGGCGATGAAGATGTCCAGCTCCAGCCCGTGATGGTCGTCGACGGCGACACCGTCCTGGCCACCCCCGACCAGCTGTCCGGCGCCTCCGTGACCGCTCGTGTGGTGGGTGAGGCGAAGGGCCCCAAGATCAACGCGTTCACCTACAAGAACAAGGCGAACGAGCGGAAGCGCTGGGGTCACCGCCAGAGCTACCACACGATCGAGATCACCGGCATCTCCGCCGGCTGATCGTTACGCAGCGCAAGAGAACGAGGCTCCCATGTCGAAGACCAAGGGCGGCGGCTCCACACGGAACGGCCGCGACTCCAACGCACAGCGCCTGGGTGTGAAGGTGTACGACGGTGGTGCGGTCACCGCCGGTTCGATCATCGTCCGCCAGCGCGGCACCAGGATCCACCCGGGCGAGAACGTGGGCATCGGCGGCGACGACACGCTGTTCGCGCTCACCGACGGCACCGTCAAGTTCGGCAGCCGTCGCAACCGAAAGAACGTGAGCATCCTGCCGTTCACCGACTGAGCGTCATCCGGGCACCACGTCCTGATCGACGGCCCGCCCGCTGAGGGCGGGCCGTTGCGCGCACGGACTCAACCGTCGAGCTTGGCGACCAGCCTCCTCACGGTGCGGATGTTGCGCATGGTCACGGGGACGCCGATCACCTGGTTGATCGTCGGTCGATCGAACAGGACGGACTCCGACATCTTGCCGACGGTGTGCCAGTGCAGCTCCTCGCCCGAGGTGGCGAGGTGGTCCTCGGCGGTCGCCAGCGCCATCAGGGCGGTTGCGGCTTCCTCGTCCAACGGTGAGCGCAGGAACCCCACGTTGTAGGTGCCCGAATCGACGTCGACCTCGCCGGACCACGGGTTGCCGTCCGCCAGGGCGGCGAGGTGCGCACGATCACGCACGAAGACCTCTGAACCGAAGCCGAGCTCGGCTTCGAACGCGGCCTCGAGCGCCCGCTCCTGCGTGGCCCGGTTGCGGCCGAGCCCGCCAGGACCGAACAGCAGGTTCCCGCTGGCGATGAAGGTCGACACGTCGGAGGCTCCCGCGGCCGTCGCCGCGGCCACGAGCTGTTCCTTGCGGGCGGTGCGACCTCCGACGTTCACCGCCCGGAGGAAGGCGACGTGGGTCGGGCCGCTCATCCGATGCCGACCGGGAGGTCTGCGGTGCGCCAGCGCAACAGCGTGCGGGCCTGGTCGAACGCGAAGCGGTCGGTCATGCCGCCGACGTAGGTGACCGCCTGGCGGAAGGCCTCGGGACTGCCGGGCTCGATGCCGGAGGGCTGCTCGCCGGGTACGGGCAGAGTGTTCGGGCGGTCGGCGTGGTGCTCGACCAACGCCTGCAGCACCCGGATGACCGAGTCGGACTGCTCCACCGATGCCGGCCGCATGTAGATGTGGTCGTAGTTGAAGCGCCGGAACTCGCCGAGCGCTTCGGCCATCGGTTCGACCATGCAGACCTCGCCGGTGGCGGCCACGCCGTCGATCACTCCGCCGATGAACGCATCGAGCTGCTGGCTGCGTCGGGTGCCGCAACGCTCCAGGACGATGGGCGGGAGCAGCTCCTCGGTGGTGATGCCGACGTGCGCAGCGTCCTCGAAGTCGTGGCAGACGTACGCGATGCGGTCTGCCCAGGACACGACCTCGCCCTCCGGCGTGAGCGGTGCGGGCCGCGACCAGGAGTGGTTGCGGATGCCGTCGAGCGTCTCGGCGCACAGGTTCAGCGGATCGAGCACCACGTCCGCGCCCCACACGGCGTGGTCGTAGCCGCCCTCCACGTACGGGGAGAAGGCGTCCTCGGATGCGTGGCCTCCAGGACCGTGGCCGCAGTCGTGGCCGAGCGCGATCGCTTCGGTCAACGCCACGTTGAGACCGATCGTCCGGCTGATGGCCGCGGCGACCTGCGCGACCTCCAACGCGTGGGTCATGCGCGTCCGCTGGTGGTCCTCGGGGAAGACGAACACCTGGGTCTTTCCGGCGAGCCGTCGGAACGCGGTGCCGTGCAGGATTCGATCCCGGTCACGCTCGAAGCAGGTCCGCCAGGGGTCGGGCTCCTCTTCACGTGCCCTGTCGCCCGCTCCGTCGGCCAGGGTGGCTCCCGTCGACAGCACCGTCCGCTCCCGGTCCTGGCGGATCTGACGCGTGGCCGGTGTGACGTCCTCGATCGTGCTGGTTTCGCCCACGTGGGCTCGGCGTGCCGGCACCGCAGTGCGCATCGACTGCTGGCCCGCCATGGTGGCCGCCCACGCCGCCGCTCGGGCTGGGTCGACGATGCTCGGCGAGCGGTCGGCGAGGCGTTGGCTGGGCTGCTGCTCCATGGAGCCGACCTTACGGGCGTGGTGTGACGCCGCGGTCGACACCCTCGGGAATGCTGCCCTGACCGGGGGTTTGGCCCTGACCGAAGGTTTGGCCCTCACCGCACGTTTCGAACGCGCTCAGGGCGAAACCTCCTCCCAGCGCGGCCTTGTTGGGCCCGCTGTCGTGCCCGCTGTTGCGTCGGCTCAGGGCCAGGGCACCTCGGCGTACTGCTCGCGCAGCTTGAACTTGAGGACCTTGCGCAGCGTCTCGTTGCGGGGGAGGGCGTCGACGATCACCAGCTGCTCGGGGAACTTCTGCTTCATGAGCTGTGCGGCGGTGAGGGTGGCGACCATCTCGTCGAAGGTCAGGTCGTCGGCCGGATCGGCGTCGGGCACCCGCTCGATCACCGCGCACACCCGTTCGCCGCGCTCGCGGTCGGGCAGGCCGATGACGGCCACGTCGCCGACCTTGGGATGCGCGTAGAGCAGGTCCTCGATCTCCTTGGCGGAGATGTTCTCGCCCTTTCGGATGATGACGTCCTTCAGCCTGCCGGTCAGCACGACGTGGCCGTCGGCTCGGACGTGGCCGAGGTCGCCGGTGCGGAACCACCCGTCGTCGTCGAACGCCTCGGCGGTCGCTGCGGCGTCGGTGTAGCCCTTGAACACCATCGGCCCCTTGAGTCGGACCTCGCCGTCCTCGCCGGCGCCGGCGACCGAGCCGTCCTCGGTGACGATGCGAAGCTGCAGGCCCTCGACCGGCTTGCCGACGGTGTTGGCGAGCTGCTCGTCGGTGTCGTGCGGGGAGCCCTCGCAGATCATCGGGCACTCGGTCAT
>JAPXRJ010000116.1:8166-8920 GCA_033813615.1 Microthrixaceae bacterium | reverse complement strand
CCAGAACGAGTCCTCACCAACCTGGAACGCTCGGGATGTGGCGATCGAACGGGCTCGACGGACCGGCGTGCCGTGCCTGCTCGTCTCGCCGTGTCCGTCAGCGGTCGCGCTCGACGCGGCTGATCGAGTCGTCGTCCACGGCGGTGCCGGTGCCCGCAACGGGTGGGCCCCGCTCGTGATGGTCGACCGGCGTGACGAGGACGTCGGACGCTCGGGCTTGTTCTCGTCGCAGCTCGTCGAGCTGGCCCGCAGGACCGCTCGATCAGGTCGTCGGGTGGTGTGCGTGCTCAACCGGACCGGGCGGGCGCGCCTGCTCGCGTGTCGGAGTTGCGGGACGTTGACGTCCTGCGAGCGCTGCGATGCCGCAGTGCAGCTCACCGATCGCCTCGACCTGCGCTGCGGTCGGTGCGGCGAACGGCGGCCCGCTGTGTGCCTCGAGTGCGGTTCGACCGCGCTGTCGGTGCTGCGGCCCGGGGTCACGAAGGCACGAGAGGAGCTCGAAGCCCTGGTGCGCGAACCCGTCGGGCTCGTCACCGCGGGCACACCGGTCGACGACGTCGCCGCCCATCGTGTCGTCATCGGGACGAGCGCCGTGCTGCACCGCAGCCACGGGGCGGGACTCGTTGCGTTCGTCGACGTCGACCAGGAGCTGATGTCGATGGGCTACCGGTCGGCAGAGGAGGCACTGCGCTTGCTCGCCCTGGCGTCGAGGGCCGTGACGGGCTCTGACGGGAGCTCAGCGGGCTCGGGCGAA
>JAPXRJ010000116.1:0-8156 GCA_033813615.1 Microthrixaceae bacterium | reverse complement strand
AGGCAGCGCTGCACGGCGACCCTGGTCGCGTCGCCGAGGTCGACGCCGCGACGCGCGACCTGCTCGGGTTCCCGCCGGCGGCGACCGTCGCCGTCATCGGCGGTGCCGCGGGAGCGGCGTTCGTCGAACGAATGGGTCAGCCGCTCGGGGTGACGGTGCACGGCCCCGACGAGCGCGGCAACTGGCTGGCCCGATCCGAAGACCGTGCCGCGCTGCTCGACGCTCTCGGCGCCGTCGAACGGCCGCCGGGGCGGCTCCGGCTCTGGGTGGACCCGGTCCGCACGCGCTGACCGGACCACGCTGACCGGACCACGCTGACCGGACCACGCTGGCCCGAGTACCTGCAGGAGGTCAGGGCCAGGGGAGGGGTCACGGTCAGGGGCGGGTCGAGCGGAGGATCCGGTAGGCCTGGCGTGATCGCACACGCTCGGTCGGCCAGCCCTGCGAGACCATCCACGCCTGCAGCGAGTCGGACCCGAGGTGCTTCTGCACGACCCACCATGCCTGGCCGTCGTCGGTGAGGCGTCGGAGCCAGCTGCGGCACAGGTCGTGCAGCACCGCCTTGCCGACCCGGATCGGCGGGTTCGAGGCCACCAGTCCGAACCGCAGGTCCTCGGGCACCTCGTCGGGAGCGACCACGTGCACCCGGTCGGCCACGCCCGCTGCCGCCGCGTTGGCGCCGCACAGGTCGCGTGCCCGCTCGTTCACGTCCACGGCCCACACCTCGCGGTCGGGGTCCCGGAGCGCCACCGTCACCGCGATCGGTCCGTAGCCGCAACCGACGTCTGCGATCGGACCGGCCGGCCAGTCCGAGGTGGGGGGAAGCTCGGTGAGCAGGAGCTTGGTGCCGGGGTCGACCCGACGGGGGGAGAACACGCCTGCGTCGGTCCGGAGGCGCAGGTGCACGTCGACGAGCACGAGCGGGACCTCGTTCGGCTTCGAGCTCGAGCCGGGAACGGCGCTGAAGTACTGCTCGTCCGCTGGTCGGTCGGCGCCCCCGTCGCGTGCTGGGTGGCTCGGGGGTGGCACAGTCGCCACGGTAGCCTTCGGTTCCATGTCCGCCCCCTACGGCATCCGCATCGTCGGTGACCCGGTGCTGACACAGCGCGCCGCCGAAGTCACCGACATCGACGGTCGCCTGGTCAAGCTGGTCGACGACATGTTCGAGACCATGTACGACGCCCCCGGCGTGGGGTTGGCGGCGCCGCAGGTGGGCGTCCAGAAGCGCTTCTTCGTGTACGACCTGGGTGAGGGTGACGGCGGTCAGGTCCTCATCAACCCGGCGATCACCGAGTCCGACGGGGAGTGGGAGTTCACCGAGGGCTGCCTGTCGGTCCCGGGACTGCACTGGGACATCGTGCGGCCCAAGTCGATCAGCGTCACCGGAATCGACCTCGATGGCAACGACGTGGCGTTCGAGGCCGACGAGTACTTCGCACGTGTGATCCAACACGAGCTCGACCACCTGGACGGGATCCTGCTCCTGGAGCACCTGACCGACGAGCAGCGCAAGGAGGCCAAGCGGGCCGTCCGCGAGCTCCAGTTGGCCGATGCCGACCCGGCGACGTGCCTGACGCCCGAGCCCGGATCGTCGAAGTCGTTCTTCCGGCTCCGCTGAGCCGTCGGAGCGGTCCACCCATGCGCCTGGTCTTCCTCGGCAGCCCGCCCGCGGCCGTGCCCACGTTGCGGGCCGTCGTCGATGCCGGTCACGAGGTGCGGCTGGTCGTGTCGGGTCCCGACAAGCGGCGGGGCCGCGGCGCAGCCCGGACGCCCACCGCGGTCAAGGCCGCCGCCCTGGACCTCGGACTCGATGTCACCGACGACCTCGACGCCGTCGGTCGTGTCGGTGCAGAGCTCGGTGTGGTGGTGGCGTACGGACGGATCATCCCCGCGTCGCTGCTGGAGCAGGTCCCGATGGTGAACCTGCACTTCTCGCTGCTGCCACGCTGGCGTGGTGCCGCACCGGTCGAGCGGGCGATCCTGTCCGGCGACGCCGAGACGGGGGTGTGCGTGATGGACGTCGCGGAGGGACTCGACACCGGCGACGTGCACGCCGTGGCCACGGTGGCGATCGACGACGAGGTCACCGCATCGGAGCTGACCGGTCGGCTCGCCGAGTTGGGTGCCGATCTGCTCGTCGGGGCGCTGGCGGACGGACTCGGCCCCGGCGTTGCCCAGTCCGGCGAGGGCGTCACCTACGCACACAAGATCCGTGCAGAGGACCGGTGCCTGGATTGGGCGCTGCCGGCGGCGCAGCTGGCACGGATCGTGCGGATCGGTGGCGCCTGGACCACGTTCCGGGATGGGCGGTTCAAGGTGCTCGCGGCGACTCCGGCCGCCCCGTCGACTCCGGCGACTCCGGTCCCGCAGGTCTCGCACGGCACGGTTTCGCCTGGCACGGTCTCGCCTGGCACGGTCTCGCCTGGCACGGTCTCGCCTGGCACGGTCTCGCCTGGCACGGTCTGGGGGACCGCCGTGGTCTGCGGTGATGGCGACGTGCTCGAACTGCAGACGGTGCAACCCCAGGGCAAAGCGGCGATCGACGCTGCGGCGTGGGCGAACGGCGCCCGAGCCGATGGGGAGCGGTTGGGCTCGGGTGGGTGACGCAGATGGCTGAGGCAGAGGGCGTCGCTGCCCGCCGGACGGCGCTCGATGCGCTCGCTCGCATCGACGACGACGGGGCGTATGCGAACCTCGTGCTGTCGTCGGTGCTCGAACGAGGCGGTCCCGGCGGCGCGTCGTTGTCGGCCCAGGACCGGGGCTTCGTCACCGACCTGGTGTACGGCAGCGTTCGCATGCAGCGGGCGTGCGACTTCCTGGTCGACCGGTTCCTGACCTCCGACCCGCCGCCGCCGGCTCGTCGTGCGCTTCGGCTGGGGGCCTACCAACTGGCGTTCCGCGACGATCTGCCCAGCTACGCGGTCGTGTCCGCCACCGTGTCGGCCGCACCCAAGCGGTTCCGCGGGTTGGTCAACGCGGTGCTCCGCAAGGTCGCGGGCGCGCCGGTGGAGTTCCCCGACGACGCCACGCGGCTGAGCTATCCCGACTGGATCTTCGAGCGCCTGGTCGCCGACCTCGGCCACGACGATGCACTCGCCGCGCTGGAGACCATGGACCGCCCTCCGGCGGTGCATCGCCGCGACGACGGCTACGTGCAGGATCGGGCCTCGCAGTGGGTGGCGGAGCTGGTCGGCGCTTGGGCCGGGGATCTGGTCGCAGATCTGTGCGCCGCACCGGGCGGCAAGGCGACGGCCATGGCCGCCAGCGGTGCCACGGTGGTGGCAGCGGACCTCAACCCGGGCAGGGTCGGGCTCGTCGCCGCCAATGCCGCTTCGGTGTCGAGCCCGGCGCTCTTCCCGATCGTCGCCGACGCGACCGCACCCCCGTTGCGGCGAGGGGTGTTCGACGCGGTGCTGCTCGACGCGCCGTGCAGCGGACTGGGGGTGCTGCGCCGTCGTGCCGATGCCCGTTGGAGGATCGATCGCGACGCGCCGGAACGCCTGGGAGCGCTCGCGAAGCGGATGGCCGAGGCCGCGGTCGGCCTCGTCCGCCCTGGTGGCGTGCTGGTCTTCAGCGTGTGCACCTTGACCGCTGCCGAGTCCATCGCAGTGGACGAGCACCTGGCGGCGTTGCACCCGCAACTCGTCGCCCTCGAGGCGCCGACCGGGCCGTGGCGACCGTGGGGGAGGGGCGCGATCCTCCTGCCCCAGGCCGCGGACACCGACGGGATGTGCCTGTTCCGCTACCGGCTCGAGTGATGCTGTCGACACGGTGCTCGACGCGTCGAGCACGGCAGCGGCCTGGGTACGATCTGCGCCCATGACCGACCACGACGACGTGTCCGCCGGTGGCGCTCTCGAGCCCACCCATCAGGCAAAGGTGCTGACCGTCTCCGACGGGGTCGTCGCCGGGGTTCGGGAAGACCGCAGCGGTGCCGCACTGGTCGAGCTGTTGGAGCAGCGGGGCTTCGAGGTCATCGAGCACCGCGTGGTGTCCGACGGCGTGGACGGGGTGTCCAACGCGCTGTCCTACATGGCATACGGGTTCAACGGTCTCGTGGTCACCACCGGGGGCACGGGCTTCGGCATCCGTGACCTGACGCCCGAGGCGACCAAGCGCATCCTCGATCGCAGCGCACCGGGGCTGGCGGAGGCGATGCGTGCGGTGAACCCGCTGGGACGGCTGTCGCGGGGGATCGCCGGCATCCGGGGCGCCGCCCTGGTCCTGAACACGCCGGGTTCGACCGCGGGTGCCGTGGAGATGCTCGACGCGGTCCTCGACGTCGTGCCCCATGCGCTCGACCTGCTCGGCGGGGCGTCGGGCGGTCATCCGACGGGCGCCTGAGCCCGCGTCGCAGCCCCCGGTCAGGGCCGGCTCGCGCACCGGTCGGGCATCGGTCGGGCATCGGCGGTGCGGTCGAATCTGCAACGACCGGTTGCAACTCGACCGACCAGCCGTCGGGCGGTATCATCGGAGATCCATCTCGGACCGTTCAGATCGGTTCGCCAGCGCTCCCATGACCGACGCCACCCCTCCTGCCAACGCCGACGCCAACGACCGGGAGTGCATGGTCCGTGCCATCGCCGCGGCCGCCACGGTCCGGTGCGCGACGTCGCCGAACCCTTGGGTCGGGGCCGTCGTCCGCGCCGCGGACGGCCAGATGTTCACCGGTGCGACCGAGCCGCCCGGCGGCGCCCATGCCGAGGTCGTCGCGTTGCGGGCTGCTGGCGGTGCCGCCGACGGCGCCACCCTCTATGTGACCCTCGAACCTTGCAGCCACAGCGGTCGGACCGGCCCGTGCGTCGACGTGATCGCCGATTCGGGCGTCCGGCGCGTGGTCGTCGGCGTCGAGGATCCCGATCCGCAGGTGTCCGGCTCGGGGATCGCAGCGCTGCGTGACGCCGGCATCGAGGTCCTCGTCGGTGTCCAGGCCGACCACGTGGCCAGCCAACTCACCGCCTACCTCAAGCACCGTTCGACGGGTCGGCCGTACGTGGTGCTGAAGCTGGCGGCCACGCTCGACGGCGGGACCGCGGCGCCGAACGGATCCAGCCAGTGGATCACGTCGCCCGAGGCGCGGGCCGACGGCCACCGCATCCGCGCCGAGTCCGACGCCATCCTGATCGGCGCCGGAACCGTTCGGCGCGACGACCCGTCGTTGACGGTGCGGGACTACCGGCCACCGGTGCTGCCCGCTGGCGGCAATGCCGATCCGCTGCGCGTGGTGTTGGGTTCGGTCGGCGAGTCCGCCCGGGTGCAGCCCTGCTACTCGACATCCGGGGACCTCGGCGACGTGCTCGACGACTTGGGCGCCAAGGGTGTGCTGCAGCTCCTGGTCGAGGGCGGAGCGAAGGTCGCCGGCGACTTCCACCGCGCTGGTCTGGTCGACCGCTACGTGATCTACACGGCTCCCGCGCTGTTCGGTGGCGACGACGCCAAGGGCATCTTCGGGGGCAACGGCGCGTGGGACATCTCCGAGGTCCGTCGCGGCCGGTTCGTCGCGGTCGAGCGGGTGGGTGTCGACCTGCGCATCGAGATGGTTCCGAACGGCGATGACATCGATTCCGTCAGCGGCGCGACGTCGAGCTCCGACGACGGAGGTGGGTGATGTTCACCGGCATCGTGGAGGAGCTGGGCTCGGTCGTGTCGCTCGATGGCCCGCGGCTGCGCATCGACGCATCGACGGTGCTCGACGACGTGACCATGGGCGCGTCGATCGCCGTCAACGGGGTGTGCCTCACCGTCGTCGCCTGGGGTGACGGCTGGTGGGAGGCCGACATCAGCGACGAGACCTTCGAGCGCTCGTCGCTCGGTTCCCTCGCCACCGGCGACCGGGTCAACCTCGAGCGGCCGGTCCGGCTGGAGGACCGACTGGGCGGCCACCTGGTGCAAGGCCACGTCGATGCAGTCGGCACCGTGGTCGATCCGGCACCGGACCTTCGGGTCTCGATGCCGTCGAACCTGTTGCGCTACGTGGTGGAGAAGGGGTCGATCACCGTCGACGGCGTGAGCCTCACCGTCGTCGACGTCGTCGATGGCATCTTCTCGGTGGCGCTGATCCCCCACACCACCGAGGTCACCACCCTGGGTCGCCGTCAACCAGGAGATCCGGTGAACATCGAGGTCGACGTGATGGCGAAGTACGCCGAGCGCCTGCTCGGCGGTGTCCTCGACCGGACACGCTCCGAATGGGAGAACCACCGTGAACCGTGAGCCGTTGTCCCAGCAAGGGGAGGTCGGCTCCGACTTCGCCTCCATCGAGGACGCCGTCGCCGCCATCGCACGAGGCGAGATCGTGGTCGTGGTCGACGACGAGGACCGGGAGAACGAGGGAGACCTCATCATGGCGGCCGAGGCCGCAACCCCGGAGAAGATCGCGTTCTTCGTCCGCCACACCTCCGGTGTGATCTGCGCGCCGCTGTTGGGGGAGCGGCTCGACGAGTTGGACATCCCGCTCATGGTTCGGGACAACACCGAGTCCCATCGCACGGCGTTCACCTACACCGTCGACTACGTCCACGGCACCAGCACCGGCATCTCGGCGTCGGACCGCGCCGCGACCATGCGGGCGCTCACCGACCCGGCCACCACCCCCAGCGACCTGGCCCGTCCCGGTCACATCTTCCCGTTGCGCTATGCCGACGGCGGGGTGCTCAAGCGAGCGGGCCACACCGAGGCCGCGGTCGATCTGGCCCGGATGGCCGGTCTGTACCCGGCGGGCGTGCTGTGCGAGATCGTCAACGACGACGGCACGATGGCCCGGGTCCCCGACCTGATCGAGTTCTGCAGGACCCACGACCTGCTGATGGTCTCCATCGCTCAGCTCATCAAGTACCGCCGCCAGAACGAGAAGCTGGTGAAGCGGATCGCCGAGGCCCGGATCCCCACACCGTGGGGTGACTTCACGAGCTACGTCTACGAGTCGGTCCTCGACGGCGAGCAGCACGTGGCGATGGCCAAGGGCGCGGTGCAGGGTGAGGAGGACGTGCTGGTCCGTGTCCACTCCGAGTGCCTGACCGGCGACGTGTTCCACTCGTTGCGCTGCGATTGCGGCGTGCAGCTCGACGCCGCCATGGCGCGGATCGCCGAGGACGGGTTGGGCGTCCTCGTCTACCTGCGTGGCCACGAAGGTCGAGGCATCGGCCTGGGTCACAAGATCCGTGCCTACAGCCTCCAGGAGGAGGGCCACGACACCGTCGAGGCCAACATGGAGCTCGGACTGCCCGTCGACTCGCGGGAGTACGGGATCGGCGCGCAGATCCTGAACGACCTCGGCATCACCACCATGCGGCTGATGACCAACAACCCGGCCAAGTACGGAGGCCTGGAGGGCTTCGGGCTGCAGATCACCGAGCGGGTGCCGGTGCTCTCTGCTCCGAATCCCGAGAACATCGACTACCTGCGCACCAAGCGGGAGAAGCTCGGTCACCTCCTCGAGAACCTCGACGACTGATGGGCCGCAACTTCTCCACACCGCCGGGCGACGAGCTCGTCATCGACGGCACCGGCCTGCGCCTCGGCATCGTCTGCGCACGTTGGAACGAGGTCGTCACGGGGCGGCTCCTACGCGGCGCGATCGAGACGTTGTCCGAGCGCGGTGTGGCCGACGACGCCATCGATGTCGCCTGGGTGCCCGGCGCGTTCGAGCTCCCGTTGGCAGCCAAGGTCATGGCCGGGACGGGTCGCTATGACGCCGTGGTCGCCATCGGCTGTGTGATCCGCGGCGACACCGCCCACTTCGAGTACGTCGCCGGACCGGCAGCGACGGGCATCATGGACGCCCAGCTCGCCACCGAGGTTCCGATCATCCTTGCCGTGCTCACCGTGGAGGATCGACGGCAGGCGTTGGTCCGCTCCGTCGTCGACGGCGATGTGTCAGGCGACAACAAGGGCGCGGAAGCCGCTGACACTGCGCTCGAGATGGTACGGGTCATCGCCGAGCTGCGTGCCGGTTGAGCCTCGGCGTTCGCCGTCTCGACTCTCAGGAGGCGTTTCCGCGGAAGCGCTCCCGCTGAAACGTCGATGAGGCCTCGGTCAGGCCTCGGTCAGGCCTCGGTCATGCCCAGGCACCAGAGTCCTGGACAGGTCCTGTCTCCAGGTACGAGTGGTCGAAGCTGAACGGCTCGGGCCAGTTGGGTGTGTGGCCGACGCCGGGT
>JAPXRJ010000115.1:0-8972 GCA_033813615.1 Microthrixaceae bacterium | reverse complement strand
AAGTTCGCGATTCGTGAGGGTGGTCGTACGGTGGGTGCTGGTCGCGTCACCAAGATCCTCAAGTGATGCCCGCTCGCTGAGCGAGCACCACGAGCACTGGACGAAGGGCGCCCCGATGGGGCGCCCTTTGCGCGTGGCGTGGCACGCCGGTTACAGTGCCGAGCCGTGCCCGGGGAGCCCGGCACCGCTTCTTGACAGTCGATGATCACTGCGGACCGGCGTTCGATCGCCACCGCGAACGAGGAGAGCCAGCATGGCAGCCGACCAGAAGATCCGCATCCGCCTGAAGGCCTACGACCACGAGGTCATCGACCAGTCCACCAAGAAGATCGTCGAGACCGTGACCCGCACCCAGGCGTCGGTCCGGGGCCCGATCCCGCTCCCGACCGAGAAGCACCGCTTCACGGTCATCCGCTCGCCGCACAAGGACAAGGACTCCCGCGAGCACTTCGAGATGCGGATCCACAAGCGGCTCATCGACATCATCGAGCCCACGCCGAAGACCGTCGACTCGCTTCAGCGCCTCGACCTGCCTGCCGGTGTGGACATCGAGATCAAGATCCAGAACGCCTGATCGTTCCTAGGGCGGCGCCGGCCCGGTCAGCGTGAGGTGCTGGTGAACTTGCGGAACGACAGCGCGGCGAACACCACGGTGATGGCGACCGCCCACACGATCGACAGCCACAGGTCGTTGCCGGGGTCCATCCCGTTGTAGAGGGCGCGTACGGCGTTGGTCACGATCGTGAAGGGGTTGTGCTCCGCGATCGGCTGCAGCCATCCCGGCATGGACGACGGGTCGACGAACGCGGAGGACACGAACGTCATCGGGAACATCCAGATGAATCCGGCCGAGTTCGCAGCTTCGACCGACTTCACCGACAGGCCGATGAACGCCTGGATCCAGCTGAAGGCGAAGGCGAAGGCCAGGAGCAGGACCGTGGCGATCACGGCGTCGCCGATCCCGCCCTCGAGTCGGAACCCGACCAGCAAGCCGACGGCCAGCATCACCAGGAACGTGAACGTGTTGCGGACCAGGTCCGACACGGTGCGGCCGATCAGCACGGCCGACGGGTACATCGGGAGCGACCGAAGTCGGTCGATGAAGCCCTTCTGCATGTCCTCGGCGATGCCGATGCCGGTGAACGCGGAGCCGAACACGATCGTCTGGGCGAAGATCCCCGGCACCACGTACTGCTGGTAGCTGGAGTAGCCCGGGATCTGGATGGCGCCGCCGAACACGTAGACGAACAGCACCACGAACATGATCGGCTGGATGGTGGAGAACACCAACAGGTCGGGGTTTCGGCGCGTCGCGGTCAGGTGACGTCCTGCTTCGGCCCAGATGTCGCGCCAGAGCCAGATCGGCCCGGTGGGCACCACGTGGCTGGCCGGCCGGTCAGTGGCAGCGGTCGCGGTCATCGTGTGGCCTCCTTCCTGTCGTCTCGGGTCCGATCCTTGGCGGCCCCGTCGCCGTCTTCGTCGTCACCTTCGCCGGATGGCTCGGCCCGGTGGCCGGTGAGCTGGAGGAACACGTCGTCGAGCGTGGGCCGGTGCACGACCACGTCGAGCACGTCGATCCCGGCATCGTCGAGCGTGCGGACCACCCTGGGCACGATGTGATCGGTGTCGCTGACCGGGATGGTGACGGTGCGCTGCTCGCGGTCCACCTGCTCGACGGCGCCGGTGGGAACCAGTCCGTCCAGCAGGCCTCGGACGTTGGATGGATCCGCCGAGTCGCCGACTGTGATCTCCACCCTGGCCCCGCCACTGCGGGCCTTGAGCTCCTCGTCGGTGCCGCGAGCGATCACCGTGCCCTTGTCGATCACCACGATGTCGTCGGCCAGGCGCTCGGCCTCGTCGAGGTACTGCGTGGTGAGCAGCAGCGTGGTGCCATCCGCGACCAGCCCGTCGATCACGTTCCACATCTCGAGCCGGCTGTGGGGGTCGAGCCCGGTGGTCGGTTCGTCGAGGAACAGCACCGAGGGCTGGGCGATCAGGCTCATGGCGATGTCGAGTCGACGCCGCATGCCGCCGGAGTACGTGGACACGGCCCGGTCAGCGGCGTCGTCCAGGCTGAAGCGCTCGAGCAGCTCCCGGCCACGGGCCGACGCCGCGTCCTTCTCCATGTGGAACAGCCGGCCGACGAGCAGCAGGTTCTCGAATCCGGTCAGGCGCTCGTCGACCGCCGCGTACTGGCCGGTCAGGCCGATGCGGGCCCGGGCCTGTCGCGGGTGCGCGACCACGTCGATCCCGTCGATCAGCGCCCGACCGCCGTCGGGTCGCAACAGCGTGGTCAGGATCCGGACCGCCGTGGTCTTGCCGGCGCCGTTGGGACCGAGCACGCCGAGCACCGTCGCTCGGGGGATCTCGAAGCTGACGCCGCAGAGCGCCTGTGTATCGCCGAAGCTCTTGACGAGGCCGTCGGCGACGACGGCCGGTTGATGGTCGTTCACGGCCACGCAACCTACCCACAGATGCGAGACCTGACGCTGCCGTTTCCGGCGGGGCCACACCGAACTTGGGGGGATCGGTCGGCTGTGACGTCGGTTTCCCCCGAGTTCGGCCCGCGGCGCGGGCGGGTTCGCGAACTCGGGGGGATCGGTCGGCTCACACGTCGGTTTCCCCCGAGTTCGGCCCGCGGCCCGGCTGCTCAGCGCGCCGGGGTTCCGAGCTGGCGCAGGCGCTGCTCGTGGATGCCGACGACGTCGGCGATGAACGCCTCGGGCTCGTCGCGCACCTCGCGGTGGATGAAGCGGGCGGTGTACCAGCCCACGAGTCCGGCCGAGCGGTCCCGTGCCCGGTCCTTCTGCATGTCCCGGTCGCGCTCGTGCCAGCTCCGACCGTCGATCTCGACGATGAGCATGGCGTCGGGCCACGCCCGATCGACGAACGCGTCGCCGAGGGTCCAGCCCGGATGCGGGTACTCGTGGATCGGCGTCGGCAGGTCGGTCCCGGCGAGCAACTGGTCGGCCAGCCGCTCGGAAAGGCTCCGCGGCACCTGCTCACCGCGTGCGTCGAGGAGGTCCTGGAGCTGACCGATGTTGCGTCGACCCCGTCGGTTCGATCGACGCAGCGCCCGGTCGATCGCGCCCAACGTCGTGGACCGCTCCGTGATCGTCAGCCGGTCGAGGAGCTGGTCCAGGCGGTCGCGGCGGAACGTGGAGGCCACGTCGACCACTCCGCGGGCGACGGTCGTCAGCGGCAGCCCCTCGACGTACTCCACCATGTCGGGGAGCAGGTCGCCGAAGCGGTGCACCCGGATCCCGGTGTGGCGTTGGTTGGCGTCGGGCGGGACCGACACCACCGGAGCGAACTCCACGTGCCCGATGCCCCGGACCCTGAACATCGCCTCGTGGCTCCCGACGGCGTGGTCGCCGACGGTCCCGCCGCCGACCTGGAGCACCGCGGCCCAGACCGCACGCAGCTCGGTCGGTGCCATGCCGGCGAAGCCGAACACGTTGGCGTGCAGCCGGATCACCGCGCCTGATCGTCGCGCCGAGTTGATCGTCCGCCGGTCGACGCCCACGTGCTCGGCCTGCGCGACGTGGAACGCGCCAGCCTGTCGGGCCGTGATCGGTGCCAGCCGAGCGAGCCTGTCGTTGTACATCGTTCGATGTGACCCCAACCGGACCCGCTCTGTCACCGGGGACCGCGACCCGTTGACATGCCGTGGCCGACCCGCCATCGCCCGAACTTGGGGGGATCGGTCGGCTGAGACGTCGGTTTCCCCCGAGTTCGGTCGGTGGGCTGGCGGGGCCGCGTTCTTGGGGGGATCGGTCGGCTGAGACGTCGGATTCCCCCGAGTTCGGTCGGTGGGGCTGGCGGGTCCGCGTTCTTGGGGGGATCGGTCGGCTGAGACGTCGGATTCCCCCGAGTTCGGTCGGTGGGCTGGCGGGGCCGCGTTCTTGGGGGGATCGGTCGGCTGAGACGTCGGATTCCCCCGAGTTCGGTCGGTGGGGCTGGGGCGGTGCTGGCGGGGACGCGGGTCGAGTTGGCGTCGCCGCGACCGGCTGCTACTGTCGTCCGGTCGTCACGGCCGGCCAACTGCGCCCAGGGACACCGACTCTCATCAGGAGAGCGGAGCCCAGGGAGACAGGGCCTCCGTGTGATCCCGTCTCCGGGTCGACGCTCCGGGCGCCGTCGTGTGCTCAGGGTGGCAGCCCAACGGATTCTGCATCAACCGACGTCCGCGCAGGCCACCGGCACAAAGCCGGGGGAACCGCACGGCACAACCGAGTCGTCGCTCCGCCCGGATCCGTCCGCGCGGAGCGTCTGCGTGAGCGGCGCAGTGTCGGTCCCAACGGGACCCCACCGACGCCGATGGACCTCGCCGAAGGAACCGAAACCACGATGGCGAAAACAGCTGCACTGGTAGGAGAGAAGCTGGGCATGACCCAGGTCTGGGACGAGTCGAACCAGATCGTCCCGGTCACCGTGCTGCGCGTCGCCCCGGCCCGGGTCGTCCAGATCAGGACGCCCGAGCGCGACGGCTACAGCGCTCTGCAGGTGACCTACGGCCACCGGGATGCCCGCAAGCTCAACAAGCCCCTGGCGGGTCACTACGCCAAGGGCGACGTCGACCCCGGGGTGCGCCTCGTCGAGCTGCGTCTCGACGACATCTCCGAGTTCTCGGTCGGCCAGACCCTCGACGCCGACACCTTCGCCGCCGGCGACCTGATCGACGTCACCGCGGTCAGCAAGGGCAAGGGCTTCTCGGGCGCCATGAAGCGTCACAACTTCAAGGGCCAGCCCGCGTCCCACGGTGCGCACCGGGTGCACCGCAAGCCCGGGGCGATCGGCCAGTGCGCCACCCCGGCCCGCGTGTTCAAGGGCGTGCGCATGGCCGGTCGCGACGGCGGCACCAAGGTCACGACCTTGAACCTGGAGGTCGTGAAGGCCGACACGGAGCAGGAGGTCATCCTGGTCCGCGGCGCCGTGCCTGGCCCCAAGGGCGGCGTGGTCCTGCTGCGCAACGCGGTGAAGCGCTCCGCTGCCAAGGAAGGTGCCGCCTGATGGCCTCGATCACGCTCCACGACGGCTCCGGCGCCTCCAAGGGCACCGTCGAGCTCGACGACGCGACGTTCGGCATCGAGCCCAACGTCGCGGTCATGCACCAGGTGGTCACCGCGCAGCTCGCCGCCAAGCGGGCCGGCACGCAGTCGACCAAGACCCGGGCCGAGGTCGCCGGTGGCGGTGCCAAGCCCTGGAAGCAGAAGGGCACCGGTCGTGCCCGCGCCGGCTCCAGCCGTTCGCCGATCTGGCGTGGCGGCGGTGTGGCGCTGGGCCCCAAGCCCCGCAAGTACGACCAGAAGACGCCCAAGAAGATGAAGCGCCTGGCCTTGCGCTCGGCGCTGTCGGACCGCGCCGCGGACGACAAGGTCGTCGTGGTGTCCGGCTGGGGCTTCGACACGCCGAGCACGAAGTCCGCCGCAGCCGCGCTGTCCGCGCTGGGTGCCGAGGGCCGGGTGCTGGTGGTGCTCGAGCCCACCGACGTCACCGCTTGGAAGAGCTTCCGGAACCTGCCGGCGGTCCACGTGGTCACCGCGGGCGAGCTCAACACCTACGACGTGCTCGTCAGCGACTACGTGGTGTTCACCGAGGCGACGTTGCCCACGCCCGCCGGCGGAGAGGCAGCGACCACGCCCGCCGGCGGAGAGGCAGCGACCACGCCCGCCGGCGGAGAGGCAGCGACCACGCCCGCCGGCGGAGAGGCAGCGACCGCACCCGCCGCTGCGACCGAGGAAGGGGCCTGATCGTGAAGGATCCTCGCGACGTCATCATCCGTCCCGTCGTGTCGGAGAAGTCCTACGGGCTGCTCGACCACGGCGTCTACACCTTCATCGTGGCGCCGAGCGCCTCCAAGCCCGAGATCCGCGACGCCGTCCAGGCCATCTGGCCGGGCGTGCGGGTCAGCAAGGTCAACACGCTCAACCGCAAGGGCAAGAAGCGGCGCAACCGTCGCTCGCCCACCTTCGGCAGCCGCCCCGACACCAAGCGTGCGGTGGTGACCCTGGCCGAGGACAGCGACCAGATCGACCTGTTCGAGGTGAAGTGATGCCGGTTCGCAAGCGCAAGCCCACCAGCCCGGGTCGCCGGTTCCAGACCGTCGCCGACTTCAGCGACATCACCCGCACCCAGCCCGAGAAGTCGCTGCTCGCCAAGAAGTCCAAGACCGGCGGGCGCAACAACTACGGCCGCAAGACGTCGCGCCATCGTGGTGGCGGGCACAAGCAGCAGTACCGGGTCATCGACTTCAAGCGCAAGAAGGACGGCGTGCCCGCCAAGGTCGCCGCCATCGAGTACGACCCCAACCGCACGTGCCGCATCGCCCTGCTGCACTACCTCGACGGCGAGAAGCGCTACATCCTCGCCCCCAAGGGCGTCCAGGTCGGCGACATGGTGCAGTCCGGTCAGGGCGCCGAGATCCGCTCGGGCAACGCGCTGCCGCTGCGCTACATCCCCGTCGGCACGGTCATCCACAACGTGGAGTTCAAGCCGGGCGCCGGTGGCAAGATGGCCCGATCGGCCGGATCGAGCGTCCAGCTCGTGGCCAAGGAGGGCGACTACGCCACGCTCCGCCTGCCCTCCACCGAGATGCGCCGGGTGCCGATCGACTGCCGCGGCACCGTCGGCGAGGTCGGCAACTCCGAGCACGACCTCGTCAAGATCGGCAAGGCCGGCCGGAACCGCTGGAAGGGCGTCCGCCCGCAGACCCGCGGCGTGGCCATGAACCCCGTCGACCACCCCCATGGCGGTGGCGAGGGCAAGACCTCGGGTGGCCGTCACCCGGTGTCGCCCTGGGGCAAGCCCGAAGGTCGCACCCGCAACAAGAACAAGCCGTCCCAGAAGCTGCTCGTGCGCCGTCGTCGGACGCGCGGCTCACGCCGGTGACAGAGGAGATCTGAGATGCCTCGCAGCCTGAAGAAGGGTCCCTTCGTGGACGACCACCTCCTCAAGAAGGTGGACGACCTCAACGAGAAGGGGCAGAAGAACGTGATCAAGACCTGGTCGCGTCGCTCCACGATCATCCCCGAGATGGTCGGCCACACGATCGCCGTGCACGACGGCCGCAAGCACGTCCCGGTGTACGTCACCGAGTCGATGGTCGGCCACAAGCTCGGTGAGTTCGCACCCACCCGGACGTTCAAGTTCCACGCCGGGCAGGAGAAGGGCGCGAGGGGTCGACGATGACCGGCGCCAAGACCAACGAGCGGCCCGGCGTCCGCGCCCAGCACCGCCATGCCGGCATGTCGGCCACCAAGGCCCGGCTCGTGCTCGACCTGATCCGTGGCAAGTCCGTGGCCGAGGCCCGCACGATCCTGCAGTTCTCCGAGCGTGGCGCCGCCGAGCCCATCGCCAAGGTGCTCGACTCCGCCGTGGCCAACGCGGCCAACAACAACGACATCCCGCCCGAGGAGCTGTTCGTGGCCACCGCCTACGCGGACGAGGGCCCGACGCTCAAGCGCTGGCGCCCCCGGGCCCGCGGCCGCGCCACCCGCATCCGCAAGCGCACCTGCCACATCACGATCATCGTCGGTCGCTACTCCGTCGAGGAGTACGACCGCATCAGGGCCCGCCAGGCCAGCTCCGGGCGGACCGCTCCCGACGCGGCGACCAGTCGCGCTCGCCGGGTGGCCGGCAGCCGCAAGGGCGCCAAGGCCGCCGAAGCCGAGGCTGAGACTGCCGAGGCTGAGACTGCCGAGGCTGAGACTGCCGAGGCTGAGACGACCGAGGTCGAGGAGACCACGGCAGGGGACCAGGCGGTCGCCGACGAGACCGCGACCGACGAGGTCGTCACCGACTCTTCCGCCGAGTCGGCCGAGGAGGGCAACGACGTCGTCGAGCCTGCCGATGCCGAGGATGCCGCGGATGAGGCCGCGACCGAGGCCGTCGTCGCCGAGGACAGCGCCGAGCTCGCCGACGAGGCTGCGGCCGATGAGGCTGCGGCCGATGCCGACAAGAAGGACGAGGACTGATGGGCCAGAAGGTCAACCCGTACGGCTTCCGCCTCGGCACCACCACGGACTGGAAGTCCCGGTGGTTCGCCACCCGTGAGGAGTACGTCGACTACCTCATCGAGGACTGGAAGATCCGCGACTACCTGATGAACAAGCTGCCCAACGCGGCCATCAGCCGGGTCGAGATCGAGCGCACGCGTGACCGGCTGCGCATCGACGTCCACACCGCGCGCCCGGGCATCGTCATCGGTCGCCGCGGCGCCCAGGCCGACGAGCTCCGGGCCGATCTCACCAAGCTGACCGGCAACCCGAAGGTCCAGCTGAACATCCAGGAGATCAAGCAGCCCGAGGTCGACGCCGCCCTCATCGCCCAGGGCGTGGCCGACCAGCTCGCGAACCGCATCGCGTTCCGTCGGGCCATGAAGCGCGCCGTGCAGAACGCTCAGAAGGCCGGCGCCCTCGGGATCCGGGTCCAGTGCTCCGGTCGCCTGGGCGGCTCGGAGATGAGCCGCACCGAGTGGTACCGCGAGGGTCGGGTTCCGCTGCACACGCTGCGCGCCGACATCGACTACGGCTTCCGCGAGGCTCGCACGACCGCCGGGCGCATCGGCGTGAAGGTGTGGATCTACAAGGGCGACATCCTGCCCTACAAGAGCGCCAACGAGGACAAGATCTCCAAGGAGGCCGCGATGGCCGTCGGCGAGACCGCCGGCCAGGAGCGTCCCCGCGTCGTGTCGACCAAGCCGGCGGCTCCGGCCGCGCCCGCTGCGCCCGCCGTCGACGCCGAAGCTCCCGCCGAGCCGTCCGACGAGGACCTCAAGCCCCTCGTCCAGGAGGCGGACCCGGCGTTCGAGAAGCTCCTCGCCGAGGAGGAGGAGATCGAGCGCTCCACCCGCGAGCACCACGAGACGCCGCACTTCCGTCCCGGCGACGCGGACTGAGCGGGGAGGAACCGAACGATGTTGATGCCCCGCAAGGTCAAGCACCGCAAGCAGCACCGCGGCCGCACCAAGG
>JAPXRJ010000114.1:0-9025 GCA_033813615.1 Microthrixaceae bacterium | reverse complement strand
GGGTGCGGCGAACGCGGGTGTGAAGGCGATGACGGTCATCGAGGCGATGGTCGCCGGGGCGGACTGCATCGACGACGTCGACGTGTTGCGGGCTGGATCGACCGCCAAGGTTCTGGGGCATCGGGTCGCTGCACCGTCGACGATCGCGACGTTCCTGCGCGGCTTCACGTTCGGCCATGTCCGTCAGCTCGACCGGTTCGCCGAGCACGCTCTCGCCGCGGCGTGGGCTGCTGGGGCGGGGCCCGGGGATCAGTCGTTGGTGATCGACATCGATTCCACGATCTGTGAGGTCCACGGCTACCAGAAGCAGGGGGCTGGCTACGGCTACACGAAGACCAAGGGCCTGCACCCGCTCGTCGCGGTCCGTGCTGACACCGGTGAGATGTTGCACATCCGGTTCCGGAAAGGTTCCGCGAACACCGGACGAGGCGCCGAGCGGTTCGTCCGCGAGACCCTCGCCCGGGCCCGCCGGGCCGGGGCGACCGGGCCGATCACCCTGCGCGCTGATTCGGGGTTCTGGTCCAAGAAGGTCGTCGCAGCGTGCCGAACCCATGATGTGCGCTACTCGATCACTGTTCGGCGTCACAAGGCGATCGTCGCGGCGATCGAGCAGATCTCCGAGACCGCGTGGGTCGACATCGCGTACACCGCTTCGGGTGACGCGCAGGTCGCCGAGTGCGCCTACGGCGACGGGCATCGTCTCGTCGTGCGCCGCACCCGCATCAAAGGTGATCAGCCCGCGTTGTTCGACCAGTGGCGGCATCACGCGTTCATCACCGACTGCGCGGGCAGCGCGGTCGACGTCGATGAGCATCACCGGGCCCACGCGGTGGTCGAGCTCGCGATCCGCGACCTCAAGCAGGGCGCAGGGTTGAACCAATGTCCGTCGGGAGTGTTCCAAGCGAACGCCGCGTGGGCAGTGTTCGCGACCGTCGCGCACAACCTCATGCGCTGGAGCCTCGCTTTGGGCAGCGGCGAACACGGCCCACGAGTCGCGAAGACCATGCGACGCCGCCTGTTCGCCGTCGCTGGACGGATCACGACCAGCGGACGGACCCGCACCCTGCACCTGCCCACCCGCTGGCCCTGGGCCGAACAGTTCACCGGCATCCTCGAAACGCTCCGAGCCATCCCAGCACCGTCAGGCTGACCAGCCACCGCGGGCCGGCACACCGCAGACGCCCTTCACGTGCTGACAAACAACGACCCGCGACCGCAGCTTCACCGCGCCCCGACACCAACCTCCGGCCCCCACCGGCGAGCACCGCCAGCCGTCACGAACGATCAGCCCGTCCCACATGCCGGTCGGTGGATCCAGGCTCAGGCTACGTCGGAGATCCGCTGGATGTCCCGACCGTGCGCGGTGAGTGCCCAGATGATGGCGACGTCGAGGGCGATGACGATGGTGGCCCAGATCGGGTACCAGGGCAGCCACAGGAAGTTCACCACTGCGCTGAGCCCGGAGACGATGACACCAACGGTGCGCGCGGCGGCATTGCCGGTGAAGATGCCGAAGCCGGACACGAGGATGACGATCCCGAGGACCAGATGGATCCAGCCCCAGGTCGTGATGTCGAACTTGAAGGTCCACTCTGCGGCGACGGACGTCAGCGGAGGATCCTCATCTTGGCGAACCGATGAGAAGTCGCCTCACAGGGTCACCCGGGCGACGCCGGGTGCATTCTCGAAGATCGAGTCGGCGCTCAGCAGCGGCGCGCTGATGTGGCGGGCACTCGCCGCGATCCACAAGTCGGCGGCATGTGACTCGGCGGCCAGCGGGTGCCCAACGCGGCGACACTCGAAGCGGAGCTCGGCGGCCTCGGAGATCAGCGCGTCCGAGACCGGAACGATCGTCGTGGCTGCGATCGCGGTCTCCAACCGGAGCCGACGAGCATCGCCCCACCCCGCGACCAGCGCACCGAAGCGCAGCTCGGCGATGGTCTGCGCAGCAAGGAAGATGCTGCGGCCGCTCATCGCCCGGACGTGCTTCTCGAAGCGCTCCCGTCGCCGGAGCGAGAGAGACGCGCTGAAGACCCCGGTGTCGACCAGAACTCGATTCACGCGTCGAGGGCGGCGTAGAAGGCGTCGGCCTCGACGTCGGTGAGGTCCTCGATCAGCAGATCGTCGACCGACTCCAACACCGTAGCATCCTCAAGCTCATCCTCGGTCAGGTCGCGAGGGAGTCCGGCGGATCCGGTGGGCTCGGCAGGTTGTGCAGCGTCGCTCATGATCTGAACCTCATGGTCAAGGCTACTCCCCCTCGGCATAATCGACCCTCCGTCCGCACGATCGATTCCCTTCGATCAGGTTGGTCAGGGAGTGGCACAGACTGGCTTGTTCCGCAAGCGGAACAAGCTGCGGCCGGTCGCGACATGCTGACCGTCGTCAGCATGTCCCCGATCGGTACGAGCACCAGTCGTTTCGCGGTGATCGACGTCACACGACGACGGGGTGGTCGTCGCTCCAGGCACCCCACGGCGTGGTCCAGCCTGTCCGTCGATCGTCGTCCGCTCACGTTCGCAAGATGCGCTCTGCGCAACTTGCCAGCCTGTGCCGCTCCCTGACCACCTCCTCCACGACAGGCGCACTCCACCAGCCGACCAGCTTCACCGAGGCCAGTGGCGCACTCAGCCCATGAGCTGTGTCGTCCAGGCTGGCCCTCACGCCGGGTGGCGTCGCATGGCACGGTTGGAGCGAGCGAGGTCGGCGACCCCGACCATCGGCCTACCGCTCGCTGGCGGCGTCTCTGTGGACAAGCTCGTCCCGAGCACGCTGAAGTCGTTGTGCAGGAAGAAGTACCGGCGGTTCATCTCCGCCCGGCCGCCTGGAAGTGCGATCTGGACGTTGCCCGCTCGGTGTTCAGCCCGGACGGTGCCGACGACCTCCTCCACAAGGTCACCGACCGCTCGCAGGCTCACCTCGGTGGGTTCGAACGCCGTGTCGCTCTCTGCCCATTCTCCGGTCCACCGCAGATCCTCGGATGTCGGCAGGTTGGCCACCTCGCCGGGATCGCCTGTGAGATGGAACACGTGCTGTCGGGCAGGGATGCCGGGCTTGCGGTTGGCGAGGCTGTAGTCGTGGGCCAACGAGCAGCGGAGTCCGTAGAGCGCCTCAATCGACCCGGAATCGAGATCGGTGAAGTCGTAGAGCACGCGGTAGTTGTCGGGGGCATCCGCTTCTGTCCGTGATCTGGATGTGGGGGAGGCATGGCGCACGGCGCTGCTCAGCTGATCGACCACGCAGAGGTACCCGATTGCGCCGATCCAGCTCGGGGCGCCGTCTCCCGCCGCGAGCATCCCGGTCGCCACGTCGCGCCCTTGCAACGGCCGGCAGTCACGGAGGGCAGCGTGCAAGCTGGACTCCCGTACCAGCTGCGTGCCGCCGTGGTCGACCACGTCCGGCGGACCCAGGTAGCGGGTGAGTACCTCATGTTCGGTCTCGGTCTGCTCGCTCGGCATCCCCCGAACCTACGAGGAGCGGGTCCGGCGCGTCTCTGGCGCTCGCGGAACACTCGAGAACCCGACCTGATGGTCATCCCTGAACAGGAGCCTGAACACACGCCTGACCACAGGGGGCGATGGGCGTGGTCATCCTGACCATCGGCAGCCGACACGGAGAACTCCTCCTCGTCGCACACCCGCGGCGCGCATAGGTAGGACATGGAACAGCTGTCGCTCTTCGAGCAACCGCCGATCCTGCTCACGATCCCGGAGGCGGCGCGCATGTTGTCAATCGGGCGGACGCTGACCTACGAGCTCATCGCTGCCGGCGAGCTGGAGGTAGTGCACATCAACCGAGCCGCTCGCGTGCCGCTCGACGCGGTGCACGCATTCGTCGAGCGGCGACGGGCCGGCGACGGTGTCGGCGTCAGCCGGTAGCGTCCGGCCATGGCGTCGATCCGTCGACTCAACACCGCCCGAGGTGTCCGCTACGAAGTGCGGTGGCGACCCGCACCGGGCCAGACCGAACGCTCCCGGCGCTTCGACTCGCTGGAGCGGGCGAAGGCGTTCAAGTCGCAGACCGAGGCCGCCCAGAGCCGCGGCATCGCGTACGACCCGACCGGTGGGCGCATCCCGTTCCACCGCTACGCCGAGCAGTGGCTCGAGGGTCGGTCCTTGGCGCCCACCACTCGTGACAACTACGCCGAGACGCTCGTACGCCACGTGTACCCCACGTTCGGCGGCCCCCCGATCGGCCGGCTCACCCCCGACGAGATCCGCCGTTGGCACCGCCCGCTGCGCGAACGCATCCCGTCGACCGCCTCGCGCGCCTACCGGATCATGCACGCCATCCTCGCTACCGCCGTCGAGGACGACCTGATCCCCCGCAACCCGTGTCGCATCAAGGGCGCCGGATCCGATCCACACACCGAGCGCCCCTTCGTGCCCGCCGAGGTCGTCCTGGCGCTCGCTGACATCGCCCACGCCCGGATCCGCCCGATGATCCTCGTCGCCGGGTTCGCCGGCCTGCGCTACGGCGAGCTGCGGGCCCTCCGACTCCGCAGCTACGACCGTCTGCACGGCACCCTGACCGTGCGGGAGTCGATCGACAAGCGCTCCCGCCGCAAGACGACGAAGACCGATTCGAGTCAGCGCACGGTCACACTCCCTCGCTTCGTGCTCGATGCCATCGATGCCCACCTGAGGGCCTTCGTCAGCGGCGACCCCGACGACCCGCTGTTCCCCGGCGAAGCAGGCGGCCTCATTAGCGATGGCTGGTTCCAGCGCGAGTGGCGTGCGGCGCGTTCGGCGCTCGGTCTGAACGAGGTGCACTTCCACGATCTGCGCCACGCCGCCGGCACGATCGCCACGCAGCAGGGGGCGACGATGCGTGAGGTGATGGCCCGGCTCGGCCACTCCACCACGTCCGCAGCGATCCGCTACCAGAAGGCGGCAGCCGATCGAGATAGAGCCCTGGCAGAACGGCTCGACGACCTGGTCGAAGGCTTGCGGACATCGGCGAACGGCGACGACACGAGGCCGGATCCAGCCGAGCGCCCCGCAGGGGCCGCGGGTTTTCCGCGGGGCGCGGACTTGTCGCGTCAGCATCAACCTGGCCCCGGAACCGAAGAATCCCCTGCGAGCGCAGGGGATTCTGTCGAGCACCCCCAACGGGATTCGAACCCGTGCCGCCACCTTGAGAGGGATCGGCAACGGCGATCACGGCGCCGTCGAGCGGGGCGCTTGCAGGGCCGAGAAGCCTTGTTCCACCTGGGTTCTCGCGCTTCCAGCCGTTGACCTCGCCGGGCCGAGGTGGGCACAATCTGGGCACAAACCCGTCGAAGCTCCTGGGTGTGTGATCTGGTGTCGTCGAGCTTCCTTCTGTCTCTGGGCGTTCGTGCCCGAAGGAGGAAGTTCCGACATGGTCGCCAGCCGCCGCTACCGCAAGCCCCTCGTGTCGTTCGAGTTCGGCACCCGCATCTACGCACCCACCGAGGCCGAGCCGCGCTACCGGGTGGTCGCTCCCGGAGTCGACGGAGCCCGGGTGAGCCAGAAGTTCACCACCGAGAACGCGGCACGCCGTCGGGCTCGCGAGCTCGAGAAGCTCCAGTCGTCCTCGGCGATCACACCCGGTCGGCTGCCGGCGCCGTCGACAGTTGGCGGGTTGATCGACCGCTACGTCGCGAGCCTCGGGTCGCGCTCGACCCGCTACGCCGAACGCCAGGAGTACCTGCTGCGCATGTGGGTGCGGCCGGTCCTCGGCGAGCATCCGTTGGCGTCGTGGACGCCGTCGGACTCGGAGCTGGTGCTCGACGCCGCTCGCCGGGTGCTCGCGCCGTCGACCGTGCAGAACGTCGGTTCGGCGATGCGCGCGCTCGTCACGTTCGCCTTCAAGAACCGGTGGCTGGCGCGGGAGGCCGATCCGATGTGGCTCGTCCGCTACAGCCCGAGCGTGGAGGTGCAGGGCCAGTCGCTCGGCTTCATCCCTCGAGCGTCGCTGCCGACCGACGAGGACTGCGAGCGGCTGTTCGCCGCGCTCGATGAGGCCGGCCACCACGGCTGGGCGCTTGCGATGCGCCTCAAGCACCGGTCGGGTGTCCGCTGGGGCGAGCTGATCGCGCTCCGTCCCGTCGACGTCGACTTCGATCCGCAGCGCGTGATCCGCGTCCATCGGGCCGTCGAGCAGTCACGCCAGGGACTGGCCATCAAGGGCACCAAGAACCGCCAGCGGCGGGTGACGACGTTCCCCGCCAGCCTCGTCGAGCCGCTCGAAGCGTGGGCACGACGGGCCGAGATCGAGCGCGGACCCGAGGGCCTGCTGTTCCCTGGACGTGATGGCGGCTTCGCGAACCGCCGGTGGTTCCAGCGGGTCTGGGCACGGGCGGCTCGGGAGGCCGGCTGGCCGATGAAGCGACCGACCGCAGCGGTGTGGCATCCCCACGACCTGCGACACGTGGCGGCCTGCTGGCTGCTGTTCGACGTGGGCCTCGACCCGGCGGTGGTCGCCACGCTCCTCGGCCACGCCAATGCAGCGTTCACGCTCTCCCGCTACGTCGGCGTGCGTGGCGACCTTGGTGCCACCGTCACCGCTGCCACCGAGGACTGGTAGGTCGAGTGCCGTCGGTCCTCAGAGGCGAGCGAGCAGCTCGGCCGTGATGAGGACGGCCGCGGCGTCGATGTCGTAGTCGGCGGGCATCTCGGTGAGCGCGGTCAAGTCGCCGCGGAAACCGGGGTGAGACACGTGCTCGGCCAGAGTCGCTTCGGCCGCGGCACGGTCGTACCCCTCGGGCCGGTACGGCGCGAAGCACGCGACGATCTCCGCCGGGTCGAGGTGCATCTCGGTCAACGCCAGCCATAGGTCGAACAGATCGCGGCCCTTGCGGCGTTGGTGGAGCGCCCGCAGCTTGGTCGCTACCAGCTCTGGTGACGTGAAGGTCTGCACGTCCGCCCGGCCGCTCCACCACGGCGATTCAACGACGTACGGGATCCGCACGAGCGGTCGGGCCGGGCTGGTCTCGTAGGTGTTGATCTCGACCTTGATGCGCATCCGAGCGCCAGAGGCGAACTCACTTCGGAACTGAACCTTGGGGTGCTGGGTCACCTGCGTACGGGCCTCGAGGCCGACCACGCCGCCAACTTCGCGCAGCGCGTCGAGCACAGGGCCGATCCCGGTACTGGTCACCCGCACGTAGTCGAGGTCCTCGCTGTAGCGACGAGGGGTCGTGAGGTGCAGCTTGTGGAGGCAGGTGCCTCCCCGGAACACCAGCTCGTCACCGAGCAGCGGATGGTTGGCGATCTCTGCGATGAGTCGCGACAGCACCAGGTCCTGCTCCACTTGCTCGCGCGTCGGCCACGGGGCGTGCTTCGCCCACTGGGTGATGTGCGCCGCGGCGATCACGCCTCAGGCTCCACGGACGTGTTCACGATCAGGCCCCATTCGGCATCGATCGGGCCTCGACGGCCCCCGTGAGGGTCGAGCATGGTCGGGGCTGAGGCACTCGCCATCTCGCGCAGTCCGCTCACATCGACGTCGGTGAACCGATCGAGCATCCAGCCGACCCGTCGCAGCGCCGAGACGGTCGACGACGCGGTCGCCGCTGCCAGCGAGGCGATGTCGATAGCGCTTTCCTCGGCCAGCTCCACCAGCACGGTGGCCACGTTGTCGAGTCCGCCGGCGTCGGCGGGCCGGGAGGCCAGGTCGAGCACCGTCGCTTCCGGGGTGGACACGACGAGCTGGCCCGTCGGGGTGGTCAGCTGCTGGGTGGGGACCTCGGCGAGTCGTGACCGTACGTGGAAGCTCAACCGGGTCCGGCCGTTGCGCCGGTCCGCGAGTGGTCGCTCGACCATCGCCTGGAACACCTGGGGCCGCTGGTGCGCGGCTCCGTGCAACTCAGCGGCCGACAGCAGGCCGACGTAGTAGCGGCGGTCCATGTGGCGCATCATCGCGTCGACGAAGTGCGTGGCCGGCACCGAACCCCAGGTGCGGAACTCCGGTGGGATCGGGACGTAGAACCCCCGTGCCGGCGAGAAGACCAGCTTGCGGTCCATCAACCGCTTCAGGCCGGGATAGACGTGGGCCAGGGGTATTCCGGCGGCATCTGCGGCCTCGGACGCGGTGAACCAGCTCGTGCCCTCCGACAACAGGTGGTCGGGCAGATCGCGCAGCGTGGTCTGAGCCACGTCTAGAGCCTTGCTGGGGCGGCACTCGCTGTCAAGGATCTGCCTGTTCTTACGTTCTTAGTAAGATGGCCCGAACACCTACGGATCCGACAGCCGGATTGGTCACTTGTGGCCGTTCAAGTGCCCATCTCGGCGTAGCCTGATGCTGTGAGCAGCTCGCTGACGATCAATCCGGCCGATCTGTCGGACGACGACTGGGAGGCCATTCGAGCGTTCTTGAACGCGGCGAAGGAGAACGGCGAGTTGGTCGAGATGTCGTCCCGGGTGGAGCTGCTGACGCCCGCCGAGGTGGCCAGGCGTCTCGCCATGTCCCGGTCGACGGTTCTGCGCCGGATCGCTGACGGCGACCTGACGGCGACGAAGGTCGGTACCCACCACCGGATCTCGCTCGCCGAGTTCGAGCGGTACAGCCACGAGCTGATGCGTCGGATGGCCGACGCGAGCGCTGCAGACATCGAGGTTGAGCTCCTCGGCGAGTGACACTCTCGTAGCCGGTCAGTCCGGAAGATGGGCACCACGAGTGCGGCCAGTTCGCGGTCGGGGAACGAGTGGCGGTTGTAGAGCGGGCTGCACGGGGTGGCGGCGAGTCGGACGGCCATCGAGACGAGATCCTTGCTGCGGTCGTGCTCACGATCGACCTCGGCGAGGAAGCCGAACTCGTTCATGATTCCGACGACGCTGCGGTTCGCCGTCTTGGCCCACCTCGCGCCGGTCGTCGCTACGACCTCGGCGGCGACGAACCGCGGATCGACGCCGAGCGCATCGAGAACCGCTCGAGACGCCGCTGCTGAGGAGACGAGGACTTCAGCCTCAGATCCCGAGACCTCCGCGGTCGTGGGCGGTCTGCTTGGCGCTGCTGACGGCGAGCACTCGGCGGAGATCGTCGGTGGGCCGGGCTGCCGGTT
>JAPXRJ010000113.1:0-9296 GCA_033813615.1 Microthrixaceae bacterium | reverse complement strand
GACGTGGCGGGTTCGCAGGACGGTGTCGTGGCCGAAGGGCGATCAGGTGCTCGACGCGTCGAAGATGCTCTGGATCGAGGCATCGAGCGCGGCGGTGTACTCGGCGTCGGCCTGCTGAGCGGACAGGCCCTCGGTGAAGGCCCGGGAGAAGCTGGCGATCACGCCGGGGTTGCGCGACAGACGGGCGTTGGCCTCGTTGCGGTCGTAGCCGCCCGACAGAGCGACGACCCGCAGCACCTTGGGATGCTCGACCAGCTCGCTGTAGAAGCCGTCCTCCTCGGGGAGGGTGAGCTTCAGCATGATCTGGCCATCGACATCGTCGAGCTCGGCGAGGATGCGGTCCTTCAACAGCTTCTCGGCCTCCGCCTTGGTGGTGCTGTTGATGTCGACCTCGGGTTCGATGATCGGGACGAGCCCGTGAGCCAGGATCTGCTTGGCGATCTCGAACTGCTGCGCGACGTTCGCCGTGACGCCCTCGGCGTCGGCGGACTTGATGACCGAGCGCATCTTGGTGCCGAAGACCCCGTGGGTCCTGGCCCGCTCCAGCAGGTCGTCCAGCCCGGGGATCGGCTTCATCAACTGGGTGCCGTCGACCTCGTCGGCCAGGCCCTTGTCGACCTTCAGGAACGGCACGACGCCCTTGTCCTCCCAGAGGAACTCGGCTGTGCCCTTGCCGTCGATCTGACGGTCCATCGTCTGCTCGAACAGGATGGCGCCGACGATGCGGCTCCCGTTGAACGCCGGGTTGGTGATGATCCGCGACCGCATCTGGTGGATGAGGTCGAACATCTGGTCCTCGCCCGAGTACTCCGCCTCCTCGATGCCGTAGAGCTTGAGGGCCTTGGGGGTCGAGCCACCGCTCTGGTCCAGGGCGGCGATGAAGCCGGGATCGTTCTTGATCTTGTTGAGCTGCTGCTCGTCCACGAGGGGTCCTCCTGCAGGGCTGGCGCGACGTGTCGGGACAGGATCGCACAGCCGCTCGCGGGGGGCCACACGGGGTGCTCGGATGTCCGAGGCAGCTCGGCGCCGGTGCGCCACGGCGGTTGGTGGTCGTGGGCCTTCCATCGGCGCCTGCAAGACTGCCCGGTCGTGGCGCTGTGGGCGATCGATCTCGACGGGGTCATGTGGCGCGGCGACCGATCGATCGAGGGGTCGCCCGCTGCGATCGACCTGCTCCTCGAGCGGGGCGACCGAGTGGTGTTCTGCACCAACCACGCCATGTCGCCGGAGTCGAAGGTGCGTCAACTCCGGTCGATGGGCGTCCCGGACTGCCCCGTCGTCACCTCGGGCGACGCGGTGGTCGCCGAGTGCGCCGGTGCAGAAGCGGTGCTGGTGCTCGGTGACCCGACGCTGATCAGGTATCTGCAGCAGCGGGGGTTGGCCGCCGTCGGGGTGGCGGACCTCGACGAAGGGGGCCCGGTGCCGCCCGTCGACGTGGTCGTCGTCGGGGCGATGGACGACTGGGACCGCTCACGGGTCGGGCTCACCGCAGATGCGATCCGAGCCGGAGCTCGGTTCCTGGCCACCAACGACGACGCCACCTTCCCGGCGTCCGGTCCCGCCGGCCCGCGGCTGCTTCCGGGCAACGGAGCGCTGGTCGCAGCGGTCGCGACCGCATCAGGCGGGTCGCCGACGGTGACGGGCAAGCCGCACCGGTCGATGGCCGACGTCATCGTGGAGCGACACGGACATGTGGACGTGGTCGTGGGCGACAAGCCGGAGACCGACGGCGGACTGGCTGTCACGCTCGGGGCCAGGTTCGCTCTGGTGCTCAGCGGGGTGACCGCAGTGGCTGATCTGCCGGTGGAGCCGACGCCGTGGAAGGTGGCCGATGACCTGGCAGCGCTGGTCGCTGTCACCGGCGTCGAACCCAGTCGTCGGTAGCCTTGCCGGGTGCGCCGACGACTGGATGCCGAGCTGGTGCGGCGCGGCCTGGCCCCGTCGCGGAGCGTCGCTGCACGCCTGATCGGTGACCGTCAGGTGATCGTGTCGGGATCGGTGGCCGACAAGCCGGCCCGCATGGTGGACGCCGGCGAACCCGTCGTGCTCGCCGGTCCGCCACCGCAGTTCGTCGGTCGGGGTGGCAACAAGCTCGAGGCTGCACTCGAGAGGTTCGGGATCGATCCCGAGGCGCTGCGGGTTCTCGACGCCGGCGCCTCCACCGGAGGCTTCACCGATTGCCTCCTGCAGCGGGGCGCGCTCGCGGTGACAGCACTCGACGTCGGGCACGGCCAGCTGCACGAGAAGCTGCGGGCGGACCCCCGCGTCGAGGTCGTCGAGCGGACCAACGTCCGGCACCTGGATCCGACGACGGTCGTCCCCTACGACGCCGTGGTCGCTGACCTGTCGTTCATCTCGCTGCGCGCCGTGATCGACGTGCTCGTCGGCTCGACCCGGCCGGGCGGCTGGTTGGTGCTGCTCGTGAAGCCCCAGTTCGAGGCCGGACGACAGGAGGCGGCCCGCGGTCGGGGCGTCATCACCGACCCTGAGGTCTGGCGGCGCACGGTCGACGGCGTGCTGGACGCTGCCCAGGAAGCGGGAGCGGCCATCATGGGGGTCATGGTCTCGCCCCTCCACGGCGCCGACGGCAACACCGAGTTCCTCGTCCACCTGCGTCGTGTCGAGTCGGCGCCGGGTTCGTCGACGGAGGTGTCGTCGCCGAAGCAGGTCGAAGCGGTCCTCGACGCGGCCCTCGCAGCCGCCGCCGCGTCGCTCTCGACCGCGGAGGAGCGCGAGGTCGCGGAAGCGCGCGCGACCTCGGAGGAGCGCTCGTCGTGAGCGCGTTCGGCTTCGTGCTGCACCGGGAGCGGGCCGGTGAGTTGGCCCGCTCGACCGTCGCGTGGCTCCTCGAGCGCGGCCACGAGGTGCGCGTCGTGGCCGAGGACGCGGCGGTCGCCGGCGACGCGGAGCTGGCGGTGCCGTCCCATGAGCTCGCCGTCGGTTGCGATCTGGTCCTGAGCCTGGGAGGCGACGGGACGATGCTGCGGGCCGCCGAGCTGGCGGCGTCGGAGGACGTCCCCGTCCTCGGGGTCAACCTCGGCCAGCTGGGCTACCTCACCGAGGTCGAGCCGTCGGGTGTGCGGGTGGCGCTGAAGCGCTTCCTCTCGGGTTCCTACACGCTCGAGGAGCGGATGCGGGTGGAGGCGGTGCTCCCCGACAGGCCGGATCGGGCGGATCGCACGGATGGCGCATCGACCTCGACGGCGCTGAACGAGGTCGTCGTCGAGAAGTCCGAGATGGGTCACACGGTGCGCCTCGAGATCGGTCTGGACGGCCGACCGTTCACCTCCTACGTCGCCGACGGCCTGATCCTGGCCACACCGACGGGATCGACGGCGTACGCGTTCTCGGTCCGGGGTCCGATCGTGGATCCCCGTCACCGGGCGATCCTGATGGCACCGGTCGCTGCGCACATGCTGTTCGACCGGGCGATCGTGCTGCGACCCGACTGCGAGGTTCGTGTCAGCGTCCAGGGCGACCGTCCCGCCAGCGTGTCGGTCGACGGTCGCTCCTTCGCCGACCTCGCGCCGGGAGACGCCGTGCGCATCAGGGCGAGCCCGCGCCCAGCCCGGCTCGTGACCTTCGGAGAGCGGGACTTCCACTCGGTTCTCAGGGAGAAGTTCCACCTTGGCCCTCGCTGAGGTCCGATCCTCTACGCTCCCGCAGACATGCTCGTCGAACTCGCCGTCCGGAACCTCGGGGTGATCGCCGAGGCCCGGATCCCGCTCCACCGTGGTTTGACTGCCGTGACCGGAGAGACCGGTGCGGGCAAGACGATGGTGGTCGAGGCGCTCGGACTGCTCTGCGGATCCCGGCCCGACGCGTCGCGGGTGCGCCCCGGCGCCCCCGAAGCGGTCGTCGAGGGCCTGTTCGACGGGGCGCTGCACCCGTCCGGGGACCCCGAGCTCGACGCCGAGTGGGTGCTGCGGCGCGTCGTGCCGGCGTCGGGTCGCTCGCGCTCCTACCTCGACGGGCAGCTCACGACCGCGTCGGGCCTTGCGGAGCTCGCCGGGCGATCCATCGAGATCCACGGTCAGCACGCCCAGCAGGCGTTGCTGGCCCGGCGACACCAGCGCGACGCGCTCGACCGGTTCGCCGGCATCGACGTGGCACCCTTGCGGTCCGCCCGGACGACCGTCGCTGCGCTCGAGGAGCGTCTGGCGGACCTCGGCGGCGATGAGCGGGCGCGTGCCCGCGAGATCGACCTGCTGCGGTACCAGATCGTCGAGATCGACGATGCTGCGCCTCGGCCGGGTGAGGACCGGGAGCTGTCCGAGGAGGAGGACGTCCTCGCTGATGCGGTCGCGCACCGTGAGGCCGCCGCTGCCTCGGTCGAGCTGCTGAGCGCCGACGGCGGGGTGCTCGATGCCCTTGCCGCCGCCGTCGAGGCGCTGCGCGGGCGGATCCCGTTCGAGGATCAGGTGCTGCGGTTGGAGGGTGTGGGTCCCGAGCTGCGTGACGTGCTGGCCGAGCTGCGGATCCGGGCGGACGCGATCGAGCCGGACGACGAGCGCCTGGCGGCCATCCGTGAGCGCCGCCACCGGCTGGTGGAGCTGCGTCGCAAGTACGGCGACGACCTGGAGGAGGTCCTCGCTCACGCCGAACAGGCCCGAGAGCGACTCGAGGAGCTGACGTCGCTCGATGCCACCCGAGCGGCGGTCGAAGCGGAGCTGGCGACGGCCCGCGCTGCCGTCCTCGCCGAGGGTCGGCGGGTCGGAGCGGCCCGCCGTGCCGCCGCGCCGGATCTCTCGGAACGACTCGTCGAGATCTTGTGCGACCTGGCGCTGCCCGCCAGCCGGATCGAGGTGGCCGTCGACGACCGTCCCGACGCGCCCGGCGCCGGTGATGACGTCGAGATCCGCCTGTCCACCAACCCGGGGTCTCCGCTCGGCGGTCTGTCGAAGGTTGCCTCGGGTGGCGAGCTGAGCCGCGTGATGCTGGCGCTGCGGCTGGTGTTGAGCGGCGGTCCCGACGTGATGGTCTTCGACGAGGTCGACGCCGGCATCGGCGGCGAGGCGGCGACCGCCGTCGGTGCCGCGCTGGCGCGCTTGGCCGTCGACCGCCAGGTGCTCGTGGTCACGCACCTGCCCCAGGTCGCGGCGTTCGCCGACCAGCAGCTGCTGGTGTCGAAGCGAGCCGACGACGACGCCACCGTCACGGTCGTCGAGCAGCTCGGTGACGACGACCGTGTGATCGAGCTGAGCCGCATGATGACCGGTCGCCCGGACTCCTCCACGGCCAGGGACCACGCCGAGGAGCTGCTCGCCACGTCCGCCCGTCGCAGGGGTCGATGATGTCGGGCATCTTCCGGCGACGTGATGCCGAGGCCGAACCGGCGCTGATCAGCGGGCCGGCTCGCCTGGATCGACGTACCAAGGAGCTGGTGAACCGCCTCGATCCGGGCGATGTCGCGGTCATCGACCACCTCGACATCGACCGCGTCGCCGCGGAGAGCCTGGTCGCTGCCGGACCCGCCGTGGTGCTGAACGTGGCGGCGTCGTCGTCGGGCCGGTACCCGAACGAAGGCCCGCTGCTGCTGCTGCGGGCCGGGATCCCCCTGATCGACCAGTTCGGCCCCGAGGTCATGGATCGGCTCGCCGAGGGCGACGTGGTGACGATCGACGGCGACGTGGTCCGCCGAGCCGGGGAGGTCGTCGCCACCGGGGTCCGCCAGGACGAGGCGGCGATCCTGGAGATCCACGAGCGCAGCCGGGCCACGCTCGGCGTCGAGTTGAACCGGTTCGTCGAGAACACCGTCGAGTACCTCGAGCACAACACCGACCTCATCGACGACGATCTCGAGCTGCCCGACATCGACCAGGACTGGACCGGGCGCCAGGTCCTGATCGTGGTGCGGGGCCACGGCTACAAGGAGGACCTGGGCCTGCTGCGGCGGACGGCCTACCTGCGCGAGATGCGCCCGGTGGTCGTGGCGGTCGACGGGGGAGCTGACGCGCTGCTCGACGAAGGCGTGACCCCCGACGTGATCGTGGGCGACATGGACTCGGTGTCGGAGAAGGCCCTGCGCAGCGGTGCCGAGCTCGTCGTGCACGCCTACCGGGATGGGCGGGCGCCGGGTGCCGAGCGCCTGGATGCCCTCGGGTTGGACCACCACCTGTTCCTGGCGTCGGGCACCAGCGAGGACATCGCGATGCTGCTCGCCTACGAGAAGGGTGCGGACCTGATCGTCGCCGTCGGCACCCACACGTCGATGGTCGACTTCCTGGACAAGGGACGTGCCGGCATGGCCTCGACGATGGTCACCCGCATCAAGGTCGGTCCGATCCTCGTCGACGCCAAGGGCGTGAGCCGTCTCTACCAGGGGCGGGTGCGCAAGCGCGATCTCCTGCTGCTGGTCCTGGCCGCGCTGTTCGCGATGGGCGTCGTGATCCTGATCAGCGAGCCGATCCGACTGCTCATCAGAGCGAACTGGGTGCTGCTCACCGGGCTGGTGGCGCTGCCCGTCGTGGCGTGAGCGAGCTTGACGTGAACGAACTCCACACGACCGACGTGAACGAGGCGACGTGATCAACTTCCGGTTCCACCTGATCAGCCTGGTCGCTGTGTTCCTCGCGCTCGGGGTCGGTGTGGCCATGGGGGCGTCGTTCATCGATCGGGCGACCGTCGACTCGCTGCGCGGTCGCGTCGACGACCTCGACGAGGGCTATCGACGTCGCGGTGCGGAGCTCGGGGCGACGAGCGACCAGCTGGCCGAATCGGACCGTCAGGCTGAGGCGTTGGCTGGCGAGGGGAGCGAGGCGCTGGCGGGGCAACTGCCGGACGTGCCCGTGGTCGTGGTGTCGACCGACGACGTGTCGGCGGACGTCATCGACGCACTTCGCGGGTCGTTGGGTGCGTCTGGGGCGCAGCTGGCGGGGACGGTTCGGCTCCTGCCGCCGCTGTCGGACCCGTCGGACCAGGATCTCGCCGCGGCGCGGACGCGCCTGGGTCTCCGAGGCGGTCGCGATCAGATCCGGGCGCGCATCGCGACGGATCTGGGCACGGCCCTGGCGCTGCTGTCGGCCTCACCCCCGGCGACGGCCGAGGGGGTGCCCGAAGGTGCTCCCGAAGGGGTGGCGGGCCCGACGACGACGACACCGGCAGAGTCCGGCGTGGTCCCGGCGCCGACCAACGCGGACGAGGCCCGCGCCTACCTGGGCGCGCTCGCCGACCTTGGCGTGCTCACCGTGGTGGACACCGGTGCCGACGCATCGGGCGCCCAGCGCTTCCCCATGGGCAGCGGGTTCCGCTATGTGCTGGTCGGCGACGCGGCGGAGGATCCGAGCACGGTGATCGAGCCCTTGGCCACCGCCGAGGCGGATCGGGCGCCACGGACGTTGGTGGTCGCGGAGACCCGGGCACCACGGCCTGCTGGTCAGGCGAGGGCGACGACCGCCGATCAAGCCGAGCGCGGTGCGCTCGTCCGGAACCTCCGCGAGGGCGACGCGTCGGACGCGCTGAGCACCGTGGACGACGCCGAAGAGGCGTTCGGGCGGATCGCCGTGGTCTATGCCACGGCGGAGCAGCGTGACAGCGGACGGGTGGGTCACTACGGCATCGGATCGGGGGCGACGGCGCCGTTCCCGACGGTGCCGGCCTCGTGAGCCCGCAGCCATCACCGGCGCCGGCGTCGGGAGGCGGGACGGCCACCGTCGCCGTGCGCAACCGCAACGCCCGCTCGATGGCCGTGTTCACGGCCGTCAGTCGCCTCACCGGGTTCGGTCGGATCGTCGTCGTGGCGGCCGTGCTCGGCACGTCCTACCTGGGCAACACCTACCAGAGCGCCAACACCATCCCGAACATCCTCTTCGAGCTGTTCGCCGCCGGCGTGCTGCAATCGGTGCTGATCCCGATCATGGTCGACGCCGTCGACGGCCACACCCGCAAGGAGGCCGAGGAGACCGCCGGCGTGGTGCTCGGCGCGGTGCTCGCCCTGCTCGCGGCGGTGGTCGCCGTCGGGCTGGTTGCCGGCACGTGGATCATGGAGATGCTGGTCTCCGGCGTGGACGACGCGGCCATCCGGGCGGCCGAGGTGCAGCTCGGCACCTTCTTCCTGTGGTTCTTCCTTCCGCAGGTCCTGTTCTACGGGGCGTCGATGGTCGCCGCCGCGGTGCTCAACGCGACCGGACACTTCTGGCAACCGGTGTTCGCACCGACGATCAACAACGTGGTGGTGATCGGGACGTACCTCCTGTTCGCCGTCATGCGTGGCGGTGCTGCGCCGTCGCTCGATCTGAGCACCCCCGAGAAGCTGACCCTGGCGATCGGCACCCTGCTCGGCGTCGTCGCGTTCTGCGCGGTGCCGGTGCTCGCTGCGTGGCGCGACGGGTTCCACCTGAGACCGACGTTCCGCTTCCGTCACCCGGTGCTGCGGCGCCTCGCTCGCCAGGGAGCGTGGGCCGCCGGCTTCCTGGGGGCGTCACAGGCGCTGTTGGTTGCCGTCCTCTACCTGGCCAACGGGAGCGAAGGTGGCGTGGTCGTGTACCAACTTGCCTACGTCCTGTTCATGCTGCCGGTGTCGCTGTTCGCCGTTCCGGTGTTCACCACCGCCTTCCCGGACCTCACCCGTCTCGCCCGGAAGGAGCAGTGGAGCGACTTCGGCGCCGAGGTCGGTCGGACGGTCCGATCCGTGTGCCTGTTCACGATCGCGTCGACCGGTGCGCTCGTTGCGCTCGCCGGTCCCATCGCGCATGTGATCGCGCTGGGCAACGCGTCGGACCGGGTGCTCGAGGTGTCGGGAGCGATCGCCGGGTTCGCCGTCGGCGTCCCCGGGTTCGCGCTCATGCTGCTGCTGACGAGAGTGGCGTACTCCTATCAGGACACCCGGACGCCGACGCTCGTGAACATCGGAGTCGCCGTGACGGGAACCGTCGCGATGGCGGCGTTGGTCGCGGTGGTGCCCGACGTCGACCGGATCACTGCGCTGGGGGTGGGCTATGGCGTGGCGCAGCTCGTCGGCGCCGTCGTGCTCGGACTGGCGGTCCGAGCACGAGTGCACCGCTCGGGGTCCCGCATCGACCATGTCGTCGTGCCCGTGTTGCGCGACGTGGTCGCCACCGGCGTCGGCGCGGTGCTCGTGGCCGTCGCGGCGCGAGCAGCGTCGGGCGGGGGAGTGGTGTCGGGCGGGGGAGTGGTGTCGGGCGGGGGAGTGGTGTCGGGCGGCGGAGTGGTGTCGTCGGCAGTGACCTGCGTGCTCGGCGGCCTCGTCCTCTCCGCAGTGCTGCTGGTGGTCATCCGGCTTCTGGGCGGTCCGTCACCGGCCCGGACGATCCAGTCGCTGGGCGGCGACGCCACCC